>JBBIKC010000003.1:0-53591 GCA_037445635.1 Chloroflexota bacterium
GAGCGCGTCTCAATGGCATTGAGAAGGTCGGGGGTTCGAATCCCCCTGGGTCCACTAACGTTTAGCGATTGGCTTCTGGTTTTTAGCCCCGTGCCATCCGCTAACAGCCAAAAGCAAATAGCCAATAAAAGTCACGGCAGGAGTAGTAGGTCATCCCGTCAGCGAGAAGGGAGAGCGAGGTGGAAGCCCTTCGACGGTATCCAACGGGAGTACAGAGGCCGAACTCGCCTGTCCACTCGAAAGAGAGACTGCGCTGGTGAACATGGTTGAATGTTCAAGGTTGAAAGTTGAATATTCAGCAAGGTAGTCAGCGACGGCTTCATCCGTTACCATGAATTCAAGTGACAGTTGACTTGCAACCTTCAACTGTAAACCGGGTGGTACCGCGGAGAGAATCTTCGTCCCTGATGTGGATGGAGATTTTTTATTTTCGTTATCATCTTTGATGAGAGTGAGGTCAAAATGGCAACTGCAAAGAAGAAACCCGTCAAAAAGAAACCTGCCGCGCCGAAGAAAAAGACGGCCATGACCAGGAAGGCAAAGCCTGTAAAGAAGGTTGTGAAGCCTGTTAAGAGGTCAGCCAGCGGAAAAGCGGTGAAACCCGCCGCGAAAGGAAAGAAAGTCGCGGCGAGGAGAACGGTTGTAAAGCGGGCAGTCACTGCCCAAACCAGGGTGGTGATTCGCGGAAAGAGCGCACCGACGCGAAAGGCATCCAGCCCTGTTGCGAAGGCGATCGCTTCAAAGGCAAAAAGCACACAGAGGACGAAAGCAAAGAAGCCGGCGCCGCGAACGGTCAAGACCGCGGCCGCGAAGGCGATCATGCCCGCGCCGGTGAAGGCCATCGCGCCGGTGGTCGAGAAGTCTAAGGCGGTGATGGCCATGGAAGAAAAGCCGGCGGCGATTCAACCCACGCCCAGAACGGAAAAAGCCGGCAGGGATGTTTCCTACAATCCGCAGGCCGTCGAGTCCAAATGGCAGGCGAAATGGGAGGCGGACGGGCTGTATCGTGCGATGATTGACAACAGCAAACCCAAGCACTACGCGCTGACCATGCTGCCCTACACCTCGGGTGACTTGCACTTCGGCCACTGGTATCCCATGGCGCCCTCGGACGCGCGCGCCCGCTTCATGCGCATGAACGGTTACAACGTGCTGTTCCCCATCGGCTTCGACGCGTTTGGCCTGCCCGCCGAGAACGCGGCCATCAAGCGCGGGATTCATCCGAAGATATGGACGTACAAAAATATCGAGAACATGCGTCGTCAGTTGCGCACCATGGGCACGATGTTCGATTGGGAGCGCGAGGCAATCTCCGCCGATCCCGAATACTACAAGTGGACCGAATGGTTCTTCATCCAATTGTTCAAGCAGGGACTGGCCTATCGCAAGATGTCCGCCGTGGACTGGTGCCCGAACTGCAACACAACGCTGGCGCGCGAACAGGTGTGGGGCGAAAACCGCGTCTGCGAACGGTGCGGCACACCCGTCATCAAAAAGGACCTGGAACAGTGGTTCTTCAAAACCACCAAATACGCCGATGAACTGCTGAACTTCGACGAACTGGACTGGCCCGAGCGCGTTAAAGTGTTGCAAACGAACTGGATTGGCCGCAGTGAAGGCGCGTCCGTGATCTTCAAAACGGAACAGGGCGACGACATCGAAATCTTCACAACGCGTCCCGACACGCTGTGGGGCGCCACCTTCATGGTCTTTGCGCCCGAACATCCGCTGGTAGACAAGGTCACGACGCCCGAACAACGCGAGGTCGTGGAAGCCTACAAAGCACAGGCTGCGCGTCAATCGGACATTGACCGCGAGGCCGTGGACAAGGAGAAAACAGGCGTGTTCACAGGCGGGTATGCCATCAATCCTGTCAACGACGCGCGCATCCCGATCTGGATCGCGGACTACGTGTTGATGAGTTATGGCACAGGCGCGATCATGGCCGTCCCTGCGCACGACGAGCGCGACTTTGCCTTCGCCAAAAAATACGACCTGCCCATCGTCGAAGTGATTCGGCCCGTAGGGCAGGATTCCATCTTGCCCTACACCGGCGCGGGCGTGATGGTCAACTCGGGCCCGTTCGACGGGACGAAGGTCAACACCGAAAAGGGGCGCAAAAACCCCGGTATCAGTGCAGTGATTGACTGGCTGGAGCAAAAGGGCATCGGGAAGGAATCGGTCAACTATCGTTATCGCGATTGGTTGATCTCGCGTCAGCGCTATTGGGGCGCGCCCATCCCGATGATCCATTGTGAAAAACACGGTTGGAATCCCGTCCCGGAGAATCAGCTGCCCGTACTGTTACCCGACGACGTGGAATGGAAACCAACGGGCGAGTCGCCGTTGAAACTGCATCCGACCTGGAAGAACACCACTTGTCCCGTGTGCGGCGAGCCCGCCGTGCGCGAAACCGACACAATGGACACGTTCATGTGCTCGTCGTGGTATCACCTGCGTTACTTGTCGCCGCAATACGACAAGGGCCCGTTCGACGAGGCCGAGTACAACTATTGGATGCCTGTGGACACGTACACCGGCGGCATCGAGCACGCCACCATGCACCTGTTGTACACGCGTTTCTTCCACAAGGCACTGCGCGACGCGGGCATCGTCGAGGGCAACGAGCCGATGCTGCAATTGCGCAATCAGGGCATCATTCTTGGCGAAGACGGCGATAAGATGTCCAAGAGCAAGGGCAATGTGGTCGCGCCCGACGAACTGGTGGCGCAGTACGGCACGGACGCGTTGCGTACCTATTTGATGTTCGCCTATCGCTGGCAGGAGGGCGGCCCGTGGAATTCGCAGGGCATTGACGGGACCTCGCGCTGGCTGAGGCGTACATGGGCGTTGTTTACGGAAGACGAGAAGAGACCTTTAGGGTCTCCGGAGACCCTAAAGGTCTTAAGGCGAAAAGTCCACCAGACCCTGCGCCGCGTCACGCGCGACTTCGAGAATTTCGAATTCAACACCATCATCTCGTCGCTGATGGAATTGCTGAACGAGATGTACAAGGCGCGTGATGCGGGAGCAGTTGGAAGTCCCGAATGGAGCGAAGCGCGGGAAATCTACTTGAAGATGCTGGCCCCCGTCGCGCCGCACATCGCCGAGGAACTCTGGACGAATCAATTGGGCAAGCCATACTCGATCCATCAGCAGGCCTGGCCCAAGGTGGACGAGGCAGCCGCGAAAGAGGACATGATCGAACTGCCCGTCCAGGTCAATGGCAAGGTGCGCGACCGAATCACCGTCGCGGCCGACGCGAGCGAGGAAGAGATCAAATCCGCCGCGCTGGCGAGCGAGACCGTTCAGAGGTATCTGGAAGGCAAAGAGCCGAAGAAGGTGATCGTGGCAAACAGGAGGTTGGTCAGCGTGGTTGTGTAGGGCGGACCTGCGTGTCTGCCCATAGTGTCCGCCTAAAGAGAAAGCCCCTGAGGGTTGTCAGGCTCTCAGGGGCTTGTGCCTTGCTAACGGAAGTTGTTATCACACCGTCAGTCCAAGCGCTGAAACGGGTTCCTGAACTGGTGGATAGGTTCGCAACAACGCACGCGCCGAGGCAGATGCAATCCAGAAGAAAGTAATTAGTGACATGGGAATGAAGCAGATAGTCAGAACTGGCAGAGTGACTGTGAGGCCAAGGGTTGCCAGCCATACGCCCCAATAGATTGACCAGCCCACGAACATGGCGACGCCTCTCAGCCAGTGTCCTCGTATCATCCAACCCAGGCCCCAGATGAGGAATTCCAGGGCGACGGTGAAACCGGCGCCGGGCCTGTACTTCAGGAGGCGGAAATACTCCCCCAGCCCGGACTTCAACTTCCTCAACTGCGAGACGGCATATGCCAGCAACACGGCCAGCGCAATCGAGATGAGAACCATCAACAGGACGATCAGCCAGGGATTGACGCTGGCCAGGAAATAAAGCAGTGACATGCCGAGCAGTGAGGCGGTGTTCTCTGCCGTGGCGTAAATGGGCGCGGACGTGTGCCCAAGTGTGCCGGTCGCCGCGCTGAGACCGGGTTTTGCGGCCGCTTTCAGTCCGGTCAAAGTCGAGGCGATCAATGCCCCTCCGCCCGCGATCGCCCAGCCGGAACCTGCCAGATCGCCTCCGTCTCCCCAGAGGCGGACCGTCTCGAGAATCTGGTGCGTTTGAGGGTCGAGGTTGGTGATCACTCCGACTGAGGCCAGCGCGATCAGCGCGCCGGAAATCGGGACAACGAAACCGCTCAGGAAATTGATTACGGTGTTGACACTGTTCATCACGCCCGGCGCGACCGTCGTCAGGTAGGCCGGCGCGACGGTCAGGAACCAGAACAGGCCGATAATCCCAAGAAACCACCAGTTCGTCATGAACTGTGTGGCGGGCGAGATCTGAATCCACCCAAACTTGGCGGCGAGTCCCACGATCAGCAGACAAAGGTACTGGTCAGCCACCCCGACCATCCCACCCGCTGAAATCGCAGACAATATCAGTTGCATGTTCAGCCTCCTGCCTCAAGATAGAATAGATAACTTCATTCGCCGATCTTCTTCCATTGGATTTCGATGCCGCTCCCGCAGTGAGGACAACTGGCGCTCATCGGCCCGGTCCAATTGGCGGTGTTCATGTTGATGGGCGCATGACAATTGGGACAGTTTGGGGGCAGGACCGGATAAAAAGGCACAGGCCCTTGCGAACTTGGCCCAGGTTGAGCGTTTGCAGGCGGTGGGGGAGCAACAGGCTGTGCGGTCGTTTGCCTCGGCTGCGCAATGACCGTATGAGCGCCGGCTTTTAGAAGAGCGCCATTGATATACAAATCAGATTCTTTCACCCCGAAAACTTTGATGGAGTTTCTTAAAACACCTACATGGGAGCCCACACGGAAAGAAGCCTCATACTTCCACCCGGCGATTTGCTTGCCTTTGAAGGTATTGACAACCATCCCGTCCACAATGAGTTCGCCGGTAAACGCGCCAAAAAAATCTGGATTACTCCAGTTCGTACCGACAATATGATTCCCGTCTTCCAAAGTAAAAGTCCATGACCTGGAAAATGCCATATGTCCTCTTGTCTTTGCAGGAATAGGTTTTCATCATTTTATCTATTTTTACAGGTAAACACAAGCGTTTTCTTATTCGTAGCGGGTAAGATTCGGAAGCAAAAATCCATGATGGTCACGAGCCCTCCGAATGCCTCTGTGTTGGGTTTATAATCAGGTAACTTCCTTCCTTATCCCGTTCTGCAACCTCGTGAGGGAATTATGACTGACGGTATTCGATGGTGGCTTGAGACTCTACAACAATTATTTGGCAATGAGATCGTTGCGTGGATTGTAACACTCCTGTCGCCATTTGTTTTGCTTTTCGTATTGTTGTGGCTGTTGAGGGGAATAATTGAAATAATAAGAACCACTTTTATTCCCTTGTTTTACAATGGTGAGCAAAAACGAAAAATCCGTCGCCGGCAGCGATTCGCGGACCATATCGAGAGCGAGATAAGGCGATTAAATCAGCGGGAAGACTGGAGCGATTTCCGCTTTGCCGAGCTTGAGGCAGAGGTGGAAATGGAGGGAAAACGTAGAGCAATTAGTTTTTTCCCATTTATCAAAAAAACGTCCAGTGGATTAAGAAGGGAAAAGTCTCTATCGAAGGCTTTGAAGCAAAGCCAGGAACGAATAATTCTTGTAGAGGGTGACGCGGGCTCAGGAAAGAGCGTTGCTTTACGCCATGTGGCTCTCGATATTGCTAAAAATGCAATTAAGTCAAAAAGTCCCACATCACTGATACCCATTTATCTAAATCTCAAAGAATTGAAACGAGAACAGAATCAACCGATCAATCGTGGCCTGGTCGAGAACTTTATCCTGAGATCATTAAAGCGAATAAATGATCGTGATGTAGATAAATTTATAGATGACGAATTCCAACAGGGCTTGGAAAACGGATCGTGGTTATTTCTTTTTGACTCGTTTGACGAAATTCCAGAGATTTTGGGAGCAGAAGACGCAGATAAGATAATCAGAGAATACGCAGATGCCATTTATGATTTTTTGCATGGGTTGAACACTTGTCGTGGCGTTGTCGCTTCCAGATACTTTAAGGGGCCAGGCCAGGTTGGTTGGCCGCGTTTTAGGATTGTTAACTTGACGCGTCCCAAGCAAATTAGGCTTATAGAACTTTCAGAATTAAAGACGCATCACGAAAAATTGTTGTTAGGGAACCTTGACATTGCAGATTCTGAAATTCAAAGATTCGCAACGAATCCGTTGTTCTTAGGTCTCCTCATCGGATATGTTCAATCTAACAATGAATTTCCGCAAAATGTCGATGCGGTCTTTGGGGCTTATATACAACGTCGCCTAAATCAGGACAGAGACAGAGTCATCCAACGTTTCGGTCTGACTGTTGAAGAAATACGCCGAGTCGCAGAACGAGTCGCCTTTTGCATGTCTCAAAGTCGAGATTTGGGTTTGAGCCCTTCCCGTGATGATCTCAAAAAATATTTTCTGGCACTTAACTTTGAGACTGGCGATGCTTTTGAAAACTGTCTTGATGCCTTAGAGTTTATAAAACTTGCCCGCTCAGACGCTTCAGAATTTTCGGGAGGCCAGAGAACTTTTACCTTTGCACATAGACGCTTTCAAGAATATTTCGCTACTGCATATGTGTTAAGTGAAGGGAATATAACCATTCAAGACCTACTCATGAACCCAAGGTGGCGTGAGACAACAGTTGTTATTTGCCAGACACAATCACTAGCACGTATTTCCCCGCTAATTGAAGAAGCGCGGGCTTTATTGGATTCTTATTGGGAAAATATCGAATCATATCTAAAGTCAGTCATTTCTGGCGAAGGGCGGGAACTCCCAATTGACTTTCCATGGCCTAAAGGCTGTTTACATTTATTAGATTTGTTACAGGATGGTTTTTCAAATCGAAAGGCCATACTGCCAGAGAGAATACGTGCAGTTACAGGCGCGATTGTATCATTGGCAACTTTACTTGGTTCATTGCCCAGTAGAATCTGGGCTCTAGAGGTCGCGGGGATTGTGCCCAGCTCCAACTTAACCGAAATAATTCGACCTGCCATTGTAGATGGAAGTCATTTTCTTAGCGACATTGCATATCGTCAAGTGGCAAGGCTTGATGAAATGCCTGACGACATAAGAGCATGGATAAAAAGTTCAATTTTGGAGAAGCTTCTCCGTCTAGGAATTTTTAGAGGTAGCAATGTTGTCTATGCTCAAGTGTCCAGGTTGGTTAACGCGAAGGACTATATCAGTGTTATTCGAGGGATTCAATTTGGGTATTTGTTAGATTTATCTTCTGCAACCATTGCTTCTGGGGCATTATTTTGGTCAGCCATTGTATCGCCTCTGGCAAATAAACAGTACGCGGGTGTTATTACCTTTGGCGTCTTTATGATGCTTTTTAGTGTTTTGATATTGTTTGCGACAATAATTACTACAGATTACCAAGTTTATTTTATGAACCGTTTGATGGTGGGTGGATTAAGTTATCCATTGTTGTTTTTTGCACTCTATATTTCCGGATATAATCCCTCCCCACTTATTGCGTTATTCTACATGTCATTAATAATGCCATCCCTAATAGCTTCAGTGAAAGAGTTTCCCTTTGAAAAGAGTATGATATATGTATCATTTTCCCCATTCATTGCTTTTAAGAAGGTTGTCAATAGCTTTCTGAAAGGACTGAGTTCGCTTAAGACAATATCTTTTTCAAAAAAGGAGAGGGCTATATTGCTCGTCGGTTTGGTCTTCTTGGTATGTTATTGTGTCTTATACTATCTTGCGTGGAGGTTTTTAGGACCTGAAAGGGGCGGTATGGTGGTTGCTGTTGTAGTAATGTTATCTATGTTAATAGTCGTGTATAAAAGTTTGAGGACCGTTACGTTCAGAGATCGAAAACACGACAAGGCTTGGAAGAAATGGCTGCATGAGTCTCATGACAAGGTAGGTGTACGAGAGATTATTTCAATGTTACCCATCATTTCCACTTTGCACGCGCATAAATTTATTGAGATCGTAAGAAGAAATAATATGTTGCATCCCTCGCACGAGGCGCTACATTTTTTACATCAATTAGTTATACTTGTAGAAAATCCATTACTTGAAAACGACTATTCTGAACCACTATCTTCGTTTCTGGATGGTATCGGAGAGAATCGATTGAAATCAATGTTATTGGATGAATTATTCCAATTGATTGAAGAAATAAAAAGAAAGCTCTAGCAGCGCTTGCAGATTCCATTCTTCGAGACCGGGGAGGGTCGTATGAAAATCAAGATCACGTTCGCGTTCAACCTGCTGGCAGGGCTGATGCTGCTCTTTGTGACCGCGGCCGCCTCGGGGCTTGCACTGAGCGAAGTCGAAGTGTCCGCGCCGGTACGGCAGGAGGAGGATGCGAGTCCGCCGGGCCGCGTCGTCCGACTCATCTTCATCCATCACTCCACGGGGGAAAACTGGCTGCGCGACGATTACGGCGGGCTGGGACTCGCCCTCGACCAGAACAACTACTTCGTCAGTGACACCAACTATGGCTGGGGGCCGGACGGCATCGGCGACCGCACCGACATCCCGGACTGGGTGGAATGGTTCGCCGGCGACTCGACGCCGCGTTACATGTCCGCGCTGTTCGACGAAAGCGGCCAGCACTCCGACTACACGCGCACGCTGGACGATCCCGGCGGCGAGAATGAGATCATCCTGTTCAAGTCGTGTTTCCCGAACTCCGCGCTGGAGGGGAATCCGAACGATCCGCCCGACCCCGAAGGCTGGCTGTCGGTGGGACACGCTAAATACGTCTATCGCGAAATCCTGCGTTACTTTGCCACGCGCCCCGATAAACTCTTCGTGGTCATCACCGCGCCGCCGCTTTCCGATCCCGCTTACGCCGAGAACGCGCGCGCCTTCAACCAGTGGCTGGTCACCGACTGGTTGAGCGAGAACAATTACACGCTCAACAACGTGGCCGTCTTCGATTTCTACAACGTGTTGACCGGCGCGGATAACCATCATCGCTTCGTCAATGGACGGGTCGAGCACGTCTTCACGCCCGGGATGAATACGCTGTTCTACCCGTCGGACGACGATCATCCATCCGCGCAGGGGAGCCGCAAAGCCACCGAGGAATTCGTCCAATTACTGAACGTCTTCTATCATCGCTGGCAGGCGGACGCGCCGCTTCAACCCGCGCCCGCGCAGGCTTCGCCGGTCCCCGAAGCCGGGACTCAGCCCCGGCCTTCCGCGCTGGTTGACGATTTCGAATCGGGCGATCCCGCCGGGACAAACGGCTGGGAGCCCTTTTGGGACGAGGCCACTTCGACCTCGATGCACTGCGCGGCGGAACCGGGTACGGCGCATGAGGGGAACAACTCGCTCATCCTCGATTTCGACGTCGCCGCGAATGCCTGGGCTACCTGCGCGCTCTTCTACGAAGATGCTCCGCAAGACTGGAGCGGATACGAAGGGCTGACTTTCCACCTGCACGCGGCCGAGGCGGGGCTGGTTTTCGACGTGGACGTCTACGCCGGAAGCCGCGAGGCTCAGGAAACCTACATCTACACTCTCGAGTCGCCGCCGGAGAGCGCCGACGGCTGGATCCCCGTCGAACTGCGCTGGTCGGACTTCCACCGCGCAGACTGGGAGGAGAACGCCGGTGCCTCCTTCGACAATCCGGACCAGGTCGTCGGCATGGCTTTTGGCTTCACTACCTATCCCGACACGCCCAACACCGGCACACTCTGGGTGGACGACATTCAGTTGATGGGAGAGGGGTCCGCGGCAATCGTTGAGCCGCCGGAGACCCAGCCGACTCTATCGCCTGAGGACGGCGGCGAAGACGAGAGACCCAGGCGGCTTTTGCCGTGCAGGGGCGCGGCTCTCCTGCCGCTGGCGTTGGTCGTGTGGGCCTGGCGAAAACGGCGCAAGTAAAAACAGGAAGAACATTCTGAAAAGATTTTGGCCGACTCGAACTTGTGAGTCGGCCAATTGTTTGTAGAAGTCATCTCAAAAATAAGCGGTTGTCATTGCGAGGAGGGCAAAGCCCGACGAAGCAATCCCCAATTCTACGAGGTCACCTCGTTTTCAAGGAGATTGCTTCGCTTCGCTCGCAATGACGGGGCCGGTCAGTATTTTTGAGACAAGTTTTAATTATGGTAACAGCCGGGACTACGGCGCGCCGAACACCACCGCGTAATATCCGAAACTGTTATAGAACGAATAACCCACGCCGATCTCGGTGTACTTGGTGGTGAGCAGATTCTGGCGGTGACGCGGGTCGGTCTGGTCGGTAGCCCACCAGGTGACGGCCTCCTGCCCGGTCGGGACGGGGTTGCGGCCATAGACGTTCTCGGTCACAGAACCGCTGTACCCTGCGGCCGCGGCGCGCGATTGCGGCGTGGAGCCGTTCGAGCCGTTGTGGACAAACAAATTATTGCAGGCCATGTCGTTGCTGTGCGCCTGCGCGGCGGCGGTCAACTCAGGGCTGACAGTCAGCGCGGGCAGGTTGTTCTGGGCGCGGAAGGCGTTGATGGCCGCCACCACCGCGTCCGCGTTGGCCTGGCTGGTGGTGAACGCGCAGGAAACGGCGGCAAACCCGGGTCCGCTCGAATCGGTGTTCGTCGAGGAGGAATCGCTCGAGTCGGCCGTCGCGGTGCCGACCGTGATGATAACCCACAGCACGGTGTTCTGGTCAATCGGCATGGTCTCGCCGTCCGGGTTGTGCAGTTCGAAGTCGGCGCGGAAGACGGCGTCCTCGCTCGGCGCGGTCATGTCCACCGCGATGTCGAGCGTCTCGCCGGGCTTCGTGACCGAGAGCGGGACGAAATCGGGCGCGCCCATCTGCTCGCCGCTGGCAAAGACCAGCGTGTATTCTTCGGTCCACGTGCAGGTGCCGGTGTTCTCCACGCGCCAGACCTTGTTGAAGGTCTCGCCTGCGTCGAAGTTGGTGTTGTCTGGCACGGTCACGTCGGTGACGAAGGCCGCGGTGTCGGTACAGCCCGCCGGGTTGACGATGGGTGCGGAAGTGGCCGGGGCCTTGGTCGGCTCATCCGCCGGGACGGTCGTTGGGGTTTTGGTCGCCGTTGTTTTTCCTCCGCAGGCCGAGAGCATCAATGCCGATAAAACAGTCAAGTACACTACTTTTCTGATCATGTTTTCCTCGTTTTCAATGAAGTGGGGAAAGTCATAGAGATAAACACCGTCCGCTCCATCCGTTACGGGCTGGCGAAGTCCACCGTAAAGTAATCGCCGTACAGGCTGGAGGCGGCCGAGGCGTAACCAATGCCCATCTCAGTGACCTTCGAGTTTAAGATGGCGGCGCGGTGCGGTGCGTCGTTCATCCACCATTGGAAGGCGGCCTCGGGCCCGCCGCCTGCGTAAATGATCTCCTCCGAATACGAGGGCGAATATCCCGCGGCGACGATGCGCGCATGGACCGTCGAACCGTCCGAGCCTGTGTGGCTGATCATACTGTGACAGGCCATATCCACCGCGTGACCCTGCGCGGCGGCAGACAATTGCGCGTTGATCGTGAGCGCGGGCAGGCCTGCATCCGCGCGAGCGGAATTGATCAGCGCCGCGATCTGGTTGACATAAGCCCCGTTCGTGCTGGACTGGCAGTTGCCTCCGCCTGTGGGCGTGTTCGCGGCTGGGACCGCAGTCGGCGAAGCCGCGCCAACAATGATCTTCACCCAGAACGTCTCTTCGATGCCAATCGAAAGCGTCTCGTCCGCGGCGTTATGCAACGTGAAAAAGCCTGTGTACGTGCCATCTGTGGTTGGCGCGGTTAAATCAACCGACACATCCACCGTCGCGCCGGGCGCGGTCTGCGAGACGGGCGCGGAATCGGGCGCGCCCATGCGGTCACCTGACTCGAATCGAATCGTGTAACCCGTCCACGGACAAGTGCCGGTATTCTTGAACTGCCATGTTTTCGTGAACGCTGCGCTGCGCGCCACGACCGTGTTATCGGGGATAGTCACGTCAGCCAGCAGGACGGCCGAGTCCTCACAATCCGCTGGCACAGTGACCGCGGGAGTCGGCGTCGAGGTCGCGGTGGGTGACGCGGGCAACGTCACGGCGCGCGTCGGCGGCAACGTGGCCGTGACGAAGACCGGTGTGGCGGTGGGTATGTTCCTTTGCGAAATCGTGATGCAGGCGGCGAGGAAGAGTGTGGCAAGCAGCGATATTTTTTTGACCATTGATCAAAACATCATCCTCTGTCCCTGCGCGCGTTCGAGCGGATCGGCCGCGATCTGTTCCTCGAAAGTCTGGCGCGTCAGGATGGGAATCTCGACCAGTTGCCTGAGCAGGCGGAACTTGATGAAGCGGCAGCCTTCCAGCCGCGCCGCCAGCGATGGATCGCGCTGGGCTTTATAAGTCGCAAGCGCGGCGCGTCCGCCGGGCAGGACGATCAGTCTCTGCGCGGGGACGGTTTCGAGGTCCGCGAGGGCGCGCCCAACCAGAGCTGAGACGAGCGCGTAGATCACGCGCGCGGGCCGGTCGTCCTCCTCCCAGATCAACAGACGATCCTGCTTGAGGGTGGCGTATCCGAGCCGCGTGCCGAGCGTTTCGATCATGGCTTCCATGCGCGCCAGTTCGGCGCGGCGGGATGCGGCCTGGTCTTCGGGGCGCAATCGCCAGCGGCCATCGCGTTCCTCCGCGTAGGAATTCAACACGGCAAGGACGATACCTTTGGAGGGTGTGAGCAGGCCGGGGAAGCGCGGGTATAAGTCCGCTTCGATTTCTGGTAACGTGCTGGCAGGATTTTTCTGGAGGAACGTGACGGCGGTCATTTCCACGCGGTCGGAAAGAGACTGCTTCTCCGCATCCGCCGGTTGCTCTTTGAACCCCCACAGTCCCGTATCCACGCTTTCGCCTGTGCCGTAGTGGACGAAGCGCGGGGCGTTCTTCAACGCGGCCTCGATCAGAGACTGCGCGCCGCGCAAGGCATCGTCGAACTCCTGTCCCTTTTTTCGCAGCGCGTGGGATTCGGTCAATGCCAGCAAACCCGCGGCATAGACGTACAGGTAGCGCGCCGGTTCGCCGCGCTCGACGAGGTGCCGCTGCATTGCCTCGCGCACCGCGTCCAGGTCGGCCTCGCCCGTTTCGCGTTGCAGGTGCGCGCCACGCTGCCACACGAGTTGAATCGGGTCGAACTCGGTGCGCGCCGCGAGGGACTTCAAATCGAATCCCGCCGAACTCGTGGCGGTCAGCGCGGAGGTGAGGAAGGCGGGTTCAGGTTCGGGCAGGAGGCCGAGAAACGGCGTGCCCAGCGGCAGGATTTCGAACAGGTGCGCGCAGGCCGCATGCAGGGCGGTGGCGTTCCAGGCCCAGTCGTAGCGGCGGCGGCGCAAGGCGATCTTGAACGGCTCGGCGGCCTCGCGTCCCCACAGCCAGCCGGCCCACAGCGCGGACAAGGTCCAGAAGGCCTGGTTGGGCCGCGGCAGTGCGCCAATGACGGCCGCGATGGGCGCTTCCTTGACGATCTCGGCCAGGTCCTTGATGCGCCCCTCGAACAGGACGACGCCGCCGCTTTCGGGGATCTTCGCCGGCCACGCCGCAAGCGGGACGGGAGGTTTGTCCCCGGCCCAGCGCGTCACCGCTTCTTCCAGCGCCAGCCAGACGTTGTTCTCGCGGAACTGACCGGAGACGGTCAACTGTTTCGGACGCGGCCGTTCGGTGGGATGCGGCCACAGGCTGTTGGCCGAATCGAAGACCGACAAAAAGAGCGCGCTCAACAATCGCCGGCGCTCTGGCGAGACGCCGGGACTGTCGAGGCGGTTGATGAGCGTGGCCAGCGCGTACAGGGCGCGCGGCAGATAGTTTGCCAATGCCTCCTCGGCGTATTCGCGGTCGGGGTCGTCGGGCGGGGCGACGCGCTCCAGCAGGCGCGCCCGGTGCAGTCCGGCCGAGGCGGCGATGTGCGCGGCGCGCTCCAGGTCCGCGGGCGCGGCGGGATGTTCGCCGTTCTCGCCGCAGGCCGGACATCCGTAGATGCGCGCGTGGGGCGCGTCGCCGCCTTTCTTCCACAGAAAAGACTGCGCGGGAACTTCCTGTCCGCAATTGGCGCAGGGAGTCAGATACAACGACTGCAAATGGGTTTCGAGGCGCTCGTCCCCTTTTTTTGCGACGGCCAGGTCGGCCAGCGCGGCGCGGAAGTCCGCTTCGGATGCGGGATTCGCGGCCAGGTCGAGCAGGAAGCGCGTGACCGGGTTGTTGGCCGTGACCAGCACGCGGTAGCCCGCCCGCGCGGCTTCGACCGCGAGTCGGGGCGAGGTTCCGAAAGGGTCCAGCACCCAGGCCCCGGGTTTGTTTTGAGCCGCATCGAAGGGCGGGGCGTGAAGTAAAAGCCAGGTCGCGGCGATGCCGTCTTCCAGCGGCGGGAGGAAGCGCGCCAGCGGCAGGCGCTCGCCCGCAGGGCGCCCCGACAGGTAGGGGGAATCCAGCAGTCCCATACTGGTAGTATAACGCCGCGTTTTGAAAAAACAAGTGAGAGGAAGATGATTGTCCTGCCCCGGAGTCCAAAGTCTGGACTCTTTGCCTTACGGCAACTCGAGTGGATAGGCGGTGACGATCACGCGGTGGGTGTTGTTGTCGGGCGGCCAGCAGGAGACCACGGTCAGGCGCGGGATGCCGCTGGAATAAAAATAGGCGTAATATGCGGCGCGCTCCTCATCGGCCGCGCCCGCGACGGGAATGATGACGACCTGATCCACCAGGTATTCCCATTTTCGTTCGGCGGTTTGCAGGTAGAGCCTGTCGCCCGGTGCAAGTTTCCACAGATCGCGGAAGACGGCAGTGAACAGGTTGTTGTGTCCGTACAGGATGACGTTGCCGCGCTGGTCGGGCAGTGCGCTGTTGATCACCCAGCCGACGTAATCGCCGGGCGAATCCCATTCCAGTGCGTCGCTTTCGAGCGGCGCGCCGAATTGTCTCTGCCAGCCGACGGGGATCACCTCGCTGTTCACGCCGATGGCCGGGATGCGCACGCGCTCGATGAGGCGCTGGCTGCCGAAGAGGGACGCTGCCAGGTGATCAATTCCATACTCGATTGCCGCAGGCGCGGGCGAGGGAGTAATGTCAAATGTGGAGGGGGGAGCCGCGTGCGTAACGTTGACGATGGGCGCGGGGAGCGCAGGTTCTTGAGAGACCGCAGAGGCCCCGCAGGCGGCGAGAACGAAAGCCGCGAGAAGACCGAGAAGCCAGACGAACAGCCTATCCGGATAACCAATCTCGATTATGGAATCAGGGGGCTTGCTCCCGAAGGACGCCAGCAAACCGGCCGACTCCGGAGTTATTCGGATAGGCCCTAAGTTCGATCTGTTCGTGACGTTTGAATCCATAAACGCAGCGAGACGAATGCGATCAGGACGCCCACTGCCCACAAAGATAGATTGTAGTTTGAGCGCGGGCCGCCTGTGACGGGAAGTTCTTCGATGTCGTTGGTGGCGATACCGTAAATGGAAAAGTGCGGTCCGCGGGCCGAGATGATCTCATTGAGGGAATCCACCGACGTGGTCAACGCATCCCAGCGCGAGAGTTCCGAATCGTAGGCCATGATCAATAGATTCTCTGGATGTCCCCCGGCCGCGAGCACATCCTCCGGCGTGTAGTGGTAACACACGTAAGCCTCGGGCACCGGCGACAGCGGCGGGGCCGGGGAATAGGAAATCGTGATGTCGGCGTAATGCCTCAGGTCGAGAAAGCGGCCCGGCATGGTTGGGGCGCTGGTCAGGATCTGGATCTGCACGGTGGCGGGATGCTCCAGCGCGCCGGGGGGAATCATCAGGCAGAAGGGCGGCGCGTCGAAGAATCCACCGCCGGAGTCAGCCGGAGCGGTGAAGGCGTCGCAACTGTTGGAGGGCGGCGTGCCGCCGGTGGCGAAGGGGATGAACAGCAACGCCAGGCCTTCTTCGACCGCGTCCGTTTTGTTGTAACTGTACTCGCGCCCGGCTGTGCCGTCCGCGTACTCCACGCCGATGGTGGCGGAGGATCCGTCGGAGCCGTCGCCGGTCAGCGTTTCGTATTGGAAGAGAATCTGGTTGCTGCCCTCGAAGAGAATCACCTCGAAGGTCAGCGGCCCGATGATGAGCGGCGGCTGGGGGAAGGGCTGGGTCACGTAACGGTGCACGCCGTTATATTCGATGATGACTTCGCGCGCGGGAGCCGCACCGGTAACGGTCCAGTAAACTGTTCCTCCCGCGGAGGCAGTCAGGTCGTCCCAGAAGGGGGCGATCAAATTGTTGGGCTGGCCGATGGAGGGGATGATGAAGTTTTCGGTGGATGTGCCGATGGCGCCAAAGGTCAAGTATCCATTGCTGCTGACGGTCACAGTCGTGTATGGAACGCCGCCGAAGTCGAACGTAAACGGCAGTGACAGCAGGGCCGAGCCGTTGTTGCCGCCCGGCAGGAACAGGATGGGCGTGCCGCCGGACGCGTCGCGCCATGAATATTGAACTAGGTTGCCGCACGCGTCCGAATCGACCACGTCGTAAGAGACGGCCGGCGGGCCGGGCGTCGGCGTGGGGACGATGGTGGGCGCGAAGGCCAGGGCGTCGGCGATCTGGATCAGGCCGTAGCCGGTGTTGTTGTCCAGGCCGGGCGCGTCCATATCCAGCGCGGTGCTGGTGAGGGCTTCGTAAATCTTATCGGGTGAATCGAAGGCGGGATAGAAGGCCAGCAGGGCGGCCGCGCCGGAGGCGTGCGCGGAGGCCATCGAAGTGCCGGTGAGCGTATCGTATTCGGTTGATTTTCCGCAGGTGTACGGGCCGTTGGGACAATCGTGGTTATACAGGAAGCCTGGCTTCATCGGCAGGGTGGAGAGGATGGAATCGCCGGGCGCCATCAGGTCGAGGGCCGCGCCGGTGTTGGAATACGAGGAGCGCAGGCCGCTTCCACCGGTCGCACCGACTGCCATCACCCAGGGATAGGCGGCCGGGTAATAGATTGTGGGCGCGCCGGTATTTCCGGCCGCGGCGAAAATGGCCGCGCCGTGAGTGTAGGCGTAGTATGTTCCGCTTTCCATGAGAGCGGAAGGCGAGGAGGTGCCGAGACTCAGATTGATGACGCGCGCGCCGCGTTCCACCGCCCAAACGAGCGCCTCGGCGATGTCAGCGGTGGATCCGCTGCAGGTCCCGTTCAGGACGCGGATGGGCATGATGCTCACGTTCCAGGCGATGCCGGCGATCCCGGCCGCGTTGTTTCCCTGTGCGGCGGCGATGCCGGCCACGTGAGTCCCGTGGCCGCACTCGTCCTGCGGGGTGGAGTCATCCTCCACGAAATCGTAGCCAGGCAGGATGCTACCGCTGAATTCGGGGTGGGAGGTATCCACGCCGGAATCGATGATTGCCAGGGTAATACTACTGGAGCCGGTCGTGATGTCCCAGGCGGCGGGCGCCTGGATCTGCGCCGGGCCGTACTGCTGAGCCCAGTATGCGTCATCGGGAATCAGCATGGCCTCGACGCGCACATTCGGTTCGACGTACAGGATGCCCGGCTGGCCGCGCAGTTTTGCCATGTACTCCTGCTCGTAGCCGCGGGGGACGGTCACCAGCGCGGCGTTCAGGCGTCCCAGGCCGGAATGTCCGGGCGCGAACGAGGTCCGGGCGGGCAAACGCAGGCTGGAAATGGAGTACCCGGGTTTGATCCCCACGATCACTTCGCCGGGGATGATATTGATATATTCAGGTGTGGCGAAAGAGGAAGGACTGGCTGAGGCCCCACTCACATTGCGCGGAAAAAAAACGCCGAAGAGCAGGAGGAAAACTACTGTGGCAAGTATCCTTCGCATGGACAACTCCGCGCCTGAACGGTTGTTTTGGCAATTGTACTCTGTTTTCGTGCCAGCCAATGGAACAAGGAGCGGCACATCAGTGCCGCTCCCTTGTCTTACGCGATATTGAGTTGCTTCGTCATGGTTTCATGCGGATGCCTGAACCGCCTTCACTTGTACCTGCTGCGTACGGGACGCCGTTCGCACAGTAGTCATACCAGTAAAGCGTCACCGAGCCGGTTGTCCCACTGGATATGGTGAATGGATACCACCATTGGGTGTTGCAGGACCAGTCATACGCGCCGTTCAAGATCTTGCCATCCTTCCAGATATAAACGTACGGCGCAACGTAGTACAGCAGGTGATCAGAGCCTACCATCTGCCCATAGTCGGTGATGCCGATCCAGTAGTTGCCGGCGTAGTAAGGCAGGGCGGCATTGGCGGCCAACGGAGCGTGAGCCAGGCGCTTGGAGATGGTGATGCTTTCCATTGCCAGCCAGTCGCTCCATCCGCCGTCACGGTTGTAGATGGCAAATGGGAAGGCAATCAGTGTGCCGGTCGGGTCATTCTCCAGGTAGCCGAAGGCGTTCCCTTCGGGTCCCACAATGAAGGGCGCCGGCTGTCCGGGATCGAGCGGATTGGGCGTTGCAGGCAGCCAAACATTCAGGTCAAGATCGTTTCCTTCGTACAGCCAGCCTGCCACTACGGCAAAGTTGGTATCCTTGTTGGGTACCGAGCCGCGCCCCATGTAACTCCAGTAACCGCCGGACACGGTTTGGGAGCCTGTGTGCCAGAAGGTCCACTGTGCGCCAACAGTCGAAGAGTGGACCGTCTTGGCCGTGTAACCGCTTCCGACAGGCAGGTTGATGACCTCGGCGTAGGCGCTCCACATGCTCTCGACGATGCCGCTGCCTTTCATGGTAGCGCCCTGATAGACTTGGAACTGGGCGCCGGTCAGCGGCAGGCCGGTGGTGGCGTTGTAGGTGTATCCGTACGCCGCGCCGCGGTCGAGCAGGGAGGCCACGTTCACCTCATGGATGCCGGCCATCGAAGACGGCCAGCAGAAATCGTCGGCCGTGATCTCCCAGCCGCTAGTCGCGACAGCCGCGCCCACCTGGGCATTGGTGTTGGTCGGCTTGTAGCCCCAGCGACGGGCAGCGGCGGCTGAGACGAACGGCGTCGCCATCGAAGTGCCGCTCAGGTAATCGTAGCGCGGATAGTAGTCGTAGTAGTAGTTCAGGTAGAACGGCTTATCCCACGGCAGTGTGGAATAGATGTCCGTACCCGGTGCGACCACGGACACCCAGGAACCGTAGTTGGAATAGTCGGCGCGGCAACTGTAGTCCAGCCACCAGTCACCGGAGCCGGGCGGGTCCTCGTAATACACGCCTGAGGCGGCCACAGCCAGCACTTTGTTCGGGAAGTCCACGGAGTGACCGGCCGGATAACTGGGCGTGGACGAATTTGCATTGCCGGCGGCGGCCACAAGCAGTTTGCCCTTTACGTTGACGGCGTAGTCAACCGCATTGAAGACGGCGGTCGAGTAACCCCCGCCCAGACTCATGCTCAAGACTTTCACATCCGTTCGGTTGGCGCAGTAGTTGATGCCCGCGGCCACGCCGAAGTTGGTGCCCCAGCCCTGGGCATTCAACACCTTCACGGCTACCACCTTGCCCGTAGAGACGCCGCCGATTCCTTCGTTGTTATTCTTGATGGCCGCAATGACGCCGGAGACGTGCGTGCCGTGCCCATTGTCGTCCATCGGGTCGGCATCATTGTTGACGAAGTCCCAGCCTTTGATGATGTTGGCCTTGAGGTCCAGGTGCATATAATCTGCGCCGGTGTCCAGTACGCACACGTTCGCGCTGGCGGTTGTGTTCGGCGAGACAATGTCCGCGCCGATCCACCACCAGCCCCAGTTTTCCCACAGATAGGGGTCGTTCGGGTAAGCCGCGATCTTCTTGCCGTTTCTCACCGTCCGCAGGGATCTCAGGGATTCCACGGAGAGGGTGAGGTCCTCCTCGGCGCCGGCGCTTGGCCGCGTGACGCTCGTGACCGGAGCGGGACGATCCCCGGCAGCGCTCATCTCCTCCGGAATGCTGAACACATAGTTCGGCTCGGCGAAGGCCACGCCTTCCGACGCGGCGATCTGTGCCGCCAGCGCTTCGACATCGGCATTCTCAGCAAAGCTGAACAGGGCTACATTGCCGTACATGTTGACGACTTGAGCGTTGACGTTCCCCGCCAGTGCGGCCGCCTGTGCTTGATAGGCCTGGGCGGAGCGCCCAGATTGGAAGCCAACCACAACCTCTCCCGGAACGTACAGCGCCTCTGGGTCCCCTTCGCTAACCGGTCGAGCCGCGGCGGGTTGGACGTAGGAAATGCTTGCGGCAACAACGAGCAGTGCCATAAGCAGGTTGAACACACGTGAGAATTTCATTTTTGCCCTCCGCAATTTACAGAAATTTGGATTGAACGAACAGGGACCCTCCCGATTAATATCTTGTTGTACGCACCTCCGTTTCTCTGAACTGGAATAAACCTTACCGTTTTGTAAGGAGTTTACTCAAATCATACAACATTCTGCGTTTGATTTCAAGCCTTAAATTGAAACGGAATTTAAAATCGGTTACAAAAGAGGATGTATTCCACCCTATAAGACGTATTCCCCGTTTCAGAGAGCCTCTAACAGAATAATTTCGTACTCCCCAAGTACGCGTCCCTCACGGACACTTTGACCCGGCTCCACGCGGGCCTCGGCCGGCGCGGTGCCGAGCAGGGTTTTCCACCTCCCCGGCGTTTGCAGCCTCACCGCGCGCCGCGAGAAATTTAGCGCGACGAGAATGGACTTTTCTCCCTCGAGTTCGCGGCGGTAAACGAGCGCGCCGCGCGGCTGCGGAGTCACGGGGACGAACGCGCCGCGGCGCAGGGCAGGTTTTTCGCGTCGCAGGCGGATCAGGGTACGGGTCAGGTTGAGAAGCGAGTTTGGGTCGGCGCGCTGGGCTTCCACGTTGCGCGTCCGATAGTTCGGATGGATACGCATCCACGGTTTCGCGGTCGAGAAGCCTGCGTTCGCGGAGGCGTCCCATTGCATCGGTGTGCGGCATCCGTCGCGTCCGCGCACGAGCGGCCAGTAGACTTTGCCCTGTGGGTCCATAATCTCATTGTGTTTGAGGAACAATTCGCGCATGCCGATCTCGTCGCCGTTGTAGATGAAGGGCGTGCCGCGCAGGGTGAGCAGGAGCGCCATCAGCACCTTGGCGCGGGCATCGTCTTCGCGATGGCTTGATGGCAGTTGCGCCACGAACATGCGCTCCGCGCCGAGGAATCCCTCTGCGAAACGCGTGGCCGGGCGGATGATGTCGTGGTTGCCGAGCACGTAATTGGGCCAGACCTCCGCGCCCGCGGCCCTCTCCCAATCCAGGATGGCGCGCAGGAATTGGCGCGGGTCGAAGCGGCAGATGGTGAAGTCGAAGTTGAAGGCGGCGTGCAGTTTATCCGGGCCGCAGTAACTGGCGGTCGTTTCGGGCGAGGCAAACAGCGGCTCGCCAACGGTGTAGCGGTCTTCGTACGAATCGAGCAGGGCGCGCAACTCCTGCAGGAGCGGAATCATCTCCGGTTGATTCATGTCATAGATGTGTTTCTGGCGGTCATAGGCGCGCAGGCCGAAGGCGGGTGGGTTGTCGCGGAATTGTGCGTCCTTGAAAAACACGTTGAAGATGTCCAGGCGAAAGCCGTCCACGCCGCGCTCCAGCCAGAAACGGACCACGTCCATCATCGCGGCGTGTACTTCAGGATTGCGCCAGTTTACGTCCGGTTGTTCGCGAAGGAATGAAAAATGGTAGAACTGGCCGCGTTCCTCCACCCACTTCCAGGCGCGCCCGCCGAGCACGGCCTGCCAGTTGTTAGGGACCCCCCTCCGTCTCCCTCCATTTTCCTTGAAAATGGGGGAAGAGACAGAGGGGGACCGCCAGATGTACCAGTCCGCTTTCGGGTTGTCGCGGCTGGACCTGGACTCGAGAAACCAGGGATGCTGATCGGAGGTGTGATTCAGCACTAGGTCCAGAATGACGCGGATACCGCGCGCGTGCGCCTCCGTGACGAGGCGGTCGAAGTCGGCCAGCGTGCCGAAGCGTGGATCTACATCCACATAATTGGATACGTCATAACCAAAATCTTTGTCTGGAGATGGATAGAAGGGGGAAAGCCAGATGGCGTCCACGCCGAGGTCGGCGAGGTAATCGAGGCGGGAAATGACGCCGGGCAGGTCGCCCAGCCCGTCGCCGTTGCTGTCCGAAAACGAGCGGGGATAAACCTGATAGATTACGCCGTCACGCCACCAGATAAAATCGTCCATGCGGCCTCTGTGAAATTAGTCCAAGTATATCATCCCGCTTTGGTGTTAAGAATGTTACAATGCGCATATCTAGTACATCCCTCTGATATGATGGCAAATATGGCAACTCCCGGGGAACGAATCCTGCTCGTTGAAAGCGATCCTGATATCAGCGATCTGATTGCCCGCCAGGCATTGCGCCCGCTGGGATATCAGGTGGATGTGGTGGGGGACGCGGCTTCGGCCATTAAAAAGGCGGCGCAAACGACTCCCGATCTGATTCTCGCCAATCTCAACCTGCCCGGCTTGAGCGCCAAAGACCTGCTGGTGGCACTGGCTTCCCAGGGCTCACAGACGCCGGTGATCGTGATGGCTGCAAAGGGACAGGAGCAGGCCGCCTTGCAGGCCTTTCGCCTGGGCGCCAGCGACGCCCTGTTCTGGCCGGCCCGCGATGCGGAAGTGGTGGCGTCGGTCGAGCGCGCCCTCAAACAGGTACGCGAACGCCGCGCCCGCCAGAAACTGGACATGCAGCTGCAGGAGACCAATCTGGAACTGGACCGCAAGGTGCGCGAACTGACCAGCCTGCTGGCAATCGGCAAGGCTGTCGTCTCCGTCACGGATCAGCGCGTGCTCTTCCAGAAGATCGTGGACGGCGCGTTGCAGGTCTCCATTGCGGATATCGGCTGGCTGTTGCTGCGCGACGAACGGACGAAAGCCTTTCTGCTTACTTCCCATCGCAACCTGCCCGAAGCCTGGGCGAAGAAGATGAACGAACCGCTGGACGACGGTATCAGTTCACTGGTGGCGCTCTCCGGCGAGACTCTGCTGATTCACGGCGAGCCCCTGCAAAAATTCAAAGTGGCGAACCTGGGCAAGTCTGCGGCGGTGGTTCCGATCAAGGTGCAGAACGAAGTCATCGGGTTGATGCTGGTGGTGCGCAAGAGCGCGCGTCCCTTCGAGAAAGTGGAACAGGCCCTGCTCGAGGCGGTGGCAGACTATGCTTCCATTTCGCTGGTCAATGCCCGCCTCTTCCGCGCCCTGGAGCAGACCGCCGAGTCCGCGCGCAACGGGGAAAGGGTGCAAAATGCCCTGCTCGAATCAATCCGCGAGGCGTTACGGGAGGAAATGCAGGCTGCAGGCTATCCGCTCGAACTGCTGATGACCGAAAAGCCCGGCAAGTTGTCCACTGAACAGAAACAGGCTCTGCAGACCATCAAGATGGCGCTCGACCGCCTGGCGCGCGCCGCGGAGCGCACCACGCCCCCGGCCGGTAAAGTCAAATAACAGGCTCCGCATGGCCAAACCCGATCTGATTCTCCTGGCCCTGGATGACTCACCTGTTCGTCAGTTGATGGAACGGGCGCTGCGTGCCTCGAACTACGATGTTGCAATTGTCTCGGACCGCGCCGGGCTGGAAAAGGTGCTTCAATCCTCCTCACCCGCATTGCTTCTCATCGGGGAGAAATTCAACGGTCAGGCCGGCATCCCGCTGGCGGCGGAACAACTGGAACGATTCCCCACCATGCCGATTCTGGTCTACGCGGAAAAAGATACGCCCACGGTCCCAAAGGAAATCCTGCGCGCCAACCTATCCGGCTATCTCTATCCTCCCCTGAGAACCGACGACATCGTCGCCGCGGTGGGGCGCAGCCTCGACCGCGCCCGGCATCTCGGCGACTGGATCCGCCGCGAGGTCCGCCGCACGACCGCCTCGCTCCAGCGGCAGGTCAACGACTTCGAGGCCATCTTCACCAACATGAGCGACGGCATCATCATCCTGGACAGGTCCAGCCGCATCATCCTGATCAATGAAGCCGTACGCAACGTCTTCGGCGTGACCGCGTCTGTGGTCGGCCAGCCCCTGCTGGACGTGATCAAGCACCCCGACATCCGTTCCCTGCTGGAGCGCGCCGCCTCCGAAGACTTGAAATATCACGAGATCAATTTCGACGACGGGCGCGTCTTCAACGGACAATTCACGGTGATCCCGGAGATCGGCTCGGCCATTACAATTCAGGACATCACCTACCTGAAGGAACTGGATCGCATCAAGAACGATTTTGTCCACACCGTCTCCCACGACCTGCGTTCCCCGCTGACGGCGGTCCTGGGATACGCCGAGCTGGTCGCGCGCATGGGCACACTCAACGACCAGCAGCAGGATTTCCTGCGCCGCCTGCAGGCCAGCGTGCAGGACATTACCGGCCTCGTCAACGACCTGCTCGATCTCGGCCGTCTAGAAGCCGGGTTCGACACCCGCCGCGAGATCGTTCAACTGGAAAACATCCTGGATTACACGGTGAATATTCTGAGCGGACAGGCCGAGGCCAGGGACGTCAAACTGCGCGTCGAACGGACCCCGCACCTGCCTCCGGTACGGGCGAATCCCATCCGCCTGAGGCAGATGCTCGACAACCTGATCGGCAACGCCATTAAGTACACGCCGCAGGGCGGCGAGGTGAAACTTTACCTGCGCCCGGAGGATCACCAGATCATCCTCGAAGTGAAGGATACCGGTCCCGGCATTCCCCCCGCCGACCAGCCGCACATCTTCGAAAAATTCTACCGCGCCTCCAATGTGCCGGATAACGTGCCCGGCTCCGGGCTGGGGCTGGCCATCGTCAAATCCATCGTGGACAGCCACCAGGGACGCATCTGGGTCGAGTCGCATCCGGGAGAGGGATCGTCCTTCTTCGTCGTCCTGCCCGTGTATGAGCCGGGGGACACCGGCCGGTAAAAAACAGCGTCAATCTGGCAATCCAATCGCGTCGAGCGGAGGGGATGCTCCTGAGCGAGGTCGAAGGACTTTGCATCCCCGTAGGCGGGGCGCAAAAACTGCCGAAAACGCGCTTCTCCTCCTCCATGCTTCGTTCAGCGCGATATTCTATTGCACTACGCGGGTCTATGGACGTTTGCCCAGCGTGACCGTGACCTCGAGTGTCTCTTCGCCGCGCAGGACAGTCAGCACCACCGTATCGCCCGGCGCTTTGTTCTTCACCAGATAACTCAACAACTCATCGAAGGTCTTGATCGGGCGGCCGTCAATGGCGGTGATCAGATCCCCGCCGGCCGGTATGCCGGCGCCGGTGACTTCAGTGCCGCCCTTCAGTC
The DNA here is from genome assembly GCA_037445635.1 of Chloroflexota bacterium. Classification (GTDB taxonomy): domain Bacteria; phylum Chloroflexota; class Anaerolineae; order Anaerolineales; family Villigracilaceae; genus JBFMCC01. Next base: position 25,223 of record JBBIKC010000003.1, read on the forward strand.
CGGCTTTATCCGCCGGGCCGCCGGGGGTGACGCCGGTAACGTACGCGCCGGTGAAGGTTTTCAGCCCAAGCGCCTCGATGACCGGCAGGCTTAATTCGTCCATGGATGAGATGCCGAGGTACGGGTAATCATACTTCCCCTCGGCGATCAGCGCCGGCGCAACGCGCTTGACGATATTCGATGAAACCGCGAAGCCGATGCCCGAATTGAGCGGGTCGCCGCTCACGCTGGTGCTGTCGGTGCGGATGGCGCGGTTGACTCCGATCACTTCCCCGTTCAGGTTGAAGAGCGGACCGCCGGAGTTGCCCGGGTTGATGGCCGCGTCGGTCTGGATGATGTCGCCCGCGGTGAAGAATCCGCCGCCCGGCGCCGCGTGGATCGAATCCAGTGTGCGGCCCAGCGCCGAGACAATGCCCAGCGTCATGGTGCTGTCCAGCCCAAACGGATTGCCGATGGCCACCACGCTCTGACCGACCTTGAGCGCGTCCGAATCGCCCAGCGCCAGCGGATGCAGTTCCGCGGCGGGCGCCTCCACTTCGACGATGGCCAGATCCGAATCCAGGTCCGTGCCGATGATCGTGCCGTAGGTCTTGAAGCCGGTGGCGAAGTCCACCTCCACTTCGGACGAGCCTTCGACTACGTGGTAGTTCGTCACGATGTGGCCCTGGTCGTCGTAGACGAAGCCGGAGCCGAGACTCCCGGCCTGCTCGCCGACGGTCTTGATCGCCACCACGCCGGGGCTGACCTTTTCAAAGAGGGCGACCAGCACATCTTGGTCTTCGAGGACGCTACCGGCCTGTGGCAGCGTCGGGGGCTGGATCGCCACAGTCGGCGCGGCGGCCGCGGAAGGAGCCGCGTTCTCACCGATCTGGCAGGCCAGCGCGGCGAGCACGAGTACGGTTAATGCAAGGGATAATTTGAGTCTCATACTTTCTCCTCACATTTCAAAACTTGATCTTCGATGCCTCTTCCAGCAATTCCCGCTGTTTGGGGGAAAGATATTTTGGAACGCTTACTTTCAAACGCACGTACAAGTCGCCTTTCGTTTCGGTGTGCTTCAGCGCGGGCATACCGCGCCCGGCCAGGCGAAAGACCTGCTCCGGCTGGGTGCCGGGCGGGATGGTCAATTTGACTTTGCCGGCCGGGGTCTCCACGTCCGCTTCGCCGCCGAGGATGGCGGTGAACACGTCCACGGTGGCGGTGGTGCTCAGGTTCGCGCCGTCGCGCTCGAAGCGCGGGTCGGGTTCCACCTCGACCACGAGATACAGGTCGTTGTCGTTCGGGCCCGCGCCGGCCACGCGCACTTTCGAACCAGTCTTCACCCCGGGCGGAATCCGCACCTGGACGCGCCGCGACTCGGTCTTCAACTGGCGGGTCGTGCCGCTGTAGGCTTCCTGGAACGAGATGCGCACGGGCTGTTGATAGCCTGTCGAAGGACGCGCCCGCTCGCGCGTCGCGGTCGACGCGCCCATGCCGCCGAAGATCGAACGGAAGAAATCCGAGAACGCGCCCTCGCCGAACAGATCGTTCAGGTCGCCGTATTCGACGCGCGTTCCCCCCGGCACACTGCCGAACCAGTCGCCCCAGTTGAAGTCGCCGGGCGCGCCGCGCTGCTGCCACGAATTGTACGCGCTTCCGAGGCGGTCATAGTGGGCGCGCTTTTGCGGATCGCTCAACACCTGATAAGCCTCGTTGATGTCCTTGAAGCGCTCCTCGGCGGTTTTGTCTCCGGGGTTGCGGTCGGGATGATACTTCATCGCCAGTTTGCGATAGGCCTTGCGGATCTCGTCCGCGCTGGCCGAACGCCCGACGCCCAGAATTTGATAGTAATCCTTGTAATTCATCGAGTTGATTCTATCCTTCCGCAGGCGCGAGTCAAGCGTGGCATGTCCCGTCTAATACAACTCTAACCCGTTCGAGTATGGTAAATTTAGTAAATCACGAGTTTAGTTTGGGGTCGGACGGCTAAGTACCGCGAAGCGGCACCCCGTCCAAAATAGCAGGAGCAGGCTCCTGCAATCCAAAATTCAGGAAGACTATGAAATCAATCTGTGTTTTTTGTGGATCATCCGACCGCGTCCACGCGGACTATCTGGCCGGCGCGCGTCAAATGGGCGCGGTCCTGGCCCGCCGCGGTATCCGTTTGATTTTCGGCGGCGGCAAGACCGGGCTGATGGGCGCGGCCGCCGAGGGCGCGCTGGCCGCGGGCGGCGAGGTCGTCGGCGTGATCATCCCCTCGATGCACACTGCCGCCCTGGCCCACATGGGACTGACGCGCATGGAAGTGACCGAGAACATGCATGCCCGCAAGGCGCGCATGCACGAACTCGCGGACGGCTACATTGCCCTGCCCGGCGGCTACGGCACGTTCGACGAATTATTCGAAGCCGTCACCTGGGCGCAGATCGGCGCGCACGAGAAGCCCATCGGCCTGCTCAACATCCGTAATTATTACGATCACCTGCTGGCCGCCATTGACCACGCTGTGGCGGAGGGGTTCATCTTCCCCGAGCACCGCAAGTCCCTGCATTTCGCCTCCGATCCCGAGGCGCTGATCGCTTCGATGGAAAGCCACGCGCATCCGCACGAGGCGGTCAGGAGGTGGATGAGGGAGGAGTAGGGGCGCGCCATTCGGCGGCCGCATATGCGACAACCTGCCGCTTGGCGCGCTACGCGTGATTTTGCGGGATGCAGATATCGCGAAGAATTTCGAGCATCACTCGAGAAATAGCCGCATGTGTAAAAGCCGCTCACATCCACACGAGGCGGCGGTGGAATTTCCAAACCTGTTTGTGCATGGCAGGATTCTGCAATAGACCTCTTGCATAAGTATATGGCGGGCAATCGTTTATCCGCTAATCTTCGCGAATGCCCGCGAATTTAATGACTTCATTCGCGAGGGTTAGCGAAAATTCGCGGAGGATGGATCGTCCAGAAGAAATACATACGACTTTCGCAAGAGTTCTAGAACTTGTCTCAAAAATACTGACCGGCCCCGTCATTGCGAGCGAAGCGCTTGCCCTGAGCCTGTCGAAGGGAAGCAATCTCCTTGAAAACGAGGTGACCTCGTAGAATTGGGGATTGCTTCGTCGGGCTATGCCCTCCTCGCAATGACAACCGCTTATTTTTGAGATGACTTCTAAAAAAAACGGGACTCGTCCGGGGAGTCCCGTTTTATCTGAAAACTCTAAGACGGAGTTTACGTCAGCCGTTTGCGCACCTCGGCGCTGAGAAAGTCCATGGCCCAGACGACGATGACGATGGCGAAGATGGCCGTGCCGGCCTGGTGATAGTAAAAGGTGTTGATGCGCTGGCTGAGGTAGTAGCCGATGCCGCCGCCGCCCACGTAGCCGATGATGGTGGAGATGCGCACGTTGATGTCCCAGTGGTAGATGATGAACGAAATGAAGTCCGGGACGACCTGCGGGATGACGGAATAGACGACCGTGTGCAGGCGCGGCGCGCCGGTGGCCGTCACGGCTTCGATGGGGCCGGGATCTATGCTTTCGATGGCCTCGGAGAATAGTTTGCCCAGTGAAGCAACGGTGACTACGGTCAAGGCAAGCATACCGGCGAAGGGACCGTAGCCGAGCCAGAAGGCAAAGACGGTCGCCATCACCAGCGGATCGTAGGAGCGCATCAGGTTGAAGAAGGAACGGAAGATGTAATAAACCGTCGTGCCGACCACGCCGCGGCGCATGATGTTGCTGGCTGCCAGAAAACTGAGCGGTGCGGCAATGATCGTCGCAATGGTGGTGGACATCAGCGCCATGAAGATGGTGACGAACATTTCGCGCGTCACATCGCGGAGCGCCTCGCTGGGGACCAGCCCGCCGACCGGCACGTTGGTATCCACCTGCAATTTGCTGGGGACTCCGTCCACGGTGCGGGCGATGGGTTTGGCAACCGTTTCCACAACGAAGTGGCCTTCGGCGTCGGTGGTGGTGCGTTCCGCCGTCAGCACGCGGCCATCGGGGAATTGCCAGCGGATGATGATTTCGGCATTCGGAGTGAGGTCGAAACCTTCGAGGGTGAATGAGGCTTTTTCATCGGCGCAGGCCGGGGCGGCGACCAGCCTCGGGCCGGAGGAGGCCGGCACGGGGTCCGGGGCGGAGCCGCAGGGGATGGCAAAGGGAATCTCGATGGTGGTGGTCTCGAAGTCGCGCGTAAACAGGTCGGGCGTGAGAATGTCCCGGATGATTTTTTCACCATTGGGCAGGTTGTTGATCAGGCGGGGGAAGTCCACGCCGGTGACGTTCCACGAGACGCCCAGCACGAAGGCCAGCGCGGCGAGGAGCAGAACGTTGAGCGTGATGCGGAAGGCGGCGGAGCGTTTCATCTACACCAGCCTTTCGCGCACTTTGGCGCTGAGATAGTCGAGGGCGATGACGATGACGGCGATGGTGATGAAGACCGCGCTCACGCCGCGCATGTCGCTGATGCGGATGAGTTCGATGAGCAGGAAGCCGATGCCGCCGCCGCCCACAAAACCGACGATGGTGGCGGAACGGACGTTGATGTCCCAGCGGTAGATGGTGAAGGCGGTGAAGGGCGGGATGATTTGCGGGATGACGCCGTAGCGCACCACCTGCACCCAGTTTGCGCCGGTGGCGCGGACGGCTTCGATGGGGCCGGGGTCTATGCCTTCGATGACTTCGGAGTAGAGTTTTGCCAGCGCGGCGATGGAGTGGGTGGCCAGCGCCAACATGCCGGCGAACGGTCCCAGACCGACGATTTTGACGAAGATAAAGGCGATGATGAGCGATTCGATGGAGCGCAAAATATTGAGCAGGGTGCGGACGATGACATAGACGGTCATGGTGACGGGGTTACCGCTCATCAGGTTGCGCGCCGCGAGGAAACTGACCGGGATGGCGAAAACGACGGCGAATAATGTTGCCATGAGCGCCATGGCAATGGTGGTCACCGCGCCCTTGAGCACTTCGCCGCCGACGAAGGATAGTTCGTAGCCGCCGATGAGGCGGTATTGATCGAAGTAGACGCGATGGGCGAGCGAGATGGTCGGGTCGGGCGCGCCGGCCAGCGCGAGGGTTGGGACATGGATGACGGCGGTGAGCGAGCCGGTCTCGTCGGTGGTTTGGACGAGCATGGCGGCTTCGTTTTCGCCCAACATGCGGGCATTGCCGATGGGCGTCTCCCACCAGATTTCGGTCTCAGCATTCGGCCACATGCCGCTGACGCGGACGATGACTGTTTCCAGCACGGCGGCGCAGTCGGGCGTGGCGATTGCCACCTTGCCATCCATTTCGTGGCGGGCGGGGGGGACGTCTGCGCCGCAGGGAACGTACACTTCCACCCACATCTCGTTGACTTCGCGGCGTTCCTGGACGAAATCGGGTTCCAGCATGGGGCGGACGATTTGCGCGGCGCGATTCATGTCCGCCTGGGAAAAGTCAATTTGAAGCACCTGCCAGCCGATGCCATACGCGGCGGCGAGTCCCGCGAGGACGGGGAGCAGGATTCCGTTTCTCCGGCCGTTTGCCTGGCAGACGGCGTCCCAGATGTTCCACAGCCAGACGAGGGCGGGCGAAACATACCAGAACGGGTCTGCGTACCAAAGCGTTGTCAGCACCAGCACGAGGAAACCGATGAAAATGGAAACGCCGCGGTAACGCTGGCGGGAGGCGAACTGTCCCAGCCCGGGCAGGAGCGCCGAGAGCAGGGCGGCGAGGGAGGGCGGAACGGTCGGTTTCGATGCGGCGGCCATGAACCCCTCACAGGCTGGCGGCGCGGACTTCCTGCGCCTCTTCGCCGTAGATTTCCTTGAATTTGGAGCGGTCAATCTCCTGCGCCGAGCCTTCGAAGACTTTCACGCCGTCTTTGAGCGCCACCACGCGCGTGGCGTAGCGGTGGACAAGGTCCAAAAAGTGCAGAGAGCAGATGACGGTAATCCCCTCTTTGTTGAGTTGTTCGAGATATTGCAGGATGGAATGGGACAGGACCGGGTCGAGGCTGGCAACCGGCTCGTCGGCCAGGATCAACTTCGGGGTCTGCATGAGGGCGCGGGCGATGCCGACGCGCTGCTGCTGTCCGCCGGAGAGGGCGTCGGCGCGTTCGGCGGCCTTGTCTGCAATGCCCACGCGGGCCAGGGCGTCGAGGGCGCGCTGTTTCTCCTCCGCAGGCCAGAGACCGATGAGGCTCATCCACGGGTTGACGTATCCCAGCCGCCCCGAAAGCACGTTGGTCATCACGCTGGAGCGTTTGACCAGATTGAACTGCTGGAAGATCATGCCGATACTGCGGCGGATGTTCCGCAATTCGGCGGGAGGGGCGGCGGTGATGTCCATATCGTCCCAGAGGATCTTTCCCTCAGTGGGGTCAATCAGGCGGTTGATGCAGCGCAGCAGGGTGGACTTGCCCGAACCGGAGAGACCGATGACGACCATGAACTCTCCATCCTTCACATCGAAGGAGACGTTCTTCAATGCCTGTGTGCCGTTGGGATAGGTTTTGGATACGTTTTGGATTTGGAGCATGGGTGCCTCGGTTTACCCCCCTCGGCTCTTCGAGCCACTCCCCCCATTTTCCCCGAAAATGGGGGGAGACGGAGGGGGGTGCGGGTGAAAAAAGAGGGAGGACGTCACGTCCTCCCTCTTTCAACAAGGAAACTTTACTTGCCCATGAAGTCGGCAAGATCCAGGCCCGAGGCCTGCAGGTAGACGCGGAACTCATCGTAGAAGGTGTCGTCCACGACCTTGAGGCCCTGAATGTCGTAACCGCCGTTCTTGAGCAGGGTTTTGCCATCCTCGGTCTCGGCCATTTCGAGCAGGGCGGCGATAATCTTCTCGCGGATTTCAGCCGGCACGTTGGGAGCGAAGGAAACGTTGTCGTTCGGGATGATCGGCTCGGTCATCCAAATCACCACGACTTTTTCGTTGACATCCGGGAAATCCTTCGAGATGTCGGGGGTGGGCGCGAAGGTGGCGCCGAAGTCGCAGATCTCGCCCTTGGGGCTGAGATAGATGGTCTTTACGACCGTCGAGTGTCCCTGAATCCAGGCGCCTGTCTTGATGTTAATGCCGGCATCCTTGAACACACCCAGCGGGATGACGTAGCCGGAGGAAGATAGCGGGTCGGTCCAGCAGGGTTTCTTACCTTCGAACTGCGCCAGGGCGGTCTTGGCGTCGGCGGTCACCTGACCGGTAGCGGCGTCATAGTAGGAGGTGTATCCGCCGGCTACGTTGGCAATGATTTGGGAGCTGTAGTGATCGGAGCCGAAACGGACGGTGGCCAAAGCCACATCGGCATAGCCCTGTTCATGCGCAATGAGATATGTGAAGGGCGGCAGCCAGCCAATGTGCGCCTGGTCGGAGGCCATGGCTTCGACGAGCGCGGCATAATTGGCAGGAACCGTGACCGTGATGGAGTAGCCAGTCATCTCGGTCAGTTTGGCGGCAATCGCCTCGCCGCCGGCCTGCAGTTCCTGCGATGTGGCGGAGGGGGCCAGCCCCATGATGATGGGGTTCTCGGGGGTGCCGAGTTCCGCCGCGGGCGGCTCGGTGGGTTCTGGCGCGGGCGGTTCGGTGGCAGCCGGCGGTTCGGTCATTGGCGGTTCGGTAGCCGCAGGCGTTGCCGGGCCGCAGGCCGAGAGCGCCAGCGTCAGCACGAGAATCAGGCTGAGCAAAACGGGGATGCGTTTGTACATGTGATTTCTCCTCATCTTTTATTATGGATAGATTTTTGGCAGGGAATATCCCCTGCTTGCAAAATGATAATAACGCCAAATATTTGATTAGGCAAGTGATAAACCTTAAAAGTTTCGTAAACGATTTGGCCGTTTTGGATACTTATTGGATCAGGTTGTCCAGGTCGGCGCCGGAGGCCTCGAGATATTTGAGAAATTCGACGTAGAAGCCGTCGTCCACGGACAGAATCCCTTCGACCTCGTAAAGCGCTCCCAGGCGGGACTGGCCTTCGTCCATGGCCCAGATGCGCTCGATGGCCCGCTTCAACTCGGAAGCCAACTGGGGCGGGAGACCGGAGGCGAATACGATCACGTCGTAGGGAATAATGGGAGGAATCCGCCAGATGACCGCCACTTCGTCGCGGAAGGACGGATAGCGGTCGCGCAGGGGTGGGAAGGTCAACGCGTCCACGTAAGTCCCGCCGAAGTCGCAGGAGTCGCGGTTGAAGACCGCGCGGGCCACGCTGAAGTGACTTCGCAGGAATGAACCCACGATGGTCTCTATTCCGTGATATTTCAGGACGCCGGACGGAATGAGGTAGCCGGAGGGCGAGGTGCGCTCAGTCCAGCAGGGCTTCTTTCCGGCGAACTGGGCGAGGGCTTCGGGCGCGTCGGCGGTGTTTTCGCCGGTGGACGGATCGAAATACGATTTGAACGCGTCCACGCGGGCGATGAACTGCGCGCCATACGAGGCTTCGCCGTCCCGCGTCAGGGCGAAGGCGGCGTGGACCGCGCCCTGTTCGTAGGCGCGGGCGTAGGCAAACGGTGTGAGGACGGCGATGTGGGCATTGCCGTTCCGCAGGGCCGCCAGCAAATCGGCGGTGGTGGTGGGTGAAACGGCCGCCACGCTATACCCCGTCTGTTCCGAAAGCAGGGCGGACAGCGCCTGCCCGTTTTCGATGGTAAACGAATCGAGGGCGGGACTGGGCGAGAGGGCCAGCAGGATGGGATTTTCATACGATCCGAGCGGCGGCGGTTCCGCCGTTGGGGTGGGATTCGCGGACGGAGTCGCGATGGCAGGCGCGGGCGTGGCGCGAGGCGTTTCCCGCCCGGGCAGGGAACAGGCGCTCAGCAGGAGGATTGTCAGCAAAAAGAGGCGGCGCATGAAGCTTCCCGCTTATCATAACGAGAATGGGAACTTCGGGCAAGTGACTTTCGAGAGGAGCGGGTGTTATAATTTTTGCCATGAAACAAAACTGGTTTTCCATCCTCGTCCTGATCGTCCTGGCCGCGGGCGTATATTTTATCGTGGATACCATCCGCAACACCGCCCGTCAGGCCGCCGCACCGCTGGAGGGACTGCAACAAGCCAACAGCGCCATGCAGACGCAGGTATCGGAGTTGATGAACCCGACGCCCACGATCATCCCGGACCCGGTGACGTACATCAACGAAATCCGCGCGCTGGCGCGGCTGGAAACGATTCAGTACAGCGTGGAGAAGGTCATCACCGCGGAGCAGGGACAGGGCACGTTCGGTTTCCTGTTCGGCGACAAACTGTTATTCGTGGCGCACGGCGTTGTCATCGCCGGGATCGATATGGAAAAGATTGGTCCCGAAGACATGCGCTTCGAGAACGGCGTGCTTTACGTGGTCCTGCCCCCGGCCGAGGTGTTCATCGCCACGCTCGACAACGAGAAATCCTACGTCTACGACCGCGAGACGGGTCTGCTCACCAACGGCGTGCAGGACCTGGAGACGCTGGCGCGGCAGACCGCCGAGCAGGAGATTCTGAACGCGGCGCTGGAGGATGGAATCCTAGAGCAGGCCGAGAGGAACGCGGAACTCTACCTTTTGAGGTTCTTCAATTCTCTGGGATTCGATAATGTAATTCTCGCGTTCGACGATTTGTAATCACACCCGCTCCGTCCAGGATGAATGGGCATACTTCTCGCGGACCAGTTCTTCGGCCCGCGAGATTTCTTTATTGGATAGTTCCCCCCTCTCGACTTGCAGACCCAATTCCGCTTCGAACGCGCGGACGAAGGCCCGGGCGGCCGTTTCCCAGGTTACCGCGCGGCCCAGGGCAGATTCCACTGTCGCGGCGCGTTCGAGCAGGCGCGCCGCGGCTTGCGAACGCGCCGACTCATTTTCAAATACCAAGGCCTGCACAATGCGCGTCAAGTCGCCGGTCAGAGGCAGGGAGCCGTGTTGGAGCACGCCGTCTTTGCGGCGCGCCTGGGCTGAACCAATCAGCTTTTTACCATTGACCGTGATCTCATACGTCGAGGGGACTTCAAAGCAGACCGGATTGGAGGTTTCGGGGAGAAGACCGGCGACGTGCTCTTTCATCTCGACCGGCATTTCCAGCGATTGCACCGCGGCCAGCAGGGCTTTGGCGAGGCGGTTGTAACTCTCGAGCACAGAGCCTGCCAGGCGCGGCTCGTCCGCCGGGCCGGTGACGGAGTAGGTCAACTCGTCGGTGTGGAGGATGGCGCGGCCGCCGGTCGGCCGGCGAACGACCTCCCAGCCGCGTTCGGCCAGGCGCGGGACGTCCACGTCCGCGAAAGGCTGGGCATATCCGAGCGAGAGACAGGGCGGGGTCCACGCGTACAACCGCAGGGTCGGAAGCGATTCGCCGCGTCCCGTGGATTCGAGCAGGGCCTCGTCCACGGCCATGTTCCATGCGCCGCGCGCGGGGGAGTCAAGGATCAGACGCCAGGTATTCAAAATCAATCCACCCCTTCGATGAAATCGCGAGCAGCCTCATCTGGAGGTTTGAGTGCCTGGCCTTCCTGTTCAGCCAGATAGTGCTGGTGGTCCAGAATCCACAGATAGAGGTCGCCTTCCGTCTTGCCGGGGAATTCCTTGAGGATATTGCTCTCGCGAATCACTTCGATAATGGGCAGGTAGACCGTATCGTACCAGTGCACAACGGCCTCCTCGTCTGGAATATCCCGCTTCAAATCCAACCCCATGAAATAGCGATGGACGGCGATATGCTCCAGCATACGGTCGAAGCCATCGGGGATGGTGAGTTTGATGTTGGCGTCCTTCCGCAGACGGTCGAGGGAAGTGCGATCTAGGAAGTGGACTTTCTCGCCGAGTATTTCCAGGTCTTCGGGTTTAATATCGGGTGTGATGTTGACGCGCGTGGCGCACTCGCGCACCTCGGCCTCGATGAATTCCTGCCCCTGTTCGCGGGCGACCGAGACGCGATGGTGACCGTCCACAACGAAGTACACCTGTCCCACCTTGTAAAGCACGACGGGCGGCAGGCTGACCTCCTGATAAAAAGCGCGGTTGACGCGCTGCCAGCGCCCGGCGGTTTCGTCCTGCGTGGGCAGGAAGGCGCGGTCGAACTGGTGGTAGCGGTTGAGACTGCCGATGATCTGATCCAGGCGGACGGTCTTCATGCCGCGATAGATCGGCCCGCCGATGTGCAGTTTTTCCTTCACCTCGTCGTAAGAGAGCAATGTGTTGGGCCGGCCGGAGACCACCGACCAGACGCGGTTGAGAAAGGCTTTGAAGCGCGCCCGGCTGAAGTCGGCGCGGATGCGAGCGGAAAGTTCGTCACCCATTGGCTATCTCGATCACTTTATACGGGTATACATTGATGATTTTCGTAGAGTCCAGCATGGTTTCGGATGCCACAAGGTTGCGTTGATGGAAGTGGATGTGGCCGTGCATGTGGTAACGCGGCCGCGCCAGGCGGATGAGCCAGTTGAGGGCGCGCAGTCCCCGGTGGGCCTGAGAATCTTCATCATGGATTCCATACGGCGGCGAATGGCTGATGAGGATGTCCAGGGCGCGGCCGTAACGCAATCGGTTCGATAACAGGATGGGCAACAGGCGAAACGCCCGCCAGTAGGCTTCCTGCTGGGTGTATTGGTTGACGCCGTCGGGCCGATAGCGGATACTGCCGCCCAGACCGGCCAGGATCAGGCCGCGGCAGGATAGAACCCTGCCATCAATATTTTCACAGCCTTCGGCCTGCGTTGCAACGGCGCGTGGGTCATATGCCGGGTCGTGGTTGCCGGGCACGTAATAGAGCGGCACACCGATCACCGTGACGAGGTATTCCAAATAGGTGTAGGGCAGGTCTCCGCAGGCGAGAATCAGCTCCACGTCCGCGAAATGGCCGCTGGAGGCCAGGGAATACAGTCGGTCAACGACCTCGTCGGTTATCGCCAGAATTTTCATCAAATTCCATTGTCCCGCGAAATAGTTTTTCGGGCAAGAGGCTTGCAAGAGTGTAGTTAATGGGACTTGCGAGGTAGTTGCCAATCCAGCCAGTGCACAATATAATTCATTAATAATTGTGACGGAGCAGTTATTTTTTGAATACCCACCCCCTCACTGAACCCCTTGGGGACGGAAGGGACACAACCCCGCGTCGCCAGTTACAGGCCGGGACGACCCTCGTCGAACGCTATCACATCCAGGAAGTGATCGGCGTCGGCGGCATGGGCTCGGTATATCGCGCCCGCGACCTGCACTTCCCCAACGTGGTCAAACTGGTGGCCGTCAAGGAGATGATCAACATGGCGCCCGACGCGCTGGTGCGCCAGACCATCGTCCAGAACTTCGAGCGCGAGGCCAACCTGCTGGCGACGTTGAATCACCCTTCCATCCCGCGCATCTACGATTATTTCTCGCAGGATGACCGCTCGTACCTTGTGCTGGAATTCATCCATGGCAAAGACCTGGAGGCCATCATCGGCGATACGGATGGATTCCTGCTGGAGGAACAGGTGCTGACGTGGGGCATCCAGTTGTGCGACGTGCTCAATTACCTGCACAGTCACAAGCCCGACCCGATCATCTTCCGCGATATGAAGCCGTCCAATGTGATGATCAACCACAACGGCGATGTGATTCTCGTAGACTTTGGCATCGCCAAGACCTTCCAGACCGGCATCAAGGGAACGATGATCGGTACGGAAGGCTATTCGCCCCCGGAACAATATCGCGGCGAGGCGACCCAACTGGCGGATATATACGCCCTGGGCGCCACCCTGCATCACGCGCTGACCCGCCGCGATCCGCGCCTCGAGCCGCCGTTCTCGTTCGCCGAACGCCCGGTACGCAAGATCAACCCGAATGTCTCCCCGGAGATGGAGGCGGTCATCAACACCTCGCTCCAATATAATCCGGAAGACCGCTTCCCCAGCGCAAGCGAAATGAAAGAGGCCCTGCTCTCCGCCGGGCGCAAGACCGGCATGCTCTCGCGCCTGCCGACCTCCAGCCTGCAGGCTTCCGCGATTAAACCGTTGTGGTCCTTCCAATGTGAGGACGAAGTCCGCGGCACGCCCGCCTATTATCAAAATTCCGTCCTGGTCGGCTCCTATGACAACAACCTGTACTCGTTGAGCGCGGCCGACGGCAAGTTCCAATGGAAGTACGCCGCCGATGGCGGCATCGTGACCCGCCCGGCAGTTTTCGAGGGTAATATCTATGTCGGCTCGGAGGACAAGCGCCTGCATGTCGTCAGCCAGCGCTCTGGCAAGGTGGTTTGGACATACTATTCGGACGGTCCGGTGCGCTCCTCGCCGCGCATTGCCGAAGGGCATGTCTTCTTCGGCTCGGACGACCACTACCTGCACGCGGTCAACCTGAACACCGGCCGCGCCGCCTGGCGTTTCGAATCGGCCGGGCCGGTGCGCTCCTCGCCTTTCGTGGGCAACGAACTGGTCTATTTCGGGTGCGAAAGCGGCGACTTCTACTGCGTGGATTTTCGCGGCGTCCTCAAATGGCGCTTCTCCGCCAAACGCGCCGTCACTTCTTCCCCGGTGGTGATCGGGCAGGCGGTCTATTTCACATCCATGGACGGCACGCTCTACGCGCTCGACAGCCGCAACGGCTGGATCATCTGGCGCTTCCGCCTGGGCAAAGGTTCGATCGTCTCCCCGGCGGTCGCCGAAGGATTGGTCTTTACCGGCGCGGCGGATGGGTTCCTGTATTGCGTGGAGGCGCAGACCGCCAAGGAAGTTTGGCGCTTCCGCACCGAGCACCAGGTCAGCGGCTCACCGGTAGTGTATAAGGATTCCCTCTACTGCGGCTCGGTGGACGGTACACTCTACTGTCTGGAAGCCAGGACCGGCCGCCTGCGCTGGAAGTTCGCCTCCCAGGGCCCGATCACCGGCACGCCTTTGGTGTATGATGATATTGTCTACATCGGTTCCACCGACCATTCCGTGTACGCGCTTCTCGCCTGATCAAGGAGATTGCAGTGCTCGAATTTTTCCGCAAGTTGTTTGGCCCCCGACCAGCGGTAGACAACGTGACCACCGCTCCTCTTTCCGAACAGCAGGTTGAGGCAATCGTCCACGGGCAGAACGTCCGCTACGAATTACAGCAACTTGTCGCGGGTACGGGACAGTCGGTGGGAAAGCAAAGAGAATTGAACGAAGACAGCCTGTTTGCCATTACGACCACGCTGGCAGGTCACAACAGCAACGTCCCCTTCGGGCTGTACGTGGTGGCCGATGGTATGGGCGGACATCAATACGGCGAAGTGGCCAGCAACGCCGCTGTCCGCACGGTGGCGGGCCATGTACTGAAGAAATTCCATTCGTATCTCTTCAATCTGACGCCCACGTCGCTGGACGAGTCGCTTCAGGAGATCATGCTGGCGGCCGTTAACGAATCCCAGCGTATTATCCAGCGCGAGGCGCCCGGCTCTGGCACCACCCTCACTGCCGCCCTCGTGCTCGGACAGCAGGTCACCATCGCCCATGTGGGCGACAGCCGCGCCTACATGATCTACGGCGACGGGCGCATCGAACCGATTACGCGCGACCATTCACTGGTCAAACGTCTCGAAGAACTGGGTCACATCACTCCCAGCGAAGCGGCTAACTATCCGCACAAAAACGTGCTCTACCGCGCCCTGGGCCAGGGCGAAGGACTCGAACCGGACATCTTCACCATCCCCTTTGCCACCGCGGCCACGCTCATGTTATGCAGTGACGGGTTGTGGGGCGTTCTTTCCGAACCGGACATTCAGCGCTCCGTCCTGGAATCGCCGAACCTGCAGCGCGCCTGCCAGAACCTGGTCACGGCCGCCAACGCCGCCGGCGGCCCGGACAATATCAGCGTGATCCTGGTACAACTGATCGGGTAGGAAGACAGCATGTCGCAGGTGCGGGATTATTACGCTCTCCTCGGTGTTCTGCGGGATGCCTCGCAAGAGGAGATCAAACGCGCCTATTACGAGGCCGCCCGCCGTCTCCATCCCGACAAGAACAAGGCGCCCGGCGAGACCGAGTTCTTCCTCGACATTCAGAGGGCCTACGAAGTCCTCTCCAATCCGAAGCGCCGCGCCGAATACGACAAGACCCTTCCCAAAGTGGAAGCGCCGAGCCTGCCGGTCAACGTTCAGGTTCAATACAGCCGCCCCAACCTGGTTCGAATGAACGAACCGCAACTGGTCTATGTCCAGCTGGATGTGCGTCCGCGCCAGCAGACGGACAAGATCCCCGCCCCGCCGTTGAACGTCTGCCTCGTGCTGGACCGCTCCACATCCATGAAAGATGCGAAGATGGACCTGCTCAAGGCCGCCGCCATCCAGGTCCTCAAGGGCCTGCGCTCCGAAGACATCTTCAGTGTCGTTACCTTCAGCGACCGCGCCGATGTGGTCATCCCGGCCTCCTATCAGTTGGACACCAAACGCATCGAGTCACAGATCCGCATGATCCAGCCCTCCGGCGCGACCGAACTGTACCAGGGGCTGGAAGCCGGGCTGGAGCAGGTGCGCCGCAGCCGCGACCCCTCGCGTCTCAACCACCTCATCCTTCTCACCGACGGCCACACCTACGGAGACGAACAGGCATGTCTCAACCTGGCGGCCGAAGCCGCCAGCCAGCAGATCGGCATCAGCGGGATGGGGATTGGCGCCGACTGGAATGACACCTTCCTCGACGAACTCGCCGGACGCACGGGCAATACCAGCCAGTACATCGCCCGCCCGCAGGACATTCAGCGCATCCTCTCCGAAAAATTCAACGAACTGACCCGCGTCTTCTCGGAGGAGGTCACCCTCGATTACACGCCGACAGCCGGAGCCGACGCCGCTTACGCCTTTCGCATCCAGCCGGAGACCGGCCCGATCAAACTCGAAAACCCGCTCCGCCTCGGTCCGATCCTGCAAGACACTTACCTCAGCGTCCTGTTCGAGTTCCTGATCCAGCCCGCCGCGTTGGACACCGACCTGTTGCGAATCCTGGAAGGCAACCTGAGGATTGCCATCGCTTCGCGGCCCACGCCCCTGCCGCCCATCCGCCTCCAGTTTTCGCGGGAAGTGGGAGTCGAAGCGGGCACGGACCCTCCGCCGGTCACCATCATCCAGGCGCTCTCCCGGCTGACGCTCTACCGCATGCAGGAACGCGCCCGCAATGAAGTCCAGGCCGGTGATTACGAGGGCGCCACCCGTTCCTTGAAGAACCTTGCCTCCCACCTGCTTGCCCAGGGGCACCAGGGACTGGCCCACACCGTGATGCTGGAAATGGAAAATGTCCAGCGCCAACAGACCTTTTCGCTGAGCGGCGAAAAGGATATCAAGTACGGCACGCGTGCCCTTATTATGACAGAAGGGATGTAATCTCATGATCGTATGTACCAATTGCCAGCACAAGAACCCGGACGGCTCCATCTTTTGCAGCGTCTGCGGGGCGCAATTGACCGGCTCCGATCTCACGACGCAAAACATCCGCACCGACCAGGTCAGGGAAATCCTGCGCGATGACACAAAAGGGGCGCGGCCTCCTGTGGAGGCTTCCCCGACCGTCAACGCATGGGCCTCCCTCCATCTCATGGAAAGCGGACAGATCCTGCCCCTGGCCGACCGCAATGAGTTCACACTCGGCCGCGTTAGCGAGGGCCAGCCGATCATGCCGGACCTGGACCTCACGCCCTACCAGGCCTACGCCAACGGCGTCTCGCGGCTGCACGCCGTCGTCAAACGCGACAGCAAGCGCATTGTCATCATGGACCTGGGATCGTCCAACGGCACCTACGTCAACGGCAAGCGCCTGACGGCCAACGTGGAGCGTTTGTTGAGCCACGGCGACGTGATCGCCCTCGGCAAACTCAAGATACAAATCTTGATCAAGTCCCCATAACGTTAGAAGGTAACTATGGCTCATTCGCTCATCCTGCACATCTCGAACGAGGAGGCAGTCCTCGGCGAGGTGGAGGAACTGCCAAAGTCCACGGACACGCTCATCACCATCAATAACCCGCGCCGCCGCGATGGGAAGGACCTGCACTACATCGAAGCCAACGTGACCACCGTCATCTTCCCGGTGAGCCGCATCAGTTTTATCGAGATCGTCAGCGGCGCAGAGGACGAACACATCATCGGCTTCGTGCGGGAGTAGGTTATGCCCCAGGGATTCGATCGTCGCAAGATTCTCGTCGTGGATGACGAAGAACGCATGGTGCGCTTTATCCGCATGAACCTCGAGCATGACGGTTTCATCGTCAGCGAGGCCTTCAACGGCAAACAGGCCATCAGCAAACTGCGAGATGTAACGCCCGACCTGATCCTGCTGGACGTGATGATGCCGGACTTAAACGGCTTCGAAGTGCTCGAGACCATCCGCGAGATTTCCACCGTTCCTGTCATCATGCTGACCGCCAAGGGCGAGGAGGACGACCGCGTGCGCGGCCTGGAACTCGGCGCGGACGATTACGTCACCAAGCCGTTCAGCCCGCGCGAACTGGTCAGCCGCGTGAAGGCCGTCCTGCGCCGCACCGAGGGCGCGAGCGGTTCCATGCACGAGATCATCGAGGTGGACGAGCGCCTCAAGATCGACTTCGACCGCCGCGAGATCTGGCTGGAGGGAAAACTGGTGCAACTGCGGTCCACCGAATACCGTCTGCTGTATCATCTTGTGCAGAACGCGGGCTGGGTGGTGTCGCACGATCAGTTATTGCAAAAGGTGTGGGGCTACGAGTACCGCGACGAGCCGCATTACGTTCGACTCTACATCAACTATCTGCGCCAAAAATTGGAGAAGGACCCCGCCAATCCGAAATACATTCTCACCGAGCGCGGCGTGGGTTATCGCTTCGTGGATTACAAAAGACAAAAAGAATAATCCAAACTCATACGATTTTTTTATGAAAGGCTTGCGTTTTTCTGACGCAGGCTTTTTATATTATGGGCGTAAACCAATCTCATCAAGTTGAAGGAGGTTTCCATGTCCAATCTAATTCGTTGGGAGCCTATGCGTGAAATGATGACCCTGCGCGAGGCGATGGATCGTCTCTTCGACGACGCCTTCACCCGGCCGTTCGGCCTGGCAAGCGCGGCCATGCCCGCGGTTGACATGTACCAGACCGACAACGAGGTCGTAGTGCGCGCCGCCATCCCCGGCATGAAAGCCGAGGATGTGCAGATCAGCGTCACCGGCGAAGTGCTCACCCTGAAGGGCGAGGTCGCCCAGAAAGATGAGACCAAGGAAAAGGCCTGGCACATCCGCGAACAGCGCTGGGGCGCGTTCGAACGCACCATCCTGCTGCCTGTGGATGTGGATGCCGACAAGGCCAAGGCTGAGTTCGAAAACGGCATCGTGACCATCACCCTGCCGAAATCACAGCAGTCCCGCCCGAAGATGATCACGGTCAAAGCCAAGTAACCGCCCGCAAACGGGATCAGATCTAGGGTCCCTCACGATACGAACCGGGAGGCGCGCCGCCGCGCGCCTCCCGGTTCGTCTGCACTATTCTGGATAAAGTTAGGGTAAAATAGGCAAACCATGCCAAAACAACGCATCATTCTTGTGGACGACCACGAGGTCGTGCGCCTGGGCCTGAAATCCCTGCTGGAACGACACCCACAATTCGATGTTGTCGGCGAGGCCAATTCCGCGCGCGAGGCCCTCGAACAAGTGAATAACCTGAAACCCGACGTGGTGGTGATGGATATCCGTCTGCCGGGCACCTCGGGCATCGAGGCCTGCGAGCAGATCACGACCGCGTATCCCAACATCAAGGTCATCATGCTTACCTCGTATGCCGAGGATGAGATGCTCTTCTCGGCCATCCGCGCCGGGGCTTCGGGATACATCCTCAAACAGATCGGGAGCGAGGATCTGGTGAAGGCGCTCGAAGCGGTGGGACGCGGCGAGGCCCTGCTCGATCCCGCGGTGACCCAGCGCGTCTTCCAGGAAGTCCGCCGCGCGGTGAAGGAGGAGGAGGCCTCGGCTTTCGCGCATCTGAGCCAGCAGGAGAAGCATGTGCTCCTGCTCGTCTCCGAAGGCAAGACCAACCGCGAGATCGCCAAGAATCTGTTCCTGGGCGAAGGCACGGTGCGGAATTACGTCTCGAGCATCCTCTCGAAACTGGGCGTCAACAACCGCGCCGAAGCCGCGGCGTATGCGGTAGAACACAACCTGCGCGAATATATTTCGACGTAGCCTGCTGTTCTGGTTGGCAAGGCAAGCCTGAACCACACGGGCGCGGACCTTAATCCGCGCTCATCTTTTTAAGATAGAATTTTCTGCATGTGGAAACAAATTTTCAAGTGGATTCGCCGCCTCATCCTGACCCTGGGCCTGCTCGGCCTGCTCGGACTTTTCCTTCCCCGGCTCGTGACCGCCCTCTACGCCGCGACCCGCATCTTCCCCGCGGAGACCGTCCCTGCCGAACGCGTGGTCATCGTCTTTGGCGCGGGCCTGCGCTACGACGGCACGCCCACCGCCATCCTGCGCGACCGCGTGATGACCGCCGCACAGTTATACTTCGCCGGCAAGGTCGAAAAACTGCTGATGAGCGGCGACAATTCCACGCTCGACTACAACGAGCCGGAGGCCATGCGTCAGTACGCGCTCAGCCTCGGGGTCCCGGACGAGGCGATTGTCCTCGATTACGCCGGCCGCCGCACCTACGATACCTGCTACCGCGCCAAAGCCATCTTCGGCGTGGAGCGCGCCATCCTCGTCACGCAGGGATTCCACCTGCCGCGCGCCCTGTTCACCTGTAACGCGCTGGGACTCCCGTCGGTGGGTGTCGAGGCGAACAATTACTATTACCGCAAACTCTCGCGCGCCTACTGGCAGGCCCGTGAATTGTTCGCCACTTTCGGCGCGTTCGTGGATGTATCCCGCGGCAAGCCCGCGGCCATCATGGGCAAGCCCGAACCGATCTTTGCCGAAAAGTAGATCAAATTTCCAATTTGTCTCACGAGGAGAAGATATGACCCGCGACGAAGCCATTGCCCTTGTGCGTGAATTTGTAAAAAACGAAAATCTCGTCAGGCACATGCTGGCGGTCGAAGCCTGCATGAGGTTTTATGCCGAGAAGTTCGGCGAGGACCCGGAGACGTGGGGCCTGCTGGGCATCATCCATGATTTCGATTGGGAGATTCACCCGACATTGGAAGAACATCCGCAGGCAGGGGCGCCGATTCTGCGCGAACGCGGCGTGCCCGAGGAGCTGATCCAGGACATCCTCAGCCACGCGGACCATACCGGGGTGCCGCGCGATACGCTCCGCCGCAAGGCGCTCTACGCCTGCGACGAGATCACGGGCTTTGTCACGGCGGTGGCGCTGGTGCGTCCGTCGCGCTCGCTGTACGATCTCGAGGTCAGTTCCGTGAAGAAGAAGTGGAAGGACAAGGCCTTTGCCGCGGGCGCGGAGCGCGCCAACATCGAAGCGGCCACAGCCGATTTTGGCATTGACCAGTGGGAGCATGTCGGCAACGTCATCATGGCCATGCGGCGCATCGCGCCCGACCTGGGACTGGTGGGGAGCATCCAAAGCGCATGAGAAAATTTGTCGTTGTTCTGGCGGCCCTGCTGGCGGTGAGCGTCGCGTGCACCCCCGCGCCGATGCAGCGACCGGGGCATTTCGATTTTTCCCCGCCCGAGGGATACGCGCCGGCGATTTACGACGCACAGGACGAGATGGATGCCTCTGTGGAACGGTTGGCCGATTCGCGTCCGAATATCATCTTCATTCTCACCGACGACCAGCCGTATTACACCATTGACTACATGCCCACCGTCACGGATGTGTTGATGGCCGGAGGCGTGGTTTTCGAAAACGGATTCGTGACCACGCCCCTGTGCTGTCCCAGCCGCGCCAGCATTTTGACCGGTCAGTATGTGCATAACCACAAGGTCTATACCAACCGTTACCCGATGGGCGGCGCTCCCAAATTCGACGACGTGTCCACTGTCGCGGTCTGGTTGCAGGAGGCGGGCTATCGCACGGCCTATTTCGGAAAATACCTGAACGATTATGAACTTCTGGAGCCGTACGGCAAAGTCCCGCCGGGCTGGGATGAGTGGGGCGCATTCCTCGGCAAATCGGGATTTCAGTATTACTGGGATTTCACGCTCTCCGAAAACGGACAGGAAGTGGAATATCCCAAGTCGAAGGCCAACTTCGGCGCGGACGTGGTGACGGTCAAAGCCGTGGACTTCATCCACGCGGCGCGGGACGAACCGTTCTTCCTCTTCGTCGGATATTACAATCCGCACTCGCCCTACATTTCCGCGCCGCGTCACAAGGACACTTTTCGCGGCAATTCGAACTGGGCCTGGGAACCGCACCAGCCGCCCAGCGTGAACGAGAGGGACATCAGCGACAAACCCGAATACCTTTCAGAACTTTATCCTCTCACCGAAGACGAACTGAGAATTGCCAATGTGCAGATCCTGCGCTCGCTGCTTTCCGTGGACGATGGCGTGGCGTCCATTTTACGCGCCCTCGAACAAACAGGCTTGGACCAAAACACGATAATCGTCTACCTCTCCGACAATGGCATGACCATGGGCGAGCATCGCTTCGGCGTGACGAAGAACTGTCCCTACGACGAGTGCGCGCACGTGCCCTTCATCGTCTACGCGCCGGGGCTGTACCCTGCGCGCACCGACATGCACCTCGTCGCCAACATTGACCTCGCGCCGACTTTTGCCGACCTGGCTAATGCGAGGGTCCCCGACAGCATCAACGGGACCAGCCTCGTGCCTTTGCTGGAAAACGGATCGGTTGACTGGCGGGATGCACTGCTGATCGAACACTGGCCAACGGAGGAGGGTGTGGGCGCGATCATCCCCGAATTTTCCGCCGTCCGTACCATGGAATGGAAGTACGTCGAGTATGTCACCGGCGAGTGCGAGTTGTACGACTTGCAGAACGACCCCTATGAGTTGAATAACCTGGCAGGGAAAAGCGCCTACGCCGAGATGCAGGCGGAACTGGCGCGGCGGCTGGAAGAACTGCGCGGCCAATGACCATGAACAAAATCGGCGGTCACTCACCGCCGATTTTTCGTTTATCCTTCTCCGCGTCCTGCAGTTTTTCGACCTGCGACCGCAATTCCTCCAGGGACTTATCTTCCTGTTGGAAAGGGCGGCTGAACGTCTCCCGCGCGCTGTCGAAAAGACTGCGCGTGGTTTTGCCGCCGCGTACCCACGCCCGCGCCGCCAGAAACATCAATCCGTTGGCGAGGACGATGATGCCAATGACGATCAGCACGACCAGGATCACATTCCCTTCGTTCATGATTTGCTCCCGTTCAACAGGGCGGGCAGGCCGCGCCAGTCGCTGAACGCCGCGTCGGCGTCCGGAGAGGAGTCATGGCCGAATAGAATGGCGAACAGGCCGAAGTCCCGCGCGGCGCGTGCCGTGTGGGGCAGGTCGTCTATCATGGCGCAGCGCGATGGGTCGGTCTCGCCCGCCGTCTCCAGCGCGATCCGAAAGGATTCAGGCATCGGCTTGCAATACGGCGCGACCGCGTTCACGTCCACGATGGCGTCGAAGAGATCGTCCAATTCGAGCGCGGCGAGGACGCGTCGGGCGTGGGCGGCGTCGGCGTTGGTGAAGATCAACTTGCGGGTTCGAAGCGATGCGATGACCGAGCGCTGGATCGGGTCGGGGGTCAGGTACTCGCGCAGGGGCAGGTCGTGCACGAAGGCGAGGAAGTCCTCCACGTCTATCTCGTGATTCGCTTGCAGGCCGCGCAGGGTGGTGCCGTATTCGCGGAAATATTTTTCGCGCAGGCGCGGCACATCGTCGGGGGCAATGCCCATGCGCTCGCGCATGTAACGGTTCATGCGTTCCTTGATCGCAAGCCACAAACCCGTCGAGGCGGGATAGAGCGTGTCGTCGAGGTCGAAGAAAATCGTGGTGATGGTCACGGGGCGATTATAATCGAGCCATGTCCATCCGCCTGCTCACACCTGAAGTCGCCTCGCAGATTGCGGCAGGCGAAGTGATCGAACGCCCCGCGTCCGTCGTGAAGGAACTTGTCGAAAATTCGCTGGACGCTTCGGCGCGCGCGGTGACCGTGGCCGTTGCGGAAGCGGGACGCAGACTCATCGAGGTGGCGGACGATGGGATGGGGATTCCCGCGTCCGAACTGGAACTGGCCGTCTCGCGTCACGCGACCTCGAAGCTGTTCCGCGCCGAGGAGCTTTTTTCCATCTCCACGCTTGGGTTCCGCGGCGAGGCGCTGGCCTCGATTGGCTCCGTCTCGCGGCTGACGATCACCTCGCGCGTGGCGGATGCGGTCTCGGGCGCGCGTCTGCGTGTGGAGGGCGGAATCAACGGCAAACTGGAACAAGTCGGCGCGCCGGTGGGGACGTTGGTGCGCGTGGAGGATTTGTTCTACAACGTCCCCGCCCGTTTGAAATTCCTGAAAACCGATGCGACCGAACGCCGCGCCATTGACGGCCTGCTGACGCGTTACGCGCTGGCTTATCCCGGCGTGCGCTTCAAATTGACCGAAGATGCTTCCATCACATTGCAAACCAGCGGCGACGGCGACCGCCGTGCCATCCTGGCCGCGCTCTATGGCGTCGAGGTCGCAAAGCAAATGCTGGAAGTCGCCGCCGAGGAAGAGGGCTTGACGCTCACGGGCTTCATCAGCCCCACCGCCTTGACGCGCTCCAACCGCCGCGAGATCACCTTCTTCGTCAACGGCCGCTGGATTTCCGATACGCCGTTGACCACCGCGCTCATCCAAGCCTATCATACCTTGCTGATGGTGGGGCGCTATCCGATGGCCGCGCTGTTTTTGGAGATCAAACCCGAAGATGTGGATGTGAACGTGCATCCCGCCAAGGCCGAGGTGCGCTTCAAGAATCAGGACCGCGTGTTTGGTTTCGTCCAGCGCGCAACCCGCCGCGCATTGCTGGCCTACGCGCCTGTGCCGTCCGTCGCGCCGACGTTGTGGGGAGGGGCGGCGCGTCCCGTTGAATCGAAACAGGTGGGGTTGGATTGGACGATGGCAAGTGAAGTTGAGCGTCAGGCGTTGAACGTTGAAAGTTCGAAACCTGCCGCAGAAACTCCAACTGAATCAGTCAACGTTCAACCTTCAACGTTCAACCTTCCACTCTTGAGACTCATCGGCCAGATCGGACAGACCTATCTCGTCGCCGAGGGACCCGACGGTTTGTATTTGATAGACCAGCACGCCGCGCATGAACGGGTGTTGTTCGAGAAGCTGATGGCACAACACAACCAGAAGATGATTCCATCACAAGCATTGCTTTCCCCTGTTGTGGTGCAACTCCCTCCCCAATCCGTCCAATTGCTAATTACCCAATTGCCCATCCTCCAGCATTTTGGCTTCGACGTGGAAGAATTCGGGAGTAACTCGTTCCAGGTGCGCGCCATCCCCGCGCTCTTTGCTGGCGCGGATCCCGCGTCCGCGCTGCGGGCGTTGGTGGAAGATTTCGAGGAGGACGAGTCGCCGCTCCAGAACGAGATCGAGGCAAAACTCGCTGGCCGCGTGTGTAAACGGCTCGCGGTCAAAGCGGGGCAGACTCTTTCACCCGACGAACAGCGCGCCCTGCTCAACGATCTCGAATCCTGCGAATCGCCGCGCACCTGCCCGCATGGCCGGCCGACGATGATTCATTTGTCTGTGGATATGCTGGAACGTCAATTTGGACGCCGAGGTCCCCGCTAGGTAAAAAACCTGCTCCGCGGAGCAGGTTTTTTTATTCTATTCCGCAGTCTCCTGCCGCGGTACGGTCTTCGATGTGCGCGGAAGCCGCATTGTAAATACCGTGCCGACGCCGACCTTGCTCTTGGCTTCGATGGAGCCGCCGTGTCCCTGCACGATCTGTTTGCAGATGGAGAGTCCCAGCCCGGTGCCGCTGGCGCGGTGTTCGTGTTCGCGCACGCGGTAGAACTTCTCGAAGAGATGCGGCAGTGCGTCCTCCGGGATGCCCATGCCCGTATCCTGCACCGTGATACACATCTCGGTCTCGCCGGCCTCGGCGCGGATGATGACCGAACCGTTCGAGCGATTGTATTTAATGGCGTTGCTCAACAGGTTGAGAAGAACCTGCTTGACCTTGTCTCGGTCGGCCTCCAGCAGGGGCAGTTCCTCGCCCGCTTCCACGCGCACCTGAATCTTTTCCTCGTCGGCCTTGGACTGCATGATGTCCTTGCATTCGTAGAGCAGGTCGGCCAGGCTGAACTTCGTCTTGCGGAAATGCACGCGCCCCGATTCGAGGCGGGCCAGGTCGAGGAACGAGGAGGCCAGCGAATTCAGACGCAGGGTCTCGTTGTGGATGTTGCCGATGATCTGCTCGCGCTGTTCCTGTGAAATCTCCGGGCGCAGGAGCAGGTAGGTGGCCGTGCTGAGCGAGGCCAGCGGCGTGCGCAATTCGTGGACGAATTCCGAGATCAGGTCCGACTGCTGGAAGAGCCGCGCGTTCTCGATGGCTACGGCGGCCTGTGCGCCCAGCACCAGCAGCAGACTCTCGTCGGCGTCGGTGAATTTGCCGCGTTTCTTGTTGAGCACTTCCAGCACGCCAACCACCTTCTGTTTGGTGATCAGCGGCACGCCCAGCAGGGACTTGGTCGAATAGCCGGTCGACTCTTCGATGTCGCTGAAGAAGCGCGGGTCCTCGTGGACGTTCTCGGTGCGCACGGGCTTGCGGTTGGCTACGATCCATCCTGCAATACTGCCCTCCAGCGGGACGACCAGTCCGCGCATGGTGGGGCGGTCAATGTTGGTGGCCGCCTGAAAGTACAGCCGCCGCGCCGCGCCGTCGTAGAGCAGGATCGAACCTGCGTGCGCGCTGGTGATCTCGGCGGCCGCTTCCACGATTCGGGCCAGGAGCACGTCCAGGTCGAGGGTAGAGGCGAGGTCGCGCGCGATCTCGATCAGGCGTTTATAACCGTCCAGTCTTTGGGTGTTGATTTCAGCCATGAATGACTTGCTCCGCAATGGCAGGCAGGGCGTCGGCCACATCGCCCAGAATCGCGATGTCGGCGCGGACGTTCAGATAGGTGGGCGTGTTGTTGATGATGACGAGGTGCGCGCCGCGGTCGAGCGCCTGCATCGGCAGGCCCGCCACGGGCAGGACCTCGAGCGAGGACCCGGCCACCAGCATCAGGTCGCACTGACGCGCTTCGCGCTGGGCTTCGAGCCAGGCTTTCTGCGGCAGTTGTTCGCCGAACAGAATCACGTCGGGCTTCAAGGTGCTTCCGCATTTCGGGCAATGCGGGATTTCGCCTGAATCGATGAATGGGGTAAGGTAATCCTGCGAATCCACCTGCGTATAACACCGTGTGCAGGAGAGAGTTCCCAGCGTACCGTGCATCTCCACCACGTGCCGCGATCCGGCCTTCTGGTGCAGACGGTCTATATTCTGGGTGATGACGGTCTTCACCCGCCCGGCGTGTTCCAGCGCGGCCAGCGCCAGGTGCGCCGCGTTGGGCTTGGCGCTGAAGATCTGTCCGACAAGGGGGCGGAACCAGGCAAAGAACTTTTCGGGATGGGTGCGAAATGTACTGAGCGAAGCGACTTCCATCGGTTCATCGCGGGACCACAGGCCGGTACCCTCGGAACGGAAATCGGGGATTCCCGAGGGGGTGGAGAACCCCGCGCCAGTCAGCACAACGGCCCGTTCCGCCTGGCGGAACAAGTCCGCCGCGAACTCGATGGCCGTCTGTGTTTGACTGGGAACGGAGGACATCAGCCGCCGGACTCCTGCTTGATGATCTGGTCCACCAGTTTCAGAATCTGCTGGGCGGTGATTCCGTCCGGCTGGCACAGGATGGCCGCCGTCTGCATGCGCGTGGCCTGCATGAGCAGTTCGGGCGCGGGGGTAAGCGTGACGCTCAGCGGATGCCCGAGTTTGTCCTGCACGACCGTCCATGGCAGTTGCGTATCCGAGCGGATGCGGTTGTTGAGCACCGGCAGGATTTGCTGGCTTTTGAGTCCCAGGCCGGTGATTTCCCCGATCAGGGCCTTGGTATGCAGGATCGTGTTCGGAACCCCCTCCAGCACCACGACCACATTCTGGCAGAGCGGCGCGAGTTTCTGGACGAAGGGCGGGAGGCCGCTTCCCAGATCGAGGACGATGAAGCGCGCCAGCGAGGCCAGCCGCCCGACCAGCGCTTCATATTGGCTGACCTGGCTGATGAGGTGCATGTCGCTGGGGTGGTCGGAGGCCAGCAGGAGTTTCGTCCCGGAGATGTGAGGCATCAGGGCGCCGCTTACGCGCTCGCGGGTGATGTCTTTGGGGGCGCCGTCCAGGAATTTCACCAGTGCTTTCTGGTTGGCGACTCCCAGGTCCATTCCGAGCGTGCCTTTACCGGGCACCATCTCGGCCAGGATGACTTCGGCCTTCGTGCGCGTGAACAATCCCGCCGCCACATTGACCGCGATGGTGGAAACGCCCAGTCCGCCGCGCGCCGCCAGCACGCCGATGACGTGGCCGTGAGTCTCCTGCGGGGCCGCCGCGGCGTGTTCCTCTGTTGTACGTTGGCCTGCCCGTGCCAGCAGGGCTTTTACGTGCGCCTGGAGTTCGGAGGGATGCGTGGGTTTGGTCAGGTAATCGTCCGCGCCCACCTCGAAGCCTGTTACCTTGTCGTCCAGCTGGGTCTTGGCGGTAAACATCAGGATCGGGATACCCGCGGTGGACTCGTTGCCCCGCAGGCGGCGCGTGACCTCGAAGCCGTCCATGTCCGGCATCATGATATCCAGCAGGATCAGGTCTGGCTTTTCGTCAATGGCTTTCTGCAGACCCTGTTGACCGTTGGCGGCCGCGCTGATCTGATAGCCCTGGCGCTGGAGCATGAGTCCAACCAGGCGCAGGGTATCAACGTCGTCGTCCACGATCAGGATTTTTTCAGGCATAAGCGCGTCCCTCGCGACTGTCGAACAAAGTCTAGCATAAAGACGGCTATCGGGCAAGATTCCATTAGTTTTAATACGGGAGTGATATAATAAGGCCGCCCGGGGATGACAGGCTTCGACGGAGGAGGCTGGTCCCGGAATGCGAGCCGAGAGGCGCCGAACTCGTAAACTCAGCGCAACCCAATAAGTGCCAACCGCACTTCCTATGCTGCTATGCCCCTCGCCGCCTAAGGCGAGAGCGTAACAGTACGGTCTTCAATGTAAGACCGCGTCCACCGGCCCCGAGCTCCGCCAGGGACCGGCCCGGGCGAGACAAACGCGGAGTGCCGCACGCGACGCCGTTAACCGTGTGAAAGACCCAACGGCTGGCTGCAGGCGGTTCCCGCCGGACGAGATGCCTGCAGTGACCCACCTCGACCGGCTACGCTCGTAGAGTTCCGAGGGTCGATTCTTTCGGACGCGGGTTCGATTCCCGCCATCTCCACTTCACCGCCTTCCACATTGGGAGGCGGTGTTGGTTTATCTCGGGCGCGAGTCCCCAAAGGGGATGCTATTCGATTCCCGCCATCTCCACTTCACCGCCTTCCACATTGGGAGGCGGTGTTGGT
>JBBIKC010000003.1:53691-139174 GCA_037445635.1 Chloroflexota bacterium
TTATCTCGGACGCGGGTCCCCAAAGGGGATGCTATTCGATTTCCGCCATCGCTTCCTCCGGGCAGGTCCAAAAGCGGGCTGCGCGCTGCGGCGGCTTTTTGTCCTCAGGAAGGCCGATTGGGACAATCGAGTCATGATAATAACCTGTATTGTAGGGCGACCCTATGCTATACTTCCGCTGACCACCCCATTGTGTTTTGGAGGACACATGTTTAAAAAATCGTTTCGCCCGTTTGTTTTTCTTTTCGTGATCGTTGCGTTAGTCAGCCTGGCTTGTGGAATTGATTGGGGAACGAGCACATCCGAGCCGCCGGTTCAGCAGCCCCAGCAGCCCCAGCAACCCCAGCCCCAGCAACCCTCGCAGCCTCAGCCTACCGAACCGCCGGTTCAGACTTCGGGCCAGCAGTTTTATACCGAAGAGTTCGATGCCCCCAACGACAACTGGACCTACTTCACCGTCAAAGGGGACGACTCCACAAACGAGTCTGGATTGTCCCTCACGACCGAAGGCGGCTACCTCGCCTTCGACGTCAACTCGAAATATCTCTATACCTACGTTACCTACGATGCTTTCGAGTATGACGATGTCCGCGTAGATGCACGCGTGGAGAATCGCGGCACGAACAACAATAATATCAGCCTGATCTGCCGCTACAGCAGTGAGGGCTGGTACGAATTCAACGTTGCCAACAACGGTCTCTACAATATCTTCGCCGCGACTTACAATGCAAGTGGTGATGTGGTGTACAACTTCCTGGCCGACGGCGGTTCGAACAGGATCAAGCAGGGCAAGGAAGTGAACGAGTATGCCATCATCTGCAAGGACCGCACCCTGACGCTCTACATCAACGGTTTCGAGACGCGTGTGCTCGACGATAACAACTTCGTCCTGCGCAGCGGGAAGGTGGGTATTTCGGTCTCGTCCTTCGACGACCTGCCTGTCAAAGTGGATGTAGACTGGATCAAGATCAGCCAGCCATAGGTTTCCACTTGCGCAATCGGAGGCGGCCTGAAGAGGCCGCCTCTTTTCATTACTAGAACTTGTCTCAAAAATACTGACCGGCCCCGTCATTGCGAGCGAAGCGCTTGCCCTGAGCCTGTCGAAGGGAAGCAATCTCCTTGAAAACGAGGTGACCTCGTAGAATTGGGGATTGCTTCGTCGGGCTATGCCCTCCTCGCAATGACAATCGCTTATTTTTGAGATGGCTTCTATTAAATATCTACGCATCGTTAACGTGATTCTTGCATCATTCGAGTATTCTGTAGCCGTTGAATTCATCAAGCTAAGGAGCAACGCTATGGGAAAAATCATCGGCATTGACCTGGGCACGACCAACAGCGTCGTTTCCGTCATGGAAGGCGGACAGCCGACCGTCATCTCCACCGCGGAGGGTGGACGTCTCTGCCCGTCGGTGGTGGCATTCAATAAAAACGGCGAGCGGCTCGTTGGTCAGACCGCGAAGCGGCAGGCTGTGATCAACTCGGAGAATACTGTCTATTCCATCAAACGTTTCATCGGACGTCACTACGACGAGACCAGCGTGGAGCGCGGCATGGTCCCGTTTGAAGTTGTGCGCGGGCCGAGCGATGATGTGCGCGTGAAGATCCCTGTCACCAACCGCGAATACAGCCCGCAGGAAATTTCCGCCATGGTGCTGGCAAAATTGAAGGCCGACGCCGAAGCGTATCTGGGACAGCCTGTCACGCAGGCGGTCATCACCGTCCCCGCGTATTTCAACGACAGTCAGCGTCAGGCCACGAAAGACGCGGGCCGCATTGCGGGTCTGGAAGTGATGCGTATCATCAACGAGCCGACGGCGTCCGCGCTGGCGTATGGTCTCGATAAAAAGAAAGATGAAACGATTCTCGTCTTCGACCTGGGCGGCGGCACATTCGACGTGTCGGTGCTGGAAGTGGGCGAGGGTGTGATCGAAGTAAAGGCCACCAACGGCGACACGCATCTCGGCGGTGACGACTGGGACCAGCGCATCGTCAACTGGGCCGCGGACGTGTTCAAAAAGGATCAGGGCATTGATCTGCGCCAGGACCGCCAGGCGCTCCAGCGTCTGCGCGAGGCGGCGGAGAAAGCAAAGATCGAGTTGTCGTCTGTGATGGAGACCGAGATCAACCTGCCGTATATCACTGCCGACGCAAACGGTCCAAAGCATTTACAACTGAAACTCTCGCGTGCCAAATTCGAGCAGATGACCGAAGACCTGCTGGCACGCTGCCGCAAGCCGTTTGAGAACGCACTCAAAGACGCGGGCATGTCTGCAAGCGATCTCGATGAAGTCGTCCTGGTCGGCGGCGCGACGCGTATGCCGATGGTCCAGGAACTGGTGCGCAGTCTGACCGGGAAAGAGCCGAACAAGGGCGTCAACCCGGATGAGGTGGTCGCGGTCGGCGCAGCCATCCAGGGCGGCGTGCTGGGCGGCGAGGTCAAGGATATTCTCCTGCTCGACGTCACCCCGCTCTCGCTGGGCGTCGAGACCCTCGGCGGTGTCATGACTGTGATGATCGAACGCAACACGACCATCCCGGTCAAGAAGACCGAAACCTATTCGACCGCGGCCGACAACCAGACCGCGGTGGATATCCACATCCTGCAGGGCGAACGCCCGCTGGCCACGGATAACATGTCGCTCGGGCGTTTCCGCCTCGACGGTATCCCGCCTGCGCCGCGCGGCATCCCGCAGATCGAAGTGACCTTCGACATTGACGCCAACGGCATTTTGCACGTTACGGCGCGCGACAAGGCCACAGGCAAAGAGCAGAAGGTCACTGTGACTGCCTCGACCAACCTGAGCAAGCAGGATATCGAGCGCATGGTACAGGAGGCGCGTTCTCACGAGGCAGAGGATAAGAAACGCCGCGAACTCATCGAAGCCCGCAATATGGCCGACAGCCTGGTCTATCAGACCGAGAAGGCGCTGCGCGACCTAGGCAGCAAGGTGCCTGCCAACGAACGCGGCAACATCGAAGCCAAGATCAATGATTTGAAGTCTGCCGCGCAGGGCGAGGACTTGAACCGCATCCGTAAAGCAACCGAGGAGGTCCAGCAGGCCTTCCACGCCCTGAGCCAGCAGTTGTACGCGCAGGGACAGCAGCCCCAGCCCGAGGCGCCGGGCGGCCCGTCGGCTCCGCCGCCAAGCGAAGGCGACGTGATTGACGGCGAAGTTAAAGAGTAGATGAGTGTAGAGACGGTCTGCAGGGCCGTCTCTCTTTTTGTTTTATAATCCCTCGCATGCGCAGCCCGCGGATTCGCATCCTTCTTGCCGTCATCGCTGCATTCCTCTTGGCAATTGGCGTTTACTACATCCCGCCTGTCCATGAGAGGCTGGCCTGGCGCGTGGAAGGACTGCGCACGCAGATCAAGTATTTCTTCAATCCGCCGGACGAGGCGGTCTTTCAACCCTCGGAGCAGCAGCAGGTGGAGGCCATCGTCTCGGCGACGATGCGGGCCTTCCTCGCCACGCCCACGCGGACCGCGACGCCGCGTCCCGGGCCGAGCCTCACCCCAACCGTTACAACGACCCCATTACCGACGGTTGTCATGCTGGAGGGCGTCAAATACGAGCACCAGCACGGACGGTTGAACTACTGCGGCCCGGCCAACTTCTCCATGTCGTTGACCTTCTGGGGCTGGGACGGCGACCGCGATGTGATTGGCAGGGCCGTCAAGCCAAGCGACAAGGACAAGAACGTGATGCCCTACGAGTTGCAGGATTACATCACGGACAACGTGCCCGGCATGACCTCGGTCCTGCGTTACGGCGGCGAGATCGAAATGATCAAACGACTGGTCGCGGCGGGGTTTCCGGTCGTGGTGGAGAAGGGCATCTATGAGTTGGACCTGAACGGCAAGTTTGGCTGGATGGGACACTATGCTTTCGTCACCGGCTACGACGAAACGAAGCAGGAGTTGATTTATCAGGACACGTATCAGCCCGAAGGCGCGCCGCCGGGACCGAATCGCCGAATCAGTTACGATGATTTCAACGAGGGCTGGCGTTCGTTCAATTTCGTCTTCGTGGTCGTCTATCCTGTCGAGCGCGAGGCGGAGGTGCTGTCCGCGCTGGGGAGTTGGGCGGACGAGGCTTGGGCCACGCGTCACGCGCTCGAACGCGCCCAGGCCGAGGGTCAAAGCCTGACCGGGATTGACCAGTTCTTCGCCTGGTTCAACGCGGGCACCAGTCACGTGGGTCTGCTCCAATACGCGGATGCGGCCGTCGCTTACGATTACGCCTTCCAACTTTACGCCGCGCTGGACGTGGATAACAGCATCCGCCCGTATCGCATGATGTGGTATCAGACCGGGCCGTATAAGGCATATTTTTACAGCGGGCGTTACGCGGACGTGATCAGCCTGGCGAATACGACGCTCTATGATACGATCAGCGAGCCGGTGCTGGAGGAGAGCCTGTACTGGCGCGGACAGGCCGAGTACATGGCCGGGCAGACCGGCGCGGCGATTGCCGATTACCGCGCCGCGTTGAAGGTGCATCCCAAATGGCTGCCGGCGTTGCAAGCGTTGGAGGATTTGGGTGTCGAACCCTGACAAAACCACCATACCATTTGAAAATACTTTATTGCAGGTTAGTGGTGGTTTCGATACGCGCCTTCGGCGCTACTCAACCACCGAGTATTATTGAAGAATGAAACTACTCCATTTTGCCGACGCTCACATTGACATGGCCAACTATGGCCGCCACGATCCCGCGACGGGATTGCCCCTGCGCGTGCTCGACTTTCTGAAATCCCTCGACACGATAGTAGACGCGGCGATTGACGAGAAAGTGGACCTGGTCATCTTCGCGGGCGATGCCTACAAAGACCGCGCGCCCGCGCCGACCTTCCAGCGCGAGTGGGGCAAACGCATTATGCGCCTGTCGCAGGCGAAAATCCCCACTTTGCTTTTGGTGGGCAACCACGACCTCTCGCCCGCGGCGGGACGCGCTCACGCGGTCCAGGAGTTCGATACACTTCAGGTCCCGTTCGTGCGCGTGCTCGACAGGCCCGAATTTCTTCGTCCGAGTGATCTGTGGGATTTGCCGTTGCAAGTCATCGCGTTGCCGTGGGTCTCGCGCTCCGGGCTGATGGCCGCCATTGACACGGAAGGCATGCTGCCCTCGGAGGTCTATGCCGAAGTGGAGAAGCGGCTCAACGATTTGGTGGAAGGCTGGATCACGGAAGCGGACGAGTCCCTGCCGCTGGTGCTGACCGCGCACGCGTCGGTGCAGGGGGCGGTGTACGGCTCCGAACGGACCGTGATGCTGGGCGCCGATTTGGTGCTAAGTCCCTCGATGGTCAAGAATCCGCGGCTGGATTACGTGGCGCTCGGTCACATCCACAAGCCGCAGGACTTGAACGAGGGCGCACATCCGCCCGTCATTTATCCCGGCTCCATCGAGCGCGTGGACTTCGGCGAGGCGGGCGACAATAAATATTTTGTGGTTGCCGACGTGAAAAAGGGAAAGACGAAAGTGGACTGGCGTAAACTGAGCGGCGCGCGTCCGTTTATTGACCGGCGCGTGGTACTTGAATCGGATCAAAACGTGACCGAGGCGCTCAAGTCCGCGCTGCCCAAGCCGAAAGACATGGACGGCGCGATCCTGCGCCTGACCGTGGATTATCCGCGCGAGTGGGACGCGTTGATTGATGAGCCTGCCTTACGAAAACATGCCGAGAAGGCATTTGAATTCCATCTTGTGAAGCGGCCGCGCATCGAGGCGCGCATCCGCCTCGCCGCGGACCAGACGGTGAGCAGTCTCAGCCCGCTGGATTTGCTGGATCAATACTGGCGCGCGGTGCACACCGAGGAGGCGGATATCGAGTCCTTGCAGAAGCTGGCGGGGGAGATTCTGGCGGAGGAGGGGGAGGATTAGCAGACGATGTTTTCACGACAAGGAGATGCCATGAGGACTACCCTCACAAATATCGGATCATCGGCGTTCATCGGTCTTTTGCTCGTGCTTCCGTTCATGGTGATGGAATTGGTAAACAGATGGAAATACCATGAAGGATTCCCCGTCAATTTATTTGGCATGATGTGGCTCTCGGCCGCGGTGTTCGTCCTCGTCCTGATGCCCATTCTGCGAAATGTGTGCGCGGGAAACAGTATCATGGCGAATCCCGTTTCCTTTTTACTCAGGGTCGTTTTTCTGGCTTTCATCGCGCGGATGTGGATGGGCATTCTGATTGACCAAATGCCCTGTTTTCTGGGTGTCCCGAATTGTGATTAGAGAAACGCTGAACGGCGAGCGTTAGGCGCTTGGGGTGGGAGGGTGGAGTCGCCAGCGAAACGGGAAAAAACAAAAAGCCAGAGAAATGCCCAATTAACGCGCCGCGTACCCACCGTCAGCTGCACGCATTGTTAGCCGCCCTAACTTCGTGATGTTCGTTGTTTTGCATACCCTTTACCAAACGCACTGCTCCATAGCCAATGAGCAGAATTCCCACCAAAATATTCAATAATCTAATGAGCCTTATAGGGATCGCCCCTCCAATCAACGAAAACAGGATTACCGATGCTCCCAAAAATATGAGTGTCGCCGAACCCGTTGATAGTCCAAAGATCAATAATTCTCGTTTTGTGTAATCGAGTTCAACAGCCTTTGTTGCAAACAAGCTCGTGAAGAAAACGATGGTCATGGGACTGGAAATCGTGAGAAAAAAGACGGCTGTGAAGCTTGTGAGAAGGTTCGAAGAGGTTGTATTGGCATCTGTGGAAAAATCACTGCCAATTACATCTTTGATAATGATCCATCCGAATATGACAAGCACAGCCGAACTAATGATACCAAAGACCTTCTTAACCTTCTTTCTCTCCAGCAATTTGCCAACGCCTAATATTGCAAGCGTTATGTAAAGATAGTCAACTATTGTTACGGCAAAAACGGCAACCAGGCCATCTAGAATTGTTCTTTGTATGGTGAGGTTTACGATAAAGAAAAATACTGGACCAATTGCGAGTTGCAGCAACAACCCTGTTGCTAATCCGTTTCTGAATATTTTCATACGGTCCTTGCTTATCATGAAGAATGGTGGCTAACGCTGTGTTGGGCGCTGTCTTGCTCATCAAGATTTTATGTCAAATTTCTAGGGTCTGTATACAAAATATAGGATAGCGATTAAACTTGTCGGCATGGGAAACCGAGGCGACCTAACCAATGAACAATGGGAGCGGATCGAACCCTTGCTCCCGAAACTAACGACACAACGTGGACGGCCTGCCAGGAACACCGGACAGTTCTGAACGGCATTTTGTGGGTGCCGCGAACAGGCGCGCACCCTGGCGGGATATGCCGGAACGTTATGGCAAGTGGATTACGATCTACAGTCGGTTCCAGCGCTGGCGGAAATCGGGTGTCTGGGACAAGATGTTTGCGGAACTACAAACAGCCCTGGATGTGGAGAGCAACGTGGATTGGGAGATCCATTTCATTGACTCGACCACAGTACAGGCTCATCAACATGCCGCCGGTGCAAAAAAAGCACTCCCGGACAAGAAGCATTAGGCCGTTCTCGGGGTGGTTTCAGCACCAAAATCCACGTTCGGTGTGAAGGTACAGGCCGCTTGATCACATTTTTGCTCACGCCAGGCCAAGAGAGTGACATCGCGCAAGCGGAACAGCTAATGGAAAGTGGCGCTATTCGCAGATGTTCGGGACAGATCCGCTTACGTCCAGAACGCAGAGTGGCGGATAAAGGTCATACCAGCGCTGCCTTGCGGGCCTATCTCCATCGCTACTATATTCGCTGCACCATCGCTCGCCGCAGAGGTCCATTCGAGAAACAGTACTACCGCAAGAGGAATATTGTTGAAAGGCTCATCAATTGTCTCAAGCAATTTCGCCGTATTGCAACCCGCTATGAAAAACGAGCTGCCAACTTTTCTGCCATGATCACAATTGTATCAATTTTCCCCTTTTCAGATTTTGCATACAGGCTCTAGTGTTTAGACGGCCAATTCCATCTAATCGCCTAATCCAATTAGGACGTTCCCCTGAAGGGGACGATGTAGGCGGCAAAAGATTAATGCTCAAGAATATTATAGCATCCCTGTCTTCTCCACCACCCAAAAATGGGACAGGCCCAGTCCGCGCAGAGGGTATGAAGCCGCATTATTCCAAAAGCGCGTTTAACTTCTGCAATACCTCGTTCAGCGTGGCAGCAGGGAGCGTGCACACAAATTTCGCCTGCCTCACTTTCCAGTCAAGGCTTTTTACCTGGTCGGACAGAATCGCTCCGCTGATCTTTAGACCTTCAGGGATCAAGACTTCAAAGGGATACCCCTTGACCTGGCTTGTGACAGGGCATAGTATCGCCAACCCGACCTTCCCGTTATAAGCGGCTGGCGATAAGATCAACGCTGGCCTTCGCCCTGCCTGTTCATGTCCTGCTTGTGGATTGAGGGTGATCCAAACGATGTCGCCGCGATTGGGAATATACGCCATGGCCTTTACCAGACTTCGTTTCCAACGGCAGAACCGGTATCGACTTCGTGATGGATGTTGCCCTTGTTGATCCCTGCCAATAGCCCATCGAGCGTCCAGTCTGGCGTACGGATTGGCTTGATGATGATTTGGCCGTCAACAAACGAAATTTCCACGAAAGAATCGTTTTCCAGTCGCGCGTCGAGAGCAAATGCTTTTGGTATTCGTAACGCGAGACTGTTGCCCCATTTTTGAACTTTTGTGAGCATAAGGTTATCTCCTGTTTGTATCTACAACAAAGATACACCTTTTTGCTCAATTAATCAAGCCCCTTTTTGATAGGCGCTCCATGCTTATGCTGACGATTTGTATGCTTTTATCACCCCTGTCAAGTCCCTGTCTTCTCCACCACCCAAAAATGGGACAAGCCAAGTCCGCGCAGAGGTGTTTTTTCGAGGAATTGCAAAACCGCGCGCAATCCTTTCCCTGCCGCGCCGAAGCGGGCGATCCGTCCTACCGATTTTCTTGAACCTTCCTACGTTCATCGTCCCATAGTTTTGCAAACCTTTCAAAGACATCGGCAATGATTTCCAATTCGCTTTCCGAGTAACTTGAGATCAGTTCGTCCTGTGCCTTTCTTGCTGACTCAAACCATGACGCCATTTTTTCGGAAGCCGATTTTGCAGGATTGATCAGCGCCCCACGGCGGTCATCCGGGTTGGGCCGGCGCTCAATTAATCCAGCCTTTTCGAGCCGGTAGAGCATGGCGGTCGTCGCCCCAGAAGTGAGTCCCGTATGCCTGGCAAGCTCAGAGGGTGTGGCAATACCTTTGAGGAATAACAGTCTAAGACATTCCATATCGGTTGCGTTGAGACCTGCCCATTCGCTCATGGCATTTCGGAACTGCGTCAAATTAACGCCATAATCCCTCACTGCCATCAAAGCTCGTTGTTTTAAGTCTGCCTTTGTGGAATTGGTCATAGTAATACTCTTGACATTATCTTTGTTATAAAGTATCTTTATTATATAGTAAAACTCTTTTAGACGCAAGGAGATACCTAATGAGCCCAAGGAAGGAAACCCCAAAGCCTGCCCGCGCCACCGCGAGCGGCAAGAAGTCCACGGGACTTACCGCTGAGGAACGCGCGGCGATGAAGGAGCTCCTCCGGGAGAGGAAGGCGGCTGCCAGCAAGGAGGAAATGGAAAAAGATTGTCTTGCCAAGATCGCCGAAATGCCGGAAGCGGATCGTTCCATGGCCCGGCGTATCCATGAGATCGTCAAGGCCAACGCGCCATCCCTCTCGCCGAAAACCTGGTATGGCATGCCCGCGTATGCCAATGCCGACGGCAAGGTCGTATGCTTCTTCCAGAGCGCGGCAAAGTTCAATTCCCGTTACGCGACGTTGGGCTTCAATCACGACAACGCGAATCTCGATGAGGGCAACATGTGGCCGAGTGCCTTCTCGCTCAAGGCATTGACCGCCGCCGAAGAGGCAAGGATTGCCGCCCTCGTGAAGAAAGCGGTAAGTTGACGATCGTTTCTGTCTTGACTCATCAGAGAAGATTTTGGCTCATATTGAAAAAGAGTGAACCGCGACGGGATTGGAGATGAACGCGGGAGGGATTCGTTTCAGATTGACCCAATCGCCACATATCCACTCGGGGAATGCTTGCTGACGCCGCCAAACGGTCGGAGGAAATGCCGCAAACCTGTCCACATGCCCCCCGCATTTTGGAAGTATCCGTCGCTCTCGGTTTCCAAGTCGGGGACAGGCGTTTCAGGTTGTAAGCGCTCGGCATTTTGTTGAAGCGCTCGCTGCAAATTCAGATTGCTTGTGCGTGTCATGCGAATCATATTGGCTTGTTTCACCGCTATCTGGCGTCACAGAAACTTCAGCCCTGCGGCTGAAAATGTCCAGGATCAATCGTTTGCTTTCTTCTGAAGCGATTAAGCCTGTGGTCGGAAATTCCATCGCTGCTAATTGCCATTGCTCTTTCCGAAGATAAGCCTGGCACAATAGCCCAACTCTTCCCTCTTATTGCTCGATGATCTTAACCAGATCATGGGGAGAACTGACTACATAATCGGGATCGCCGCGTAGCAAATTTTCCAAACTCTGATGTCCCCATGTGACTGCAATGCTGGTAACCGATGCCTCTTTTGCTGCAAGAACATCGCTTAGGGAGTCTCCCACCATAAACGCTGATTCTTGTCTTCCGTTTTCCAAAAGCCGATTCCGTGCCATTAATATTTTCTGCGCTTTGGAACCCGGCGAATCTACCCCATATATTGCATGGATGAAATTATCCAGGCCGTGCTTGACGAGAAAGGCATTTACATTTTGCGATGAATTCGTCGTGACGATAGCCAGCGTGTGATGGACGGACAGGCGTCTGATAACATGGCTCAAATCTGCGAAAATGGCTGGCGGAGATTTCTTTTCTGCGAAAAGTTTTAAGCAGATTTCGACAAAGTCATCCACAAGATTTTCAGGAACATCACACGCCTGTCCGTATGATGCAAAAGACATAACTTCGAGATTGTTTAAGTCATCTTTGGTCACTCTATGTTTTACGCCTAATTTGTTGCATGCCTCTTGACCAAACTGAAGTAAATCATCAAGAGTGTCTGCAAGCACGCCATCGTAATCAAAAATAATCAGCGCCATGAAAAGGGTTCTCCGTTCGGTGCGTTTCGTATTAGGACAGGTAAAAGATTAAAATCCTCACAAGTTTCCGACTTAAGCATAGCGTCTCCGTCAACCTCCTGTCTTCTCCACCACCCAAAAATGGGACAGCCCGAGCCCGCGCAGGGGCGTCTTTTCCAGGAATTGCAGGATAGTGCGCAAGACTTTCCCTGCCGGGCCGAAGCGCGCGATGATATTATCGTAAGCGCCGAAGATGACGGTGCGCTCAATGAAGCGAACAGGTA
This sequence comes from Chloroflexota bacterium, assembly GCA_037445635.1. Classification (GTDB taxonomy): domain Bacteria; phylum Chloroflexota; class Anaerolineae; order Anaerolineales; family Villigracilaceae; genus JBFMCC01. The sequence continues at coordinate 65,059 of JBBIKC010000003.1, forward strand.
ATCCAGTGAATAGTTTTTCTAAATCCCGCCTCGAATAGACGCGCACGTGCGGGGCGAGACGGTCACGCCAGCGGCGGGGGAGGTAATTCACAAAAAGTTTATTGCCGAAGGAATATTTCCCGCGCCAGTAGATGCCGTGCGTCTCGAACGGATAGCCGCGGTTCGGGCAGAAGAGGGCAAGCCGCCCGCCGGGCTTCAGGACGCGCACCATCTCACGGACTGCGGCGTGGTCGTCGGTCACGTGTTCGATCACTTCATGGCTGAGGATCAGGTCGAAACCCTTCGACTGCGTTCCGCTTCGCTCCACTCCGCTCAGGGCAGCGGTAGGAAATGGGAGAAACTCACCTGCAGCGTTGACGACGTGGGCGGAACGAGTCCGCGCCTCGGCGGCGCGCTCGCGGTCATATTCCAGTCCGATCACACTCCCGCCGAAGGCCGCGAGTTTTTCCACATACATGCCCACGCCGCAGCCGTTCTCCAGCACGCGTCCCTTGATGCGCTCGCCCGCGGCGCGCAGGATCATGTCGAGTCGGCGTTCCTGTCCCGCCCGCCAGACGTAAGAGGGTTCCCCGCGCAGGGCGGCTTTGTCGAGGTCGCGTTGGGTCATATCAAATCAGCAAATGGGCAAATAAGCAAATCAGCGAATGGGCAAATCAGCAAATCAGCAAGGAGGTAAGGTCAGCGGTATTTTTGGCGGTTGATTTCTGTCAGGATGAGGGCAACGACTTCACTGGCGAGCGCAAGACGAGCCTGAAGAAGATCAGATTTGTAGAAAGCCCGGGCGCGGTAGATTCGGCCTTTGGTCTCGCGCGCCGAACCGAGTGAGAAACCGTAAAACTGGAGCATCTGTTTTCCATAGCCGCGGCCGAACCCTTCCTCGATATTCGAGCAGATCGAATCTGAACTGGCGACGATTTGTTTCGCCAGCGGATGTCCGCGAATATCCTCCAGCCATTTTTGTGTATCGTCCCACAGCAGGTCGTACTGATGCAATGCCTTTTGATAAGCGATCAAAGACCATAATTTTTCCGAGCGAATCCGCTTCAGGAACCGTCTTTTGCCGTTCCTGAAAACCCAATTCGTCAGTGTTCATTGTCTCCTCCTTTTGCATGCCTGCTCTTCTGCATCTTGTTCTTTTGCATCTTGCTCTTTTACATCTTGCTCTTTTGCTCATTTGCTCTTTTTCTTAGTTGCTCTATTGTCTATTTGCTTGCTTGCAATTATACCTTCACAACTTCCTTGCGCCTTTTTTGTACCTGTGCTAGAATCTTGTCATCGCAATACGGACGGCACCGAGAAGTGGGCAACCCCCACTTTTCTGCTTGTAAATAGGAGTAACGGAGCAAGCCGCATGACGACCAAGAACGAATTCGCACTGGCCTTCAACGAAGTGCTGGAGGAAAAACAACTCTCCAAGGAGATCATTCTCGGAGCGATCGAGTCCGCCATGGTCTCGGCCTATCGGCGGGCTGTCAACGCGTCCACGGCACAGCACATCGAAGCCAGGGTTGATCCCGAGACCGGCACCGTCTCGATCTACGCCGAAAAGGAAGTAGTCGAGGATGTGCTTGACGAACGCACCGAGGTCACATTGGAGGATGCCCGCAAGGTCAACCCCGACGTGCAGTTGGGCGATATGGCCATTGTGGAAACGACCCCGCGTGACTTTGGGCGGGTCGCGGCGCAAACCGCGCGCCAGGTCATCCAGCAGAGAATCCGCGAGGCCGAACGCAGCGCGCAGATGGAGTATTTCCAGCGGCAGACGGGCGAGATCGTCAGCGGAGTGGTGCAGGCCGTCAATAACGTACAGGGCGTCACGGTCGGGCTGGACATGAAGGCCGAGGGCATCATGCCCAATAACCAGAAGATCCCCGGCGAGCGTTTCAAGGTGCACGACCGTCTGCGCGCGGTGGTGCTGGAAGTGAAGGACGGTTCGCGCGGCCCGCAGATCATTCTCTCGCGCGCCCATCGTAACTTCCTGCGCCGTTTACTCGAGAACGAAGTTCCCGAAATCTATCACGGCATTGTGGAGATCCGCGCCATCGCGCGCGAACCCGGCGCGCGCGCCAAGGTGGCGGTGCTGGCCACCCAGCCCGGCGTGGACGCGGTCGGCGCGTGCGTGGGCATCAAGGGCGTGCGCATCCAGGCCATCGTCAAGGAATTGCACGACGAAAAGATAGACATCATCCAGTGGGATCCCGATCCGGTCGTTTATATTTCCAAAGCCATCAGCCCGGCGCGCGTCAATGGCGTGTACCTCTCCGAAAACGCCGAGGGACACAAGACCGCCACGGTGGTGGTCAGCGAAGACCAGCTGAGTCTTGCCATCGGCCGCGACGGGCAGAACGCCCGCCTGGCTGCCAAACTGACCGGCTGGCGCATTGACATCAAGAGCCTGGTGGAAGCCGCTTCCGACGCCTTGCAGAAACTACGGACGGATGCCGAACTGGCCGCGCTCCTGCCGAACACGGTGGAGGCTATTCCTGCCATCGAGGCCATCCTGGCCAAGAAGGTAGAGGACCGTCCGGTTACGCCGGAAGAGTTCACGCAACTGAGCCAGTTCGTGGACCGCGTCGAACGCCGCACCATTCAAATCAAGGAAGAGGCCGCGCGCGTGGAGGAGGAAAAGGCCTCCGCGGCGCGCGCCGAGATCCCGGCCGCGGCTTTCGATATGCCGCTGGATCAGGCCGGCATCAAGGAGCACGTCTTCAACATCCTGGTCGAGGCGGGTTTCGAGACGGTCGGCAGTTTGATGCTGGCGCTCAAGACGGACCCGAACCGTGTGCTCGGCCTGCCGGGTGTGGGTCCGAAGGCCATGCAGAACATCGAAGAATCGCTGGCGGCGTTGAACTTCCCCGAGCCGGAGAAGCCTGTCGAAGCGGCGGCCCAGCCCGAGGTCGCGCCCGAAGCGGCGGTTGAGGCGGTTGCGGAAGCCGTCGAGCCGGCGGTGGTCGAAGCGAAGAAACCGGTCAAGGTCGAGGAAATCGAAGAGGACGATTCGACCAAAGACGGCGTGTCTTTGGACGAGATCTTCGCCCTGAAGCCGGAGATCTTCCAGGCGTCCGCTCCCGAAGCGGAGCGCGCCGGCAGCGATAAGAAAGGTAAAAAGAAGAAGAAAAAGGCTGTCGAATTGACGTTCGACGAGGAACTCGGCGAGGTCGTGGGGCGCAAGAAGCATAAGCGCGCCGGCGACGAGTGGGCCGAGGAATAGGTAATTGTTTCCCTCACCCTCTGCCCTCTCTCCCGTTGGGAGAGGGGAGGGGTGAGGGGAGATAGCCAAGGTGTCCAAGAAACCTGTCCAGCGCGTGAAGCACGTTCCCCAGCGGACCTGCGTGGGCTGTCGCACGGTGATAGCGAAACGGTCGCTGATCCGCATCGTGCGTACTGCGGAAGGCGTGCGGGTGGATCCGACCGGCAAAGCGGCCGGGCGGGGAGCCTATCTTCACGATAACCGTGCCTGCTGGGAGCGCGGCCTGAGAGGCGCACTGGCGCACGCCTTGAAAACTGAGTTGACTCGAGACGAGCGGGAGCGGCTGGAGGCTTTCGCCCTCTCGCTCTTCGGAGACGCTGTGAGTGATTAGCCCATGTAAAGGCTGATTCTCCCTTCGCTCACGGGCGTTCTCCGCCGATATGGAATGTTCTGTCTCTGTGAATCCTGTGTGGATTCCGAGATGCACAGAGCACCGGTGTTTTTCTGGAGGTGGCCTATGAGCGAAAACGGGAAGAGGATCGAACTGCCCGCTAACATTGTGGTGCGCGACCTGGCGCAAAAGATTGGGCAAAGTCCCATTGACGTCATTAAGAAACTGATGACCAATGGCGTGATGGCATCCATCAACCAGGCGGTGGATTTCGATACGGCCGCCATCGTGGTCGCCGAATACGGATTCGACGCTGCTCCGGAACAGGTGGCGGTCGTCGAGGAGAAGGAAGTCGGTGAGGTGCCGCTCTGGCGGCAGATGATTGCCGGCGAGGACGCGGGCGCGCTCACCACCCGCCCGCCGGTCGTGACCATTCTCGGTCACGTGGACCACGGCAAGACCAGCCTGCTGGACGCCATCCGTTCGGCGAATGTGGCGGAGGGCGAGGCGGGCGGCATTACCCAGCACATCGGCGCATACCAGGTCGAACAAAAGGGCCGCATCATCACGTTCCTGGATACGCCCGGTCATGCCGCGTTCACCGCCATGCGGGCGCGCGGCGCGCAGGGCGCGGACATCGTGATCCTGGTCGTGGCGGCCGACGACGGCGTCATGCCGCAGACGAAGGAAGCCATCGCTCACGCCAAGGCGGCGCGCGTGCCCATCGTCGTGGCGCTCAACAAAATAGACAAGGCCAACGCCAATCCCGACCGCGTCAAACAGCAGCTGGCCGAACAGGGGCTCGTCCCGGACGACTGGGGCGGATCCACGCTGGTCGTGCCGGTCTCTGCCAGGCAGAAACAGGGCATTGACGACCTGCTGGAGGCCATCCTGCTGGTGGCCGATAACGCCGACATCCGCGCCAACCCCAACGGCAAGGTCATCGGAACGGTGGTGGAAGCCGAACTGGATAAATCGAAGGGCGTGGTCGCCACGCTGCTCATCCAGAACGGGACACTCAAAGCCAGCGACATCGTCGTCGCCGGGGCGACTTACGGGCGGCTCAAAGCCATCACCGATTTTCGCGGCAAGCCGATCCAGAAGGCCGGGCCGTCCACTCCCGTCCGCGTGATGGGATTCTCGGAAGTGCCCGCGGCCGGCGACCTGTTCCAGGTCTTTGAATCGGAGCGCGAGGCGCGCGAGCTCGTCGCCGAACGCATCGAGGCGGCCAAATCTGCCGCACAGGCCCGCAAGAAGGTCTCGCTCGAAGACCTGTTCTCCTCTTACCAGGAGGGCGAGGCCAAAGAACTCAATCTCGTTCTCAAAGCCGACGTGCAGGGTTCCCTCGAACCGATCATCGGCGAACTGGACAAACTGGGCAAGGACGAGATTGCCATCAAGGTGCTTTACGCCGAAACCGGCAACATCGGCGAAAACGACGTCCTGCTGGCGTCTGCGTCGAAGGCCATCATCGTCGGCTTCAACGTGCAGGCCGAGGTGGCGGCGCGAAGACTTGCAGAAGCGGAGGGCGTGGACATCCGCCTGTACGACATCATCTATCGCCTCACCGAAGATATCGAGAAGGCCGTCAAAGGCATGCTGGCGCCCGAATTCACCGAGAAGGTCGTCGGACGCGCCCAGGTGCTCAAAGTCTTCCCGATCTCGAAAGTCGGCAAGATCGCGGGGTGCCGCGTATTGGAAGGCGAATTGCGCCGCAACGCCAAGGTCCGCCTGATGCGCGGCAAGGACATCGTCTTCGAGGGTGATATGTCCTCGCTCAAACATGAGAAAGACGATGTGCGCGAAATCCGCGCCGGCTTCGAGTGCGGCGTGGGATTGAAGAACTTCCACGATATCGAGGAAGGTGACATGCTTCAATGCTATGTGCTGGAAAAGGCCGAATAACTACACAGAAAACACATCATCTTTTCACCGGTTCGAAATGAGCGTCACGTAGAATGCCGTCTGGTATCCGTCTTCAGCGTATTGCGGACCGCATCCGCCAGGAACTCTCGGAAATGCTCATCCGCGAGATCAGCGACCCGCGCCTGGAACTGATTTACGTCACGGACGTAAGAGTAGACAGGGAACTGGCCTACGCGGACATCTATGTCTCCGCGGTGGAGGGGAGCGCGCGCAGCGCGGAGGTGCTCGCAGGACTCGAAAGCGCCAGCGGGTTCATCCGCCGGACTTTGGCCGGGCGCGTCGACCTGCGCGTGTTTCCCCGCCTGCGCTTCCACTGGGACCCGACGCCCGAACACGCCGACCATATCGAAAAAGTGCTTGCCGGCTTGCGCGAGAAAAAAATCGAGAAATAGAGAATCGAGATTTGGACATGAAAAGCGGGATCGTCGCAAAAATTAATGACCGCCTCGCGGCGGCGCAAAACGTCGTCATCGCTTCGCACGTCCGCCCGGACGGCGATGCCATTGGATCGCTGCTGGCTCTCGGCCTGGCTTTGCAGGACGCGGGCAAATCCGTCCAAATGATATTGCAGGACGGGGTCCCGGCCTCGTTCCGCCACTTGGAGGGCAGTGACCGGGTCAGGAACAAGCCCGAAGGCGCGTTCGATACGTTCATCTCCGTGGACTGCGCCGATTTCAAGCGGCTGGGCAAAGTGTTCGAGGCGTTCGATAAGCCCGACATCAACATTGACCATCACGTTACGAACGAGAAGTTTGGGAAGTTGAACTTAATCGAGGCCGAGGCGGTCGCCACCGCCGCCATCCTGACCGAACATCTGCCGCAGTGGGGCTTCGTCATCACCAAACCGATCGCCGCCGCCCTCGTAACCGGCATCGTTACCGACACGCTCGGCTTCCGCACATCCAACACGTCCCCCCAGGCCCTGCGCGCTGTGGCGGCGTTGATGGAGACCGGCGTGGACCTGCCCGAACTGTACGCGCGCGCCCTCGTCCGCCGTTCGTTCGAGGCCTCGCGCTACTGGGGCGCGGGACTCTCCAGCCTCGAGCGCAAGAATGGAATCGTATGGGGCACGCTTACTCTAGCCGACCGACGCAAATCCGGTTACACTGGTAACGACGACGCCGACCTCATCAATGTCATTTCTTCGATTGACGACGCGAAGGTGGGTATGATCTTCGTCGAGCAGGCCGATCATCACGTCAAGATCTCGTGGCGCGCGCTCGCGCCCGGCGTGGACGTGTCACCCATTGCCAAGCATTTCAACGGCGGCGGTCACGCGGCCGCAGCCGGGGCCGACATCCCCGGCGCGTTGGAAGAAGTGCAGAAGATAGTACTTGAGACCACCTATCGGATGCTTTTGAACGAGCATCATTAGGATAGAATTGGTAGAATTGGTGACGGCCATGCCGTCAAAGAGTTTTAGGAGGAATCCAAGTGAACAGTCAAGATGTGAAAAATGCCATCTCCGGCGTCCTGGTTGTGGATAAGCCTGTTGGCATGACCTCTCACGACGTTGTCGAAGCCATCCGCCGCGGCACAGGCATTCGCCGCGCCGGACACACCGGCACGCTCGACCCGCGCGCCTCCGGCGTGCTGGTCATCCTGATCGGTCCCGCCGTTCGCTTGAGCGAATACGTGTCCGCCTCGGATAAGCGTTACCAGGCCATCATCCGCCTCGGTTCCAGCACCGATACGTTCGACGCCGACGGGCGCTTTACACGCTCGGACGCCCCAATCAACGTGACGGAAGAACAGTTCGAGAAGACGCTCAAGCAGTTCATCGGCGAGATCGAACAGACGCCTCCGCCGTATTCGGCCGTGAAAGTGCAGGGACGCCGCGCCTACGACATGGCGCGTCAGGGCGAGGACGTGGACCTGACCCCGCGTAAGATCAACGTCTATCACCTCGAGGTGCTCGAATGGGCGCCGCCCGAGGTGGTCGTGGACGTGCACTGCTCCAGCGGCACCTACGTCCGTTCGCTGGCCAACGACGTGGGCAATGCCCTCGGATGCGGCGCGTACCTCGTCGGTCTGCGGCGCACCAAGAGCGGACGCTTCAGCCTGCGCGACGCCACGCCCCTGCGCAAACTGCAAGAGGCCTTCCAGGCGGGCAACTGGTATCAGTACCTGATTCCTGCCGCGGAGGCGCTCGGCGACTGGCCGGCGGTCGAACTCAACCCCGACGAAGTGGAAGAAGTGCGCCACGGACACCGCGTCAAGGCCGCGCCCGATGCAAAGGAAGGCCGCGTGCGCGGCGTGAGCATGGCGGGCGAACTGGTGGCCCTGATGGAGCTTGCCACCGGCGAAGACGGCTCGAAGGAATGGCAGCCGAAGAAGGTCTTCTTCTCCAGCGAACCCAACAAGTAGGGGCACAGCGATGCGGCAATGGGCGCTGGCGATGAGAAGTTTCGCTGTGCCCCTCCAAAGCATAAACTCGTGCAACATTTTCGTTCCCTCGACGACGTATCCCTCGAATCCTCCTGGCTGACCATCGGCATCTTCGACGGTGTCCACCGCGGTCACCAGGCCATCCTGAGTCAACTCACGGCAGGCGCACACGAAAACGGCGTGCCTGCCGTTGTGCTTACGTTTCATCCCCATCCCGCGGCCGTGCTGGGAGGACACGACATCAAGTGCCTGACCACGCCCGACGAACGCGCCGACCTGCTGGCCGCGCACGGCGTGGACATCCTCGTCACCGAACGCTTCACGCGCGACCTTTCGACTGTCTCCGCGTACGATTTTATGTCGCGGCTGACGCGTCGCCTCGGACTGCGTCACCTGCTGGTCGGCTACGACTTCGCCCTCGGCCGCGGACGCGAAGGCAACGCCGCGCGTTTGACGGAAATCGGCCGGGAACTGGGATACGGCGTCGAGGTGGTGCCAGCCGTGGGCGACGAAAGCGGCGTGGTCTCGTCCACCGCCATCCGCAAACTGGTCTCGGTCGGCGATGTGAGCGAAGCCGCCAAACTGCTCGGCCATCCGTACAGCCTGCGCGGTCCGGTTGTCCACGGCGACGGCCGCGGGCGCAGGATTGACGTCCCCACCGCCAACGTTGACCATCCGCGCGGCAAGGTCATCCCTGCCAATGGCATTTACGCCTGCTGGGCGCGGCTGGGCGAGGCGCGTTACCGCGCCGCGACGAATGTGGGCATCCGCCCGATGTTCACGCCTCATCTGGAGGAGTCGCTGGTGGAGGCCTACCTGCTCGATTTCGACGGCGACATTTACGGGCAGGAGTTGCAACTGGAATTCGTCGCGCGCCTGCGCGATGAGATGACGTTTCCCAGCGTCGAGGCGCTGGTGGCGCAGATTTGGAGGGATGTGGAACGGACGCGGCAGATTCTTTCTTAAAGTCTATCCGCGAAATCATTGGATGTTTGGAGTCAGGGAGTTTGCTCCCGTGATCTCGACGGCGGGCCGTCGGAGTCCATGAGTAATTCGGATAGGCTCTTGGTGCAGATTGCGTGGATTAGTGCGAAGCCCCGCTGACTGGCGGGGCGTTTTCGTTGTTATAATCCCACCGACTTTGCCAGAGGAGATACCCATGCCCGAACGACAGATTTACCTGCTTTCTCCCAGAAGCCTCTCGCCCGAAACCATCGCGGTGGCCTTTGCCAAGACCTCGCGCTCGCCCGAATCTTTCCGCGACATCGCCGCGGAATTGAGCGACGAAAAGTCGGCGCAGTTTCATGAGAAGTGGGTGGTGGGTTACGGACACGCTTCGGTGGCCGAACATGCCATCCTGCACATGGCTTTCGAGAACGTCTCGCGCGTGGCGATTGAGTCCATCGAGTCCAATCGGCTGGCCTCTTACACAGAAAAGTCCACGCGTTATCAAAAATGGGGACCCGACGATTTTGCCATCCCGCCCGAACTGGAAAATCATCCACTCCATGATGAATACGTCAAGACCGTGCGCCTGCTCTTTCAAACCTACGCCGATTCGCTCGCGCCCGTGCGCGCCCTGGTGGAAGCCAAAGCCCCGCGCCGCGAGAACGAGAGCGAGGAAGCCTGGGACCGCCGCATCCGTTCGCGGTACGTGGATGTCTGCCGTTTCATCCTGCCTGCCGCGTCGCTGGCAAACGTGGGCATGACCGCCAACGCGCGCGTGCTGGAGAACGCCATCCGCAAGATGCTGTCCCATCCGCTGGCGGAGGTGCGCGCCATCGGCGAAAGAGTGAGGGAGGTGGCGAAAGCCGAAACGCCGACGCTGGTAAAGTACGCGGATTCCGTACCGTATTTGATAGAAACGAGCGCGGAATTGGGGGATTGGGAATTAAGAGTTGGGACTCGAAAATCGAAAATCGAAAATCGGAAATCACGCGACTGGTGTCAGTTGGTGGCTTATGACAAGGACGGCGAGAAGAAGGTATTGGCGGCGGTCTTGTATCGCTTCGGCGAGATGGCCTTCGAGGATGCGCTTGCATACGTCAAATCACTCAAGAAGGCCGCGCGGGCGAAACTGGCCGGTACACTCTTGCGCCGCCTCGGCCAGCACGATATTCCTTTACGCGAACTGGAGTATGCGACCTACACCTTCGACCTGGTGATGGATCAGGGCGCGTATGCCGAGTTCAAGCGTCACCGCATGATGACGCAGACGCCTCAACTCCTGACCACGCGGCTGGGATTCGCCACCCCGCGTCTCATCGCGGAAGCGGGATTCGGGTCCCGTTATGAAGCGGCCATGCAGGCCGCGGCGGAGACGTACGAGAAGTTGCATGCGTTCGATCCGCAGGTTGCGCAATACATCGTCCCAAACGGATTCAACCGCCGCGTGCTGGCGCAATTCAATTTACGCGAGGCCTACCATTTCTGTCAATTGCGCGGCGCGGCCAACGCGCATTTTTCGATCCGCCGCGTCGCATTTCGAATGTACGAAGAAATGGCGCGTGTGCATCCGCTGTTGACGAAGTTCATGCACCTGCCCGAGGGGACGTGGCGGGGAATCGAAGCGGAATATTTCGCAGGGGTATAATCTTTGCATGTTCTTATCAAAACCTGTAGTAATGACTTCGGTCGTTCTGCGACTAAAGTCGTTACTACGAAGTCCCATGTTATTCGTCTGTCTGGCGGGTTCGATTCTGTTTTCCGCCTGCGCTTCCGAAGTTGAACCATCCCTTTCCCCTATCCCCTTAGAACCCTATCTCACAACCACTCCCAGCCCGACCGCGGTGCGCGCCTCAGGACTGGTCGAAACATTCGAGACGCCCCTGCCAACGGCGACGCCATTCACCTACGTTGTCAAGGCGGGCGATACGATGAGCGAGATCGCCGAACAATTCGGCGTCTCGCTGGACGCGCTGATGGCCGCCAATCCGCAGGTCTCGCCCAGCGCCATGTCGGTGGGACAGACTTTGTTCATTCCGAGCGATCCCGCCAACCCGACCGGCGAGTCCACGCCGACGCCTGTCCCGTTCGCGGTGCCGCAGATCGAGTGTTATCCCACTGCGGACGGCGGGATGTGGTGTTTCGCGCTGGCGCGCAACGACACGGCAGACGCGTTGGAGAATATCACTGCGCAGGTGATGCTGATCGGCGCGGAGGGGGAGACGCTTGCCAGTCAGACCGCGATCCTGCCGCTCGATCTCCTGCCGCCGGGCGGGGAGATGCCGATGGCGGTTTATTTCCCTGATGCGCCGTCCGATGCACGCGCGCAGGCGCGCATCCTGACTGCAATTGGCGTTCCGAACGATGATACGCGTTACCTGCCCGCCCTGCTTCGAAACACGCTGGTCATTGTGGATGGAAGCGGGCGCACGGCGCGGGTCAGCGGGCAGGTGATTCTGCCGGAGGATAGTCTGCTCGCGAAGCAGGTGTGGGTGCTGGCAGTGGTCTATGACGAGGCGGGGCGGGTGAGCGGAGTCCGCCGCTGGGAGACGGACGCGGAATTGACGCCCGGGGGGAGTCTCACGTTCGATTTTATGGTGACCGGCCTCGGGTCCGCGATAGACCGCGTGGCGTTTTATGTCGAGGCGCGGCCTTAGCCCTCACCCGCCCTTTGGGCACCCTCCCCCAATCTCCAAAAGAAAATGGGGGAGGGATGATGAGAGGTCACTTTCCTTCCAGCCACATGTAACGTTCAATCGGGATATCAATTGGCGTGAACACGTAGCCTTTTACGTACGGTTTGACGAGCGCATAACTCAACGAGTGAACCGTGAATAATACGGCCGCGTCGTCCACGATCATCTGCTCGGCCTGCTGGTAGAGGGCAATGCGTTTGGAGATATCGCGTTCGGTGCGCGCCTGTTCGAGCAGGGAATCGAGCGCGGGGTTGGAGTAGTGACCGTTGTTCTGCGCTGAGCCGGTATGAAAGAGGATGTCCGCGAAATTTTCGGGGTCGGGATAGTCCGCGCACCAGCCTGTGCTGAGCAGCTGGCCATGGTTTCCCGCGTAGATCTGTTCGAGATAATAGTTCGGTTCGAGGTTTTCGATGGTGATCTTCACGCCCAGGTTCTGTTGCCACATTTGCACCATCGCGGCCACGTCCGCGCTCACGTCACTGCCGATGCCCGCGTCGGTGAAGACGATGGGGGGCAGGTCGTTGCCGTATTTCGATTCGGCCAGTAATTTGCGCGCCGCTTCGGGATCGTAGGGCAGGCCTTTGAGATTCAAGTTGAAGCCCGGCAGGCCCGGCGGGTAAGGACCGATGGCCGGCAGAGCGCGGCCTCGCAGGACCACTTCGATGTATTTTTGCCGGTCGAATGCCATGCTGAAGGCCTTGCGCACGTTGAGGTCATCGAAGGGCGGTTTTTCGACATCGAACACCACGTAGCTGGTGCAAAGGTCCACGCCGCTGATCACCTCGTTGTGCATCGGCTCAAACGGGTCGGTGAAGCGGTCCACCGCGTACAGCGGCAGGCCTGTGATGTCAATATCGCCCGCTTCGTAGAGGCGGAAGCCCACGCCCGAATACAGGTTGAGCACCACATAGGGAATTGAAGGCGGGCCGAGGTAGAAATCCATATTGCGCTCGTAGACCTTGCGCTCGAAAGGAATCCATTCCACCAGTTTGTACGGCCCCGTCCCGTTGGGGCGGCGGTACCAGTCTTCGCCCGATTCCACATTGGCCTTGTCCACTACGAAGGCGGTGGCGTAGGTGAGTTTCATCAGGAAGTAGGGCTTGGGCGCGTCAATCGTCACTTGCAGGGTGTGTTCGTCGAGCGCCTTCAATCCGCTGATGTGGTCGGCCTGACCCGCGTTCATTTCCTTCACGCCGACGATATCGCCGAGATAGGTAAGCACCGTGTCCGATTGCAACGCCGGGTCGGCGGCGCGCTCCCACGAATAGACGAAGTCTTGCGCGGTGACGGCGCGTCCATCGTGGAACTTGGCGTTGAGGCGCAGGTGGAAGGTGTACACCGTCCCGTCGGTGCTCACCTCCCAGCTTTCGGCCAGGTCGGGCGTCAGGTTGAGACGCGGGTCGAAGGAGACAAGTCCGCTGAACACGCGCTTGTCGCCCGAGCCGTACGTGGTGGCGGGATCGTACGTGCGCGGGTTGGTGCTTTCGCCTCCCGCGAGGACGAGGGCCTGGTTCAGCGGAACCTGGATTTGCCCCGCCGACGCGCTGGGACGCGCGGCGACCATCGTCACCGCGGCGAGCAGGAAGAGGACGAAGACGCGTTTCATTGCGGACCTCCGTTTTTCTTTTTTTGATTGCGAATTACCAGGCCGATTGCGATGCCGCCGAGGATGAGCAGGATGAGACAGCAGATGCCGAGCAGGACGAGTGTCAGCACGATGGGTATCTCCTCCAGCGTGCGCGTGGGCGCGGGTTCGGTCGGCGAGGAGAACGAGGAGGTGGGGACGACCATCGGGGTGACCGCCACAGGCGAGTCGCCTCCGATGGGGATGATGGTCGGGACGATGGTGGGAGTGGGAAGCGCGGTGGGCTGCGCGGAGACGGTCGTCGGTCGGGCTCCGATCGCCTGTCTCCATTCGGCTTCGAGCCCCTCCACGTTGAATCCGTAAATGTCCCGCAGGGCGTCGTCAATCGTCGTCCCGTCGCGCAGGGCGGCGAGCAGCGAATTCATTTTTTCCTGCCCGTGCGCCTCGATCAGATATTTGACCACGCTGTATGACTGGCTGTACGAAAGCGTGGCCTTATCGCGGATCTCCGAGAAGCCGCCGCTGAGGGAACGGAGGCTGAGCAGTGTATCGTTTGCGATTGCGTCTTCGAGTTGCTGCTGCGAGAAGGGATCGAGGTCGCCCTCGCTGTAGACCGCCAGTCCCTCATTGAGCCAGGTGGGGACTTCACCGAGGCACGAGAAGGTGAGGTGGCCGACGAGGACGTGCGTCAGTTCGTGGACGATGGAATCCCTGCCCCAGTCCAGGTCCTGCTCCGAGACGCCCAGGATGACGATATCGTTGACCGGGTAGGCCTGTCCGCCCGTCCAGGATGGCTCGTACAACACTGCGTCTTTCATGTCGTTTGTGTCGGCATAGATGTAGAAATCCACCGGGGCGTCGAGACTCAGCCCTGCATCCTTTTGCAGAAGTTCCAGCCCGTCGGCCGCGGAGTCGAGCAGAGTCTGCGCGAAGGCTTGGTCGCCCGAATACCAGTGCAGGCGCAGGTCGCCATCGCTAATGGTTTCCCAGTCGTGTTCGGCGTCGAGCCAGGTGACGGTCTTCTCTTCCGTGAGGGTCTCCTGGCCGTTTGCATCCACGATGCGCCAGCGCCACCAGACGGTTTCACCCGGCGGCAGGGATCCCGACTGGCGCATGTCCCATGTCCATTCGACGGAGACCTCCTCTGCAGGTTCGAATTGCGGGAAGGCCTTGGCGATGACCGTCCCGCAGGTCAGTTGGTCCGCACCGTATTCGAGCGTGACCGAGACGACGGGCGCGCTGTTCGAGATCTGGGCGCGGAAGGTGATGGTGTCTGGAAATTGGATTTCCACCACATTGCCGGTGAAGGAGGCCGCGGGGGAAGCCGCCCTGGCCGGGTGGAAAGAAGTGAGCAGTAACAATAAAAACAGGGAAATCGTCATTCTTTTAGCCTGCATGGATACCTCCTTGGTAAGCAGTGACGGACGTATTATACCGGGAATGAGTCTAACAATAGTGAAAATCCGCTTAATTGACTCATCCTCCCCTTGCAAGTATAATCTTTCCAATCATCCCCGCTAAGGGGACTTATTGAGGACGAATGGCACTGCGCGGTAACCTGAGAGATTTTACAATCACCCAACTGCTCAACCTGATCAATCTGGCTGGCAAGACGGGGACATTAATTGTGGACGGGCCGACGGATCAGGCGGCGGTGGCGTTTCGAGAAGGGAAATTGGCCTACGCGCGCATCGGGCACGAGGACAACCGTCTGGCGACCGTGTTGCACAAGGCCAACAAATTGACTGTCAACCAGTACCGTGCGCTGGTGGAGCGGGCAGGCCAGATGACGGATAAGGAACTGGGCCTGTTACTGATCAACGCCGGGTACGTCTCGCAGGAAGACATCCTGCTCAATCTGCAGCAGTATTTTACGGAGGTCGTCCGCCGTCTGTTCACGTGGGTGGAAGGCTTCTTCCGTTTCGAGGCGGAGATGCTCCCGCCGGAGGACCGCATCAACGTGCGGCTCGACCTGGAGAACATTATCATCGAAGGCTCGCGGCAGTTGCGCGAGTGGGAGCAGTTGCAGGACGAGATCCCCAGCCTGGATATGGCGCTCAAGTTCACCGAGCGCCCGCTCAAGAATGTGAACCTGAGTGTGGAGGAATGGCGGGTGGTCTCGTACATCAATCCGAAAAACACAATGAAGCAGATTGCCGCGGCCAACAAACTGAACGAGATGGACATCCGCCGCATTGTGTACGGATTGTTGCAGGCCGGGCTGGTGGAAGTGACCCGCCCCGAAGGCATAGCGCCGCCGATCCCCAGCCGCATGTTCCCGACCGAGGACAAGGAAGAGCAGAAATCGCTGGTCAACCGCCTGATCGGGCGGATCCGTTCGTTATAGTCATTATCGCCGGAAGGAATTGCACTTATGCAGACAGTCAAAATGGTGGTCACCGGGCCGTTCAGCGCCGGGAAGACGCAGTTCATTCAATCGGTCAGCGAAATCGACGTGGTTTCGACCGAGCGAAAGATATCCTCCTCGGAGGAACGCGCCGTGAAGGACGCCACCACGGTCGCGATGGACTTCGGCCGCATCACCGTGGACGAGGACCTGGTCCTGTACCTGTTCGGGACGCCCGGCCAGAAGCGCTTCGACTTCATGTGGGAGATCCTCTCGGAGGGTATGCTTGGGTTTATCGTCATGGTGGACAGCACCCGTCCCGAGACGTTCCGCGAGGCGCGCAGTATCCTCGAGACCTTCCGCGCCTACGCGCCGACTCCGTACGTGGTCGCTGCCAACAAGAAGGATAAGAAAGACGCCTGGGAACTCGATGACATGCGTCACGCCCTGCGCCTCGACTCGAAGGTGAAACTGCTGTCGTGCACGGCCACGAACCGCAAGTCGGTCAAGGCAGTGCTTCTGGAATTGTTGTACAGCATTCTCGCAGAAATGGAGTCGGGGGGATAGGGGCCTTCCGGCGTTTGATCACCCGTGTCCTCGATCACCACCGATCAGGGTATCGTCCACTACGAAGTTTACGGTCGCGGGCGGCCTGTCATCCTGTTGCACGGCTGGCTCGGCTCCTGGGGTCTCTGGCAGGAGACGATGTCCATTCTGGGGCAGGCGTACCGCACCTACGCGCTGGATTTTTGGGGGTTTGGCGAATCGGGTAAGAAGCGCGAGACCTATGCCGTTCAGGATTTCGTCAGCCTGGTGGACCAGTTCATGGAGCAGCTGGGCATCGCCCGCGCGCCGCTCGTCGGTCACAGCATGGGCGGGACGGTCAGCCTGTCGGTGGCGATCCGTTACCCGCACCGTATCAGCAAGGTGGTCGTCGTTGGATCGCCCATTGTCGGTTCATCCCTCGCGCCCCTGTTGAAACTGGCGGGCTATCGTGTGAATGCCTTTCTCCTTTTCAATCTGATGGGCCCGTTTCGTGCCTGGATGAAGTACTTCTATTCCCGCGTCATATGCAGCGACCCGCGCTTCCCGGAGATGATGGACCGCGACCTCTCGCGCACCACTCTCGAATCCTTCCTCCTGAGCATCGCCTCCCTGCGCCGTACCGACCTGCGCCCCATGCTCGACCAGATCAAGGTTCCCGCGCTGGGCATCTATGGCGACAAAGATAAGGTCGTCCATCCGCTTCAATGGCGACAGATGCAGGCGGGGATTGCCCATGCAAAGATTGTGCGGTTCGAGAAAGCCGGTCATTTCCCCATGCTGGAAGAGCCGATTCCCTTTACGCAGACATTGAAATCCTTCCTCGACGAAGAGACACCCTCCTCATGAATCCTTCACGGCAATTTTTCTATCCAAACCAGATGGGGAGGATCATGCTTGCCTCGCTCGAAGAGGTGGTCGGGCGGAACGGCATCAATGCGGTGCTCAACCTCGCGGGTCATCCCGAACTAATCGGCAACTACCCGCCCGCCGACCTCGAACGGGAATTCTCCTTCGAGACCGTCAGTGGACTGCATGTCGTGCTGGAACAAGCCTATGGTCCGCGCGGGGGGCGTGGCCTGGCGCTGCGGGCCGGGCGCGTCTGTTTCAAGTACGGGATGCGCGAATTCGGTCCGATGATGGGGCTGACGGAGACCGCTTTTCGCCTCCTGCCGCTGAACGCGAAATTGAAGACCGGCGGACAGGCCTTCGCCGACCTGTTCAACCGCCTGACCGATCAACGCGTCCGCCTCGAAGACGCCGGGGCGAAATTGCTCTGGCACATCGAACGCTGTCCGCTTTGCTGGGGACGTCATACCGGCGAGCCGTCCTGTCACATGGCTGTAGGACTGTTGCAGGAATGTTTGTACTGGGTGAGCGGTGGTAAGATATTCAATGTCGAAGAGACCCAGTGCGTCGCCGAAGGCGACCCGGTCTGCACGATCGAAATTGACAAGACGCCTCTGGCCTAGCAGGATATGCTGAAGGTCATTCTCCCCGCTCCCAAACTGATCCCGCCGTTCAACGAACCGGCGCGGGATCTGCGCGTCCAGAACCACCCGCTCTGGTTGTGGCAGCGCACGATGCTGGCGCCCTACGTCACCCGCGAGCATGAACTGCGCCCCGGCGAACGCCTGCCGCAGGTGCGGGAGGCCACACTGGTCTACCGCGATAACCTGTTCTTCGACGAAGACTATATCCGCCTGTTCCTGGCCGAGGCGCGCAAGCGCGGGCGGGCGGTGCGCGCCGCCTTTCGCTCCGACGACCCGGCCTTTCGCGAACACGCCCTGCCGCTTTCCACGTCCTATACCGCGGCGGGAAACCTTTATCTGGCCGACCTGTGGTATTACCCGCGCGGCCCGGTGGCAGACGCCGAACCGCTGGTGATTGACCTCGGCGCGATGGAAGTCGGTTATTATCACGTTCCGACCTATATGGCCGATGAGCGCGGCGACCTGGTCTTCCAGGTGCCGATCCGTTCGCTGATGGCGATTGACTGCTGGGTTCACGTGTACATCGCCGACGTGGTCTTCGGTCTCTTCGGGCGCGGCCTGCGCTTCGAAACCCGCCTCAGCCGCGACCTTGGCTTTAAACTCAAGATTCTCGGCAAAGCCCTCTACGAGGGCCGCCAGGTGCTGGAGTGTTCGGAACTGGTGAAAGTGGGAAAGAACTGTGTCATTGACCCGCGCGCCGTCATCCACGGCCCGACCACCATCGGCGATAACGTCACCATCAACGCCGGAGCCGTGATCGAAAACTGCATCATCGGCAACAACGTCAATATTTCGCAGGACGTTCAACTGATGCTGTCGGTCGTGGGGGACGGAGCCTTCCTGCCGTTCCGCGCCGCCCTGTTCATGACTACCGTCATGGAAAACTCCATGATCGCGCAGAACACCTGTCTGCAAATGTGCGTGGTCGGCCGCAACACCTTTATCGGCGCTGGCACCACCTTCACCGATTATAATTTGATCCCCGTGCCTCTGCGCGCCCTGGACGGCAACCAGCAGTTGCACATTTCCAACCGGCCCGTCATGGGCAGTTGCGTGGGGCACAACTGCCGCCTCGGCTCCGGGCTGATCGTCTACCCGTCCCGCATGATCGAATCGGACGTGGTGCTGATCGCCTCGAAGGACAGGCGCGTCATAGATCACGACATCCGCTTCGAGGACAGCGATCATCACCTGCTGAAGAACGCCAGCCTGCACCGCGCCCTGTACCGCCCGGAGCGCCAGTCGGAGGCGGAATCATGGTAACCGAATGGACAGTTTCGCCTTTATCGTTCACCCGATCAACGTCAAGCGCGATGTCAGCCGCAAATACCCGTTCCTCGGCCGCGTCCTGAGCGAACCCGTTATCGAATTCTTTTCCCAGCACTTTCCCCCTGTGTATCTTTCCGAAATCGAAGGGATTACTTCCGCCGCCACCGGCCGGCAGGTGAAAGGCTGGCTGGTGGCCTGCCCGCTCACGCCCAGACAAATGTTGGAGTTGCCGGAAGCGCGCGTTTATCGTAAGATTATCCAGACGGGACGCATGGCCGAGCGCCTCGGCGCGCAGATTCTGGGACTCGGCGCGTTCACCTCGGTGGTGGGCGACGCCGGCGTATCCATCGCGGACGCCCTGGCAGTCCCCGTGACGACCGGCGATTCCTACACCGTAGCCGTCGCCGTGGAGTCCATCCGGCAGGCGGCCGGCGTGATGGACATCCCGCTGGAGGAGGCTGCGCTGGCGGTGGTCGGCGCGACCGGCAAGATCGGCCAGGTCTGCGCCGAGATGCTGGCGGACGACGTGGCCCGGCTGATTCTGATCGGCCGCAGGGAAGACGCGCTCGAAGCAGCGCGCGCCCGGCTGCGGGTCCGCACCGGAAGCGAGGTCATCGCCAGCACAAATATGGATTCGCTTGCCGAAGCCGACCTGATCCTGACCGTCACCAGCGCCGTCCACGACGTGATCCGCCCGGAACATCTCAAGCCGGGCAGTGTGGTCTGCGATGTGGCCCGCCCCCGCGACGTTTCTGCAATGGTCGCCCGGGCGAGAAATGATATATTAGTGATTGACGGCGGAATGGTTGACGTGCCAGGCCCCGTTGATTTCCACTTTAACTTCGGGTTTCCGCCCGGCAAGGCGTATGCCTGCATGGCCGAGACGATAGCCCTGGCGCTCGAGGGCCGCTTCGAGGATTACACGCTGGGCAAAGAGATCACCCGCGAGCGGGTGGAAGAAATCGCTGCCATAGCCAGCAGACACGGGTTCCGCCTGAGCGGATTCCGTTCGTTCGAAAGGGAAGTGACCGAAGAGCAAATCGAAGCCGTGCGCCGCAATGCAAAATTGTCGCGGCGCCACTAGAACTGGGAGGCTCGCATGGGAAAACCCCGCCTTTTGGTCGTCGAAGACGACGCCGACATCCAGAACATGCTGAAGATCTACTTCGGCGGTCTGGACTTCGAGGTGGATACCGCCTCGCGCGGCGCCGACGCGCTGGAAAAGACGCGTTCGGTCCTGCCGCACTTGATCGTGCTCGACATCATGCTGCCGGATATTGACGGGTACGAGGTCTGCCGCACCCTGCGGACGAACACGCGCACCAGCCATATCCCGGTCATCTTCCTGACGCAGAAGGATGAGCGCAGCGACAAATTGCAGGGCCTCGAACTCGGCGCGGACGATTACATCACCAAGCCGTTCGATATCGAAGAATTGAAACTGCGCGTGACCGGCGCCATACGCCGCTCGGAACGCGAGAGCCTCACCGATCCCCGCTCCGGACTCCCAGCCGGACGTTTGATCGAGGAGCAATTGCGGCGCATCATCCGCGAGACGGGCTGGGCCCTGCTCGATTTTCGCATCAACCACTTCGATGCCTTCCGCGATGTGTACGGTTTCGTGGCCGGCGACGACGTGATGCGGTTCACCGCCATGCTGTTGAACGAAGTGGTGGACGAACTCGGCACGCCCAGCGATTTCATCGGTCATGCGGGAGGCGATAATTTCATCGTCATCACCGCCGAAGCCTCCGCGAACGCGATTCGCGACCGCATGAAGCAGCGCTTCGCCGAGGAGGTCCAGTCCCATTACAACTTTTTGGACCGCCAGCAGGGATTCATCCAGGTCCCCCGCGACGGGACCAGCGTGCAAACGCCATTCATGACCCTGGCGGTAGGTGTTGTGTCTCCAAGCAGGCAGTCATTTGCCGACATCCGCGAAATCACCGAACTGGCTGCGGAGGCGCGCCGACAGGATGCGATGAGCGCCTAGCGCTCGAGGTTGTACCTGTTATGTTTGCCGGGTTGAGCCTGGGCGTCGGATTGATCCTCGCCGGACTGGTGTTCGTCCTGCTGGTCTGGTTGCTGCTCAAACTATCCTCGCGGGCTCCTCTCGAGGGGCGTACTGCCCTGCAATCCTTTCCTCCCCCTGAATCACAATCCAGCGAATCTGTGTTGATCATCGAACCGGGCGGCCGCGTGGAGTTCATCAACGCGCCGGCCCGCCAGGCGTTCGGCATGGCCGATGATGAGGCTCCCGACCTCGAGCGGTTGATGCGCCGTGTGCGCCCCGCGGAGGAATTCCTGGACTTGTGCATCGCCCCCGGCCAGAAGCGTTTCTCGGTCAACGGGCGGTTGATGGAGGCTTCCTCCTATCAGGTACCGGGCCCGTATCCGCTGATGCTGGTCTCCCTGCGCGGCCTGGATCTGGCGCCCTTGTTGGAAGGAGGGGAGGGCGCTCCGAACGCGGTCTTGAAGGTCGTGGCGGATTTTACCCAGTCCATTTTCGCCAGCCTGGAGTTCAACGACACCCTGCTGGCTATCTTTCAAAACGTGGGACGCCTCGTCGCGGCGGACAGGATGGAGATCAAGGTCTGGGACGCGGCCGCCCAGGCCTTCGTCCCGTACCGCTTCGAGGGGGAGAGCGGGCTGCCGCGCGTGGTCAAGTCGGCGCGCGCCCAGTTCAGCGGCTTCACCGATTCGCTGGCATCCGGCCGTCAGGCGCTGTTCCTGCCGGATGTCAAATCCGCTCCCGGCAGCGAGGAGATTGAGCGCTCCGGATTGGCCGCTTATCTTGGGATCCCGCTTCAGGTCGGCAGTGAGCTGGTCGGTACGCTGGAGATCGGTCAGACGACCCATGCCACGCTCGGTGAACGCGACCTGGAATTGGTGACCCTGCTTGCCGGGCAGGCGGCGGTCGCCATCCGCAACGCGCGGCTTTTCGAGGCCGAACAGAAACGGATTGGCGAACTGCGCGGTCTCTCGAACCTGGCGCAGTCCTCCGCCTCGATCCAGGACTCGAAGGAGCTCTTCACGCGGCTGGTGGATAGCATTGCGCCGCTATTCAATGTCGAGATCGTCGGCTTTCTGCTCTACGACGAGACCGAGCACGCCCTCGAAGGCCTGATGCCGTTCAAGGGGCTGCCGCCGAACGTGGTGAACATTTACCGCACCGTGATCAAACCTGGCAGTCCGGCAGACCGCCTGCTGGTGAAACGGGAACTCATCCTGATGACGGACGCGGCGCGCGACCTGACCATGCACGAACTGGGCCTGCACGACCTGGCCATGCTGGCCAGTCTGCGCGAAGCGGCCTTCGTGCCTCTGCTCTCCGGCGAACGGCTGCTGGGGTATCTCCAACTTGCCAATCATCGCGGCGGAACGTCCGCATTCACCGCCGACGAACTGCACCTGGCCAGAACAGTGGCCGACCAGGCCGCTGCGGCCATCGAAAACGCGGTGCTCGTTCAAGATTCGCGCCTGAACTCCCGCCGTTCTGAAGCCCTGGATCGCATCGCCCGTCTGGTGATCTCACCCGCCCCGCTGGACGTAGTCCTGCAATCCTCGGTGCAGGAATTGGCCGCCCTCCTGCAAGTGGATGCGGCCGCTGTCTTTCTGTTGGACGACGAGCACCCCGGCCTCCGGCTGGCGCCCTCCTCGATATGGGGTCTTTCGCCCGAACAGGCCAAGCCGCTCCAGCGCATCGAATTTCACGAGGACGATTTTCTCGGCTCCGTTTCGAGCACCCGCCAGCCGTTCCTTTCCGGCCGATTAACCGTGGATGAGCGCGTCAATTCCCTCTACATCCGCAACTTCGGAGCGCTGGGAATGGAATCCATCGTCGTCCTCCCGCTGGTGGCGCGAGATCGCAATGTGGGCGAATTCATGTTTGCCAGCCGTCAGGCGGATTTCTTCAAGGCGTCCGACCTGCAGGTTTTGACCACCGCCGGCGGTTTGATCGCCGCGGCTGTGGAAGGTGCCAGCCTGCTCCATCAGACCGATGAAAGCCTGCGCCGCCGCGTCGACCAGTTGATGGCTGTGACGCGTGTCACGCGCGAACTCAATTCGACCCTCGACCTGGATCGCCTGCTGGAGGTGATCCACACCGAGAGCCTGCGCACCACCCGCGCTGGTTGCGGGACGCTCCTGCTTCTGGACCCCGCCTCGGGTCCGCAAGATCCGCGCGTTGTCTACTCTCTGGGCTGCAATGAGAATCCGCTCTCGCCGCTTACGCGGCAGGTGCTCGCCACCGGCCAGCCCCTGCTGGTCGCCGACACCGGCACCTGGCAGTATCCGCCCCCGCATGAGGGCGTTGGCTCGGCGCTGGTGGTCCCGGTCACCCAGCAGGGCAAGACGGTCGGCCTGCTTCATTTGCATGCCGAACAACCGAACTTCTTCGATCAGATAGCGCTCGAAACCGCGCAGACTCTGGCCGCGCAGGCCGCGCTGGCGCTCGCCAATGCGCGCCGTTATCAGGAGGAACGCCAGCGCGCTGAAAACCTCCGCCGCCGTGCCGAGACCCTGGCGCGCTTTACCGACACGCATTATTCCATCAACTTCGAACAGCCTCTGGAACAGTCGCTGCAGGCCATCGCTGAGGGCATTCAGGAGGCGACTCAATTCCAGGTGGTGCTCTTCAGCGTGTACGAGCCGGAGACCGGCCTGCTTCGCCGCGTGGCCGGTGTGGGCCTGCCGCCCGATACGCTGAATGATCTGCTCTCGCGCAAACAGCCTTTGCAGAGCGTCCAGCAGTTGCTCAAAGCGGAGTTCAAAGTCAGCCGTTCCTATTTCATCCCGGCCGACCAGACGCCGGTCATCCCGGCCGACGTGCATTCCGTGGTGGTCGGCTCGAAAACGGAAAATGCCCCGAACGCCTGGGACCCGGACGATTTCATGTTGACCCTGCTCGAGGACGCGGCCGGCAATCCGCTCGGCCTGTTGAGCGTGGACGCGCCCCGCGACGGTATGCGCCCGGACCGCGCCTCCATCGAGGCGCTGGAAGCGTTTGCCGCGCAGGCCTCGCTGACAATCAGCAACTTCTATCGCCTGAACGATTTGAACAGCCGCATCGAGTCGCTCTCCTCCGGCTTGCAGCGTCAACAGCGCCTGCTCTCGGTCACCCAGAACGATTTGCCGGTGCTCCTGCGCAAAGACCTCGAACAGACCATCTCGATCCAGAACCTGGATCAACGCGGCCAGCGCATTCGCGCCGGGCTGGCCATCACCGAGTCGGTCAGCCGTCAGTTGGATGCCTCCTCCGCCTTGCAGGCGCTTGGGCGCGAGGTGCTCACCCAGCTGGGCATGACCGTGGCCCTCGTCGCCGAGGAGACTCCTGATGGGCCGCACCTGCTTCATGTCCTGGGCGGCGTTCCGAAAGCCACCAATGTCGAGGCGCTCTTCGGCCAGCGCAATCCCCTGCGGGCCTGTCTGGCATCCGGGGAACCGATCCTGGTGGCAAACATTGACGAGAGCGACGAGTGGCGCGATGTGCCGCTGTTGACCGGCCTGCGCGCAAAAGGCTTTATCTGCCTGCCGATCGCCATCGAGGGCCGTCCCATGGCGGCCATGCTGGCCGTCACGCCGGAACCCATGCCTGCCCTGACGGACGAAGACCGGCAGGTGTATTACCAGATCGCGCGGCAGACTTCGGTCGTTTTGCAGAATATCGCCCTGTTGAACGAAACGCGCCGCCGCCTGCAGGAAGTGAATCTGCTGTTGGACTTCAGCCGCCAGTTGAGCAGTGTGGACCCGAACGCGGTGGTCAAATCGCTGCTGGACAGCGCCCGCCGCGTCCTGCCTGCGGCGCATGCCGGGACGGTCCTGGTATGGAATCCGCAGGAACTGCGGCTTCTGCCACGCGCCGTCTCGGGCTATGCCGACAACGCCGGCATGATGCAGATTTCGTACGCGCCGGGTGAAGCCCTGCCGGGCATCGTCTTTGCCAGCGGCCGGCCGCGCCGCGTGGACGAGGTCAACTTCACGCGGGACTACCCGCTGGAAGCGGAGAATCTCAACCGCTATCGCCAGGCGACAGGCGGGCGCCTGCCGGTCTCGAGCCTTTTGATTCCCATCCTGGCCGGCGAGCAGGGCTTGGGCGTACTGGTGCTGGATAACTTTAATACGCCTGCCGCCTTCACACAGGAGGACGAAACCCTGTTGGTCTCGCTTTCGCAACAGGTGGCGCTTTCTCTCGAGAATGTCCGCCTCGTCCAGGCCACGCAGGAACGCGCCGGTCAATTGCAGGCGCTGACGGATGTGGCCGCGACCATCACTTCCAGCCTGAAAAGCAGCGAATTGGTGGCGGGCCTGCTCGACCAATTAAGCCCGGTCCTGCCGTACGACACAGCCACCCTCTGGCTGCGCGAAAAGGACCGGCTGTATGTCTCGGCGGCGCGCGGCTTCCCCGATACCGAACAACGCCTCGGTCTGAGCGTGGACGTGGCCGACAGTGCGCTGTTCAAGGAAATGATCCGCACGAGTCAGGCGATTGCCGTGGGCGATGTGCGCCACGACCCGCGTTTCCCGCCGCTGGAAGCGCCGCGTCTTTCCTGGATGGGCATCCCGCTTCTGGCCAAAGGCGAACTGATCGGGTTGATCGCGCTCGAACGCTGGCAGGCCAACTCGTTCACGAACGAATCGGTTCAGGTGGCGACCACGTTCGCCAGCCAGGCGGCCGTGGCGCTCGAAAACGCCCGTCTGTTCGAAGAAAGCGTCAGCCGCGCCGCGGAACTGGATCAGCGTTCTCAGCGCCTGGCCCTGCTGAACCGTTTCTCGTCCGCCCTGAGCGGCCTGCTGGACGAGGGGCAGATCCAGGAATTGACGGCCAACGAGTTGTTCAGCGCGCTCGGCGCCCTGCGCGTCTCGGTGGTTGCCTTCGAGCGCGGACAACCGGTGATCAAGGCCATTCTGCCGGTCCCCAAACGTGCCGCGCCCAAGAGCGTTCCCAACGCGCCCATATTCGACCGTCTGCGTGAATCGGGGGGCGTCTTCTCCGCGGAGGATGTGCGCGCCGAACCCGAATTGGCTCCCTTGCTGGATTTCCTGGGTAGCCAGACGCGCGGCCTGCTCATTCTTCCGCTCGGCGCGCCGCCCGAACCGCGCGCCCTGGTCTTCGTGCACGGCGGCGGCGACAGCCGCTTCGGCCTGACCGAGATCGAACTGGCGCGCACGATTGGCAACCAGGCCTCCATTGCGTTGGAAAATGCCCGTTTGTATCAATCCACTGTGCGCACCGCGGAACAATTCTCCATCCTGAACCGCGCTTCCAGCCAGATCAGCGCCAGTCTCGATCCGGAAGAGATTTACAAGGCCGTCCATAGTGCGGCCAAACGGTTGATGCCGGTCGAATCGTTTGTGATTGCCCTGCTGGACAAAGAACGACAGGACATCGAAGGCGCTTACTTGATGGACGGTGACACACGTTCGCCTGTCCAGCGGCTGCCTCTTGGCAAAGGCTTGAGCGGAAAAGTAATCAAGACCGGCGAACCTCTGTTATTGCATAATGCGGAGCAGGCGGACGACCTCGGTGCGGTACCCTACGGAGATGTGCGCGCGCCATTGTCCATTCTGGCAGTGCCGATGACTCTCGGCGGCGAGACAGTTGGCATGCTCTCGGCGCAGAGTTACCAATCCAACGTCTATACTGTGGAGGATCAGCAAATCCTCAGCACGCTGGCCAACCAGGCTATTGTGGCCATTCAAAACGCCCGCCTGTTTGCCGAGACCCAGCGTCTGGCAGAGGAACTCGAACGGCGCGTGGTCGAACGCACGGCCCAGTTGCAGCGCGAACAACAGAACACCGAGACCCTCTTGCGCATCCTCACCGAGGTATCCTCCAGCCTCGACCTGGACCGCGCCCTCAATCGCACGCTGGCGCTGCTCAACGAAGCCATCGGTGCGGAACAAGGCACGATCATGCTGTTACACGCGGAAGATAATCTTCTGCACTATCGCGCCGGTTACGGCTACCTGACCGCCAAAGCCACCGCTGAGAGCCGCAGTGTCACACTCAAGGTCGGCGAAGGGCTGGCGGGGTGGGTGGTTGAGAACCGCCAGTCCGCTCTGATTGACGACCTGCGCAAGGACCCGCGCTGGGTGCGCAACGCGCAAAGTTCGCGCGATCATCGCAGCGCGATTGTCACGCCGCTGCTGGTCGGCGAGGATGTGATCGGCGTGCTGATGGCGTTCCATCGTGAGGAGGCGTATTTCAGCGCCGAACTGCTCAACCTGGTCAAGGCCATTGCCGGTCAGGTGGCGGTTGCCATCAACAACGCGCACTTGTACGAGTTGATCCGCGACCAGGCCGAACGCTTGGGCACGATGCTGCGCAAGGAACAGGAGGAGGCCAGCCGGTCGCAGGCCATCCTTGAGGCGGTGGCAGACGGGGTGCTGGTCACCGGCGTTGACAACCGCATCTCGTTCCTCAACTCTTCCGCCGAACGAATTCTCAAATTGCAGGCCGACCGCGTCCTCCATCAGCCGCTCGAAACCTTTGGCGGCCTGTTTGGCAAAGCGGCCGGCACATGGATGGAAACCATCAGCCGCTGGTCCGACCAGCCCGCCGCCTATCAGGCCGGGGATACGTATGCGGAACAGATCGAACTTGAAGATAACCGCATCATCCTCGTTCATCTTGCGCCGGTCATGTTGCACAACGAGTTCCTCGGCACGGTATCCATCTTCCGCGATATCACGCACGAGGTCGAAGTGGACCGCCTGAAGTCCGAGTTCGTGGCGACCGTCAGCCACGAATTGCGCACGCCGATGACATCCATTCGCGGTTATGCCGACATCCTGCTGATGGGCGCGGCCGGCGCGCTGAACGAGAATCAGGCGCACTTCCTGCACATCATCCGCAACAACACCGAGCGGCTGAACATACTTGTCAACGATCTGCTCGACATCTCGCGCATCGAGGCCGGACGCGTGACCCTCTCGCCCCAGCCGCTTGATCTGCGCGAAGTGGCCGAAGACGTGATCGCGGACATCCTGCGGCGTTCACAGGAGGAGAACAAACCGATGGCGCTCTCCCTCGAAGCGCCCAGGGACCTGCCGCGCGTGTACGGCGACACCGAGCGCGTCCGCCAGATTCTCGACAACCTGGTGGACAATGCCTACCACTACACCCCGGAGAACGGGCAGATCCTTGTCCGCATCCATACGCCGAACGGCGGCGAAGAGGTGCAGGTGGATGTCAAAGACAACGGCGTCGGAATCTCTCCGGAAGACCAGCCGCGCGTCTTCGAGCGTTTTTATCGCGGCGAACATCCGCTGGTTCTGGCCACGCCGGGCACCGGTCTCGGCCTGCCGATCGTCAAGCAGTTGATCGAAATGCACCAGGGACGTATCTGGATGGATAGTAAGGGTATACCGGGCGAAGGCAGCACATTCTCGTTTACGTTGCCGATCTATGAATCTGGAAAGGGAAAGAATGGCAAAAATACTGATCGCTGAAGACGAACCCGATATTCGTGATTTGGTGGCCTTCACCCTGCGCTTCGCCGGATATGAAGTGGTCGCGGCCTCCAACGGCGAGGAGGCTGTGGAACTGGCGCCCCGCGAGAACCCCGATCTCATCCTGATGGATGTTCGTATGCCGCGCATGACCGGCTACGACGCCTGCCGTGTGATGAAGGCCGACCCTAATTTGAAGGACATTCCCATCGTGTTCCTGTCAGCCAAGGGACAGGAATCCGAGATTCAGACCGGACTCGAAGTGGGCGCAGAGGAGTACCTGCTCAAGCCCTTTGCCCCCGATCAGTTGACCGACCGCGTGCGCGCCATCCTGGCGAAATTTGGAAAGTGAAATCAGGGAGCAGATGAGTAAATCAGCCAATGAGCGACTTTCACTTTGGAGTCGGACGGCTTGCTGTCCAGGTTGCCAGGAGCAATCTCCTGCACTCCAAAGTCGTGATTTACTGGCTTTGTCTTGTTGCTGATTTGACGCTTTGCCGATTTTGAATTGTCATGAGTGTTATTTTTCTCGACGGCGCAATCGTCCACTACGAGGTACTGGGGAGGGGACGTCCCATCTTCTTCCTGCACGGCTGGGTGGGTTCGTGGAAATACTGGATTCCCTCCATGCAGGTGGCCTCGGTCTCCTTTCGCGCCTACGCGCTCGACCTGTGGGGGTTCGGCGAAACCGCCCGCAGTACCGAGCGATACACGCTCGACCAGCAGGCCGACATGCTTCGTCAGTTCATGGACGACCTCGGCATCGGCAAGATCGCTATCGTCGGTCATGGGCTGGGCGGGTTGGTCGGATTCAACTTTGCCCGCCGCTTCCAGCAAAATGTGGATCGCATCATGGCCGTCAATTGTCCGATGGATTACGATGCGGTGCACACCCGCCTGCGGAACGGCCAGCCCGCCGACCTGCTGGAATGGCTCGCCAGCCGCACGCCCGAGGCGGCCGCGGCCCTCTCCGACGCTGCCAAAGCGGACCCGAAGGCGATTACCGCTTCGATGACCGGCCTTCACTCCGATAACCTCTTCGGCGCGGTGCGGCAGACCGGCATTCCCTGCCTGCTCGTCTATGGGCAGAACGACCCCGCCATTCCCACGCCGACCTTGAATCCCATGCCCACCATGATGCACCAGATCGTGCTCGAAAATTCAGGCCACTTCCCGATGATTGACGAGACCACCAAATTCAACCGCCTGCTCACCGACTTTCTCGCCCTCGATTCGGGCGTCAGCCCGCAGGAATTGCAGTTGAAGGAAGAGTGGAAGCGCAGAGTAAGATAGGAACCTGTTTTCTCGAAGAAACAGGTTCCTGTTTTCTTGCTCTGGCCGCCGTCTCGGCGGCGATTTTTATGCTTGACAGTCCCTCGCGCGCGGCATATACTCACCTCACAACCGAACGGGGAGCCTGTGAACGGACAGGCTGAGAGGAGCGTCACGCGCTCGACCCGCAACACCTGATCTGGATCATGCCAGCGGAGGGATCGCCATGTATGTCAACCATCCTCCGCCGGGGATGGTTTTGTTTTCGAGTGTGATTGCGAGGGTGCTCTTTCCCGAAGCAATCTCCTCAAGATTAAGATGCCTCGCTGTCTTATCTTCGCCAACGGACACCTGCCCGATCTTGCCGCCGCACACACCCTCGTCCGCGCCGACGACCTCATCATCGCCGCGGATGGCGGGACGCGTCACACGCTTGCGTTGGGGCTGACGCCCTCGGTCATCATTGGCGACCTCGATTCCATCACACGGGAAGAACGACAAAAGATGGAAGAGATCGGCGTCCAATTGATCCAGCACCCGCGCGACAAAAACGAGACCGACCTCGAACTCGCGCTCCAATTTGCGATCGAACAAAGCCATCGCGAAATTGTCATCGTCGCCGCGCTGGGCAACCGCCTCGATCAAACGTTAGCCAACCTTGCATTACTCACCGACCTTCGCCTTTCGATTTTGGACATCAGACTCGACGACGGAGCGGAGGAAGCCTTCTTCTGCCGCGACCGGGCCGAAGTCCGCGGACGACGCGGCGACCTCGTTTCGCTCATCCCCTGGGGCGGCGCGGTGACCGGAGTCCGCACGAACGGACTCAAATGGCCGCTGTCCGACGAATCGCTGTATCCAGAAAAGACGCGCGGCATCAGCAATGAAATGCTCGCCGAAGCCGCGCAGATCGAAATCACATCGGGCCTCTTGCTCATCGTTCATCGTCGAAAATAAATCATCAAATCTCTCTGTGGTAAAAGGAGTTTCCAATGAAACGTTTTCTTCTTCTCGCCCTCGTTTTGCTCGCGGCCTGCGCGCCGCAGACGCCCGCGCTCGAAGCCGTCGTTGCCCCCGAAGCGACGCCCACCGCCGCGGCCGCACCCATTGCCGCGCCCGCCACGCTGACCGTGATGACGCACGACTCGTTCGCCATCAGCGAGTCGGTGCTGGCCGCGTTCGAGCAGGCCAACAACATTGACGTTACCTTCCTCGCCGGCGGCGACACAGGCTCGGCGCTCAACAAGGTCATCCTCTCCAAGGACGCGCCGCTGGCCGACGTGTTCTACGGCGTGGATAACACCTTTCTCTCGCGCGCCCTCGAGGCGGGCATCTTCGAGCCGTACGAGTCGCCCATGCTCGCCAACGTCTCCGCCGAATTCCGCCTCGATCCGCAGAACCGCGCCCTGCCCGTGGATTACGGCGACGTGTGCATCAACTACGACAAGGCCTTCTTTGCCAAGAACGACATCCCCGTTCCGACCACACTCGGCGATCTGATCCGTCCCGAATACTACGGCCTGCTGGCGGTCGAGAATCCCGCCACATCTTCGCCGGGACTGGCCTTCCTGCTGGCCACCATCGCGCACTTCGGCCCTGAGAATTACATCGGCTACTGGAAAGAACTGCGCGCCAACGGCCTGGTCGTGGTCAACGACTGGGAGACGGCCTATTACACAAACTTCAGCGGTTCGTCCGGGCACGGGCCGCAGCCGATGGTCGTCTCGTACGCGACCAGCCCCGCCGCGGAGGTGATCTACGCCGATCATCCGATGGACGAAGCGCCCACCGCGTCCGTCCTCGGACCCGATACCTGCTTCCGTCAAATCGAGTTCGTCGGCATCCTGGCCGGCACCGCCAACCGCGCCGCGGCCGAGAAGTTCGTGGACTTCATGTTGAGCCTGCCCTTCCAGGAGGACATGCCTCTGCAAATGTT
Organism: Chloroflexota bacterium; assembly: GCA_037445635.1. Lineage (GTDB taxonomy): Bacteria > Chloroflexota > Anaerolineae > Anaerolineales > Villigracilaceae > JBFMCC01. The sequence goes on from JBBIKC010000003.1 coordinate 96,493, forward strand.
CGTCCTTCCCGTGGACGAGCAGGCCATCCTGCCCGATTCGTTCTATCAGTTCATTGAATTCCCCTCCCAGCCTGCGACGCTTTCTCCGGACGAAATCGCCGCCAACCGCGAACGCTGGGTCGAGGAATGGACGCAGGCGGTTTTAAGGTAATGCAGGCAAAGCCTCGTGTTGTGGCAAAAGAGCAAAAGAGCAAATTTGCAGGTTTGCCGATTTGCTCTTTTGCCTATTGGTTGCCCGCATCCCTCTTCCTCAGCCTCTTCTTTTTCTACCCGCTCTTCCGCATCCTCGCCCTCAGCCTGGACGCGTCTGTCCTCACAGCGGAGAATCTCAGTCGTGCCTTTTACGTTTTACGTTTTACACTTTACCAGGCCTCTCTTTCGACCCTCCTCACATTTCTTCTTGGTTTGCCCGCCGCCGTTCTCTTTGCCCGCTTCGAATTTCGCGGCAAGTCCCTTCTGCGCGCGTTGACCGCCATCCCGTTCATGCTTCCCACCGTTGTGGTGGCGGCGGGATTCAACGCCCTGCTCGGTCCGCGCGGCTGGCTTTCTTTCCTCTTTCCTCTTTCTTCCTTCCAATTCACCGGCACACTCACTGCTATTCTCATCGCGCACGTCTTCTACAACACGACCATCGTCATCCGTATCGTGGGCAACGCGCTGGCCCACCTCGACCCGCGGCTGGAGCAGGCCGCCCGCATCCTCGGCGCGGATTCGCGGCGAGTCTGGCGTGATGTGACGCTTCCGCTGTTGCGCGGTCCCATGCTGGCCGCGGGCCTGCTGGTCTTTCTTTTCGACTTCACCAGTTTCGGCGTCGTCCTCCTGCTGGGCGGACCGCAATTCTCCACCCTCGAAGTGGAAATTTACATTCAGGCCCTGCAATTCCTCGACCTGCCGATGGCCGCCCTGCTCTCGTTGATTCAATTGCTTTGCACCTTGATCTTTTCCATCCTCTATAGTCGCGTTGTCACTCGCACCTCAGTCCCCCTCACGCCCAAGCCCTCTATAGCGCTTCCCCCAAAAACCGTTCGCGAAAAAATCTTCGCGGCTTCTTTCCTCTTTCTTCTTTCTTTGTTCTTTGTCCTTCCTCTTCTCTCCCTTCCTCTCCGCTCCATCACCCGCCTCGAAGCCGACCGCGGTGAGCGCGCCTCCGTGCAATACGGCTTGACGGGCGGTTACTACGCTGAACTCTTCGTCAACCGCCGCGGCTCGATCTTCTATGTCCCGCCCATCGAAGCGGCGCGCAATTCCCTCGTCTATGCAGCCGCGACTGTTGTTCTCTCGCTCGCGCTCGGATTTCCCGTCGCCTCCGCGCTGGCTCGTCCGGGCCGGCTCGAAAGACTCCTCGATCCCCTGCTCATGCTTCCGCTCGGCGCCTCGGCTGTGACCCTCGGCATCGGTTTCATCGTCGCGTTCCCTCGCATACTCGCCTCGCCCTGGCTGGTTCCGCTGGCGCATACCATCATTGCATTGCCCTTCGTCATCCGCGCCCTCCAGCCCGCGATTGCATCCATCCCCGACCGCCTGCGTCACGCCGCCGCGACTCTGGGCGCGTCGCCTTTCCGCGTCTGGCGGACCGTGGATTGGCCGATTCTCTCGCGGGCGATCCTCGCCGCGGCCACGTTTGCGTTCACCGTCTCGCTCGGCGAATTCAGCGCGGCGGCTTTGCTCACGCGTCCCGATTATCCCACCCTGCCCGTCGCCATCTCGCGCTTCCTTTCCCAGCCCGGCGGACTGAATTACGGACAGGCCATGGCCATGTCGACTATCCTGATGCTGGTCACGCTGATTGGAATCTTGCTCATCGAAAAACTGCGCCTGCCCGGTGCAGGAGAATTTTAGATGCTCGGACTCGTCAATATCTCGAAAGATTACGAGGATAAGCCTCTGCTCATTGACGTTTCCTTCACCCTCGCGGCAGGCGAGACGATCTGTTTGTTGGGCGCGTCTGGAAGCGGCAAATCCACGCTTTTGCGGATCATCGCGGGCCTCGAACCGCCCGACGCGGGACAAGTTCTGTGGGATGGGGCGGACCTTTCCTCCACGCCGCCTCACGCGCGGGACTTCGGCCTGGTCTTTCAGGACTACGCGCTGTTCCCTCACCTGACGGTTTTCGAGAACGCGGCCTTCGGATTGCGGATGCGGAAATTGCCGAACGACGAAATCAAACCGCGCGTAGCCGAAGTGCTTGACTTGGTGAATTTACTGGGCTTCGAAAAACGAAAAGTGACCGACCTCTCCGGCGGCGAGCAGCAACGCGTGGCGCTGGCGCGCGCCCTGGCGCCGAGTCCGCGCCTGCTGATGTTCGACGAACCCCTCGGCGCGCTGGACAGGACGCTAAAAGATGATTTGTTGAATGAATTGCGTACCATCCTGCACCGAACGAAGATTCCCGCCATTTACGTTACCCACGATCAGGAAGAGGCCTTTGCCATCGCCGACCGCGTGGTCTTGTTGCACAATGGCCGCATCGTTCGCGAAGGCTCGCCTGCGGAGGTGTGGTCGAGTCCCGGCTCGGCGTGGGCGGCGCGTTTTCTCGGAGTAGGAAATGTTGTGGATGGAATAGTGTTGAAAGTTCAAGGTTTAAGGTTGAAGGTGGAGACGGATTTTGGGGTCTTCGAGCCGCATTGCGAACATCATCATGCGGAAGGGGAGCGGATTGCCTTGTTACTCAGACACGAATCCCCCTCTCCCTTTGGGAGAGGGGCTAGGGGTGAGGGCAGGGAGGAGATCAACGCGCGAGTGGAGGACGTCCTCTTTCAACGGGAGCAGTTCAAGGTCACGTTGCGAGGCGGGCTGGTCGTCTATTTGGATGAGGCCCTGAAAATCGGCGAAGAGATTTCGGTCGCGTTTGCGGTAGAATGTCTCGGCCATGAATGAGAAAATCACCGTCATCAAATTGAATCCGCGGGGTGAAGAGACCTGGCGCTACGAGGGCGAGGTGGTGGCGCGCGGCGAGGACTGGCTGGTGCTGGAGGCATTTTTCAACAGCGACGACACACCTTTCATGAATACATTTCTCAAGCGCGGCGACCACTTCAGGGAGACGTATTACGCCGACCATTGGTACAACATCTTCGAGATTCACGACCGCGACGACGGCGCGTTGAAAGGCTGGTATTGCAACATCACGCGCCCTGCGCGTTTTGTGGACGGTCGCGTAGAGTACGTGGATTTGTTTTTGGATTTATGGGTTTCCGCGGACGGCGAGCAGACCGTGCTGGACGAGGACGAATTCCTCGCGGCCGAATTGGACGAGGCCACCCGCGCCTCGGCGCGCGCAGGCCTGGCCGAATTGCGGGAACGGTTCAATGCAAAACGGCCTCCGTTGTGATGGAGGCCGTTTCTGATATTCAGTTTTGAAAATTAAAAGTTGAGTGCCTGGACGATTGCGTCGCCGTATTGCCACAGGGCGACACCGAGGGCGCAGCAGCAGCACAATACAACCACAACGACGATAGCGATGATCAGGCCCGTGTTGCTCTTCTTCGGCGCTTCGGGGGCGGGAGCGGGGGTTCCCATGGGTTCGTTCATGATTTCTCTCCTTTGTGATGAATCGAAATGTTCGGCGGATAATTTGCTCCAATTATAAGCCAAACAGGCTCAAGAAGCACGAGTTTTTCTCAGGCAGTTTGGGAACGGTCGGAGCGCCGCCACAGCCACCACAGGAAGAACGCCAGTGCCACGATGAGCAGGACGCCGACGATCATGGGCAGGATGACCGCCAGGACGGAGACCGTTGTCGAGGCCACGTCCTCGGCCACGCTGACCGGGACGTTGGCCGTGCCCCCGGTCGTGGCGGTGACCGCCGGGCGGACGACTCCCGCCTTGACCGCGTGCACGCCCCCGGCCACCAGCAGTCCGCAGGCGAGGGCCAGGACCGGGTTGATGTCCGTGATCACGTTGGCGCTGGCGGCGAAGGCAATCGCCCCGGCCGCCGGGCGGACGATGGTCTGGATCGCATCGTTGACGTGATTGATCGCGGGCACTTTATCGGCCAGCATTTCGATGATGAGCAGGATGCCCAGCAGGATGAGAATCCACGGGTTGGCGAGCAGGTCCCAGGGCGATTGCAGTTTGATCCAGTCCGTGTAGTGGGCCAGCACGCCCACGACCAAAAGGGGAATGTAGGCGTTCAGCCCGGCGCTGGCCGAGAGGCCGAAGGCCGAGAAAATGCCGGTGAGAAGTTCCATTCATTCCTCCGAACGAATTAGCCGAGCGGGAAGCCGCCCCAGGTGCCGGTGAGTTGCAGGCGGAACAGGTCAATGCCCAGCACCAGGATCATTGCGATGGTAAATCCCGCGGATAGTGGCAGCCACAGTTGATTGAAAGAGACGAAGGTGTTTTCCTGTCTCATGAGCATAATCCACGCAATCGTGAAGACCATAACCAGCAGGGCCAGTGTGCCTAACGGACTCAGGATGGCGATGGGATACAACACGAGCGGACTTTCGGTCAGGATGGCGAGGTCAAGGGCGAGCATGATGCCCGCCAGCGCGGCGAGCGGTTTCCAGGTCCCGATGGCGGCGGTGAAGTCCGTATCCCGCCACACGGACTGGTTGAAGGCCGGGTAGATGAACAGGGACATGGTCAGCCCCATGCCCGAGCCGGTGAACAGGCGCAGGGTGTTATTGGGAACATACAGGTTGGGGATGTTTGACAGTCCGCCGGTGGTCTCTTTGAGCAGATACAGGTAGGAGTTCGCCCCGTCAACGGCAAAGGCCAGGAAGAAGAGTGCGAGGGGAATGATGATTTTTTTAGGCGGCAGGCCGCCGCGTCGCCGCGCGACGATGGCTTGGAAGGCCAGCCCCACGAAGGCGGCGGTAAACGTCCCGGAACAGCGGGCGCACAGGGGCAGTTGTCGCCCTTCCACGTGAAAGGACCGTTCATCAATGCGATGACAGACCGCGTAGCCGACCGCGTCCATCTTGCCGAGGATGCCGGGCGGGGCGATGTACATCCACGCGGCCAACGCGAGAAACGCCGCGAGAGGGACGATCCATTGTGTGACCTTTACCAATGAAACGCGCAGGGAGGTTTGCATCATGCGGGGGATTATACCGTAGGAAAACAAGAACGCCGCCCTTGCGGACGGCGCTCTCTGGGCGCTGTGGCTCCTATCGGAGACCGATGAGGAGGGATGCCACAGCGCCGCGTTCGATACTCTTACTATCCATGTTGGACACCACCTCCTCTTCTTTTGGGATGGCGGTTTAAGGCAGGCAGTGCCTGCGTTGTGAGGGCAGTATCGCACAGAAGAAATTGTCTGTCAATATATCTATCCAGTTTCTAATCAAATTGTAACCATTGCGTGAAATCTGGCGCTTGCAAGGGGTAAAATCATAAACATGATAGTCTTTGAGAGACTCCGCGAGGCCGCCGGGACTATCCTGTGGGAAACTTCTTGAGGAGATTGCCATGAAAGCCAATCCGAACCGCCTGTGGCTGGTTGCCATTTTCCTGGGCTGGGCGTTCGACTTCCTGTTCTGGAAGCACGCGCCGGGCGTCAACTTCGCCATCTATGTCCTGTTGTGCCTGGGGGGTGGATTCTTCCTGCTTACACGCGAGAAGTACCTGCCGGCCCGCAACACGTTCCTGCTCCTGATCCCCATCCTGTTCTTCGCGGCGGTCACCTTCCTGCGCGCCGAGCCGATGACCTCCTTCCTTGCCCACGCGATGACCCTGTTCCTGATGGCTTTACTTGCCCTCACCTATCTCGGCGGGCGCTGGCCCTGGTACAGCCTCTCGGACTACATTGCGGGCTTCTTCCGCCTGATGGGCGACATGCTCTTCAAACCGCTGGCTTATTCCGCCGAAGTGCGCCGCGAACGAATGGAACGCGGCGACCAGCCCAAACATTCCTTGTGGCCGATCCTGCGCGGACTGTTGATCGCGTTGCCTATTGTCGCCATCTTTGCATCCCTGCTCGCCTCCGCAGACGCGGTCTTTGCCGACCGCCTCGATCAATTCGTCGAAATCTTCCGCCTCGCGAAACTGCCCGAATACATCTTCCGCGGCGCGTACATTCTCTTCGGCGCGTACCTGCTCGTGGGTGTCCTGCTCTACGCCGCCCTGCACAGCCGCGACGAAAAACTCGTCGGCGAGGACAAGCCCGCCATCTCTCCCTTCCTCGGCTTTATCGAGACGAGTATCGTGCTGGGCAGTGTCGCCGTTCTGTTCACATCCTTCGTCGTCATCCAGTTCCAGTATTTCTTTGGCGGGCAGGCCAACATCCACATTGACGGCTATACCTATTCCGAATATGCCCGCCGCGGCTTCGGCGAACTGGTGACGGTGGCATTCTTCAGCCTGTTGATGATCCTCAGCCTGGGCGCGGTGACGCGTCGCGAGACAGAGTCCCAGCGGCGCGCCTTCTCCGGGCTGTCGGTGGGAATCGTGGCCCTCGTGTTGGTCATGCTGGTTTCGGCGTATCAGCGCCTGGTCCTGTATGAAGCGGCGTACGGCTTCTCGGGCCTGCGTACCTATACCCACGTCTTCCTCATCTGGCTCGCGGCCTTGCTGGTCGCGGTCGTCGTGCTGGAAATTCTGCGTCGCGAGCGCTTCTTCGCCTTCGCCGCGCTCATCGCTTCGATTGGATTCGCGGCCTCGCTGCCGCTCCTGAACGTAGACAGCTTCATCGTCCGCGCCAACGCGCAGCGCGCGGCGAACGGCGAGGAACTGGACGTTTCCTACCTGGCGGACCTGTCCGCGGATGCGACCCCCGCGCTGGCCGCGGCGTTTCGTTCCCCGGCCCTGCCTGATTCCGTCAAAGAGGGCGTGGGCGCGGCTCTGGCCTGCATCGCGCGTGACCGCGCCCGGGAGGACGCGGACTCCTCATGGCAGTCCTTCCACGTCTCGCGCTGGAACGAGGCGGCGATTCTGAAATCACTTGAAGAGGACTTGGCAGGCTATCAAGTGGACAAAGCCGACGAATGGGGACACACTGTCACCACGCCGAGCGGGGAGGAATACAACTGCTACGGCTACTGGTTCGATTAAGCGACTCAGTATTCAGAAACCAGGTTTCTTCAAGAAACCTGGTTTCTCTCTCTCTTTATGTAAGAATCATTTCCTCCCGGTCATCTTATCTGCCAAAGGAAGGAATGAACTATGACCGAGAGTCCCATTCTTGTTTACAGCACGGTCTGGTGTCCCGATTGCAAGCGCGCCAAGAAATTCTTCGGCGAGCATCGCATCCAATACGAAAACATTGACATCGAACAACAGCCCGAAGCCGTAGCCTTCGTCGAGAAGGTCAACAACGGAATGCGCATCATCCCGACCATCGTCTTCCCCGATGGGACCATTCTGAGCGAGCCGAGCGACGCGCAGCTGGCCGAGAAATTGGGCATCCGCACCAAGGCCGAGCGCGCCTTCTACGATGTAATCGTCATCGGCGGCGGACCGGCGGGATTGACCGCCTCGCTGTACCTGGCGCGCGAAGGCATCGACACGCTGGTCATCGAAAAGGCGGGGCTGGGCGGCCAGGCGGGCATCACACAAACTCTCGATAATTTCCCCGGCTTCGACGAGGGTATCTCCGGCGGCGAGTTCGCCGAACGGCTCGGGCGTCAGGCTAAACGCTTCGGCGTGGAAATTTTGCAGGCGCAGGAAGTGACCGAGGTCTCGCGCGAGGGGCGCTATTTCTGTGCGACAACCGGCGACGGCACGTCGTACGGCGCGAAGGCGATCCTGCTCGCCACCGGGGCACATTATCGTCGTCTCAACATCCCCGGCGAGGATGAACTCATCGGCATCAACGTCCATTTCTGCGCCACGTGCGATGGCGCATTCTACAAAGATAAAAAGGTGTTGGTCATCGGCGGCGGGAACAGCGGTTTCGAGGAGGGCCTGTTCCTGACGCGCTTCGCCTCGCAGGTGGATATCGCCGTCAATGGGCCGAAGCCGAAGGCCAGCCAGATCCTGCAGGAGAAGGTGGCCGAGAAAAAGAATATGTCGGTATGGTTGAACCATGCCGTGAAGGAACTGCGCGGCAAAAAGAATCTGGAGGCCATCGTCGTCGAGGACCGCGACACGGGCGAGGTCAAGGAATGGAAATACGACGGCGTGTTTGTTTTCATCGGCGTCTCTCCCAACAGCGACCTGGTGCGTGACCTGGCCGACCTGGACGCCAACGGATTTGTCCGCGCGGAGGGGATGATGAGCAGTCTGCCCGGTCTGTTCGCGGCGGGGGACGTTCGGTCTGGCTCGACGAAACAGGCGGCCTCCGCGACGGGGGAGGGTGCCAGCGCCGCGCTGGCGATTCGCGAATATCTGAAAGAGGTGGGGTAGGACAAGGCCGGGAAACGGGCACAGGCTGAAGTCCAGAGGAGAAGCAAAAACGGCATCCGCAATCGGACGCCGTTTTTGAGTCGAGTAAACTGTTACCTTGTACTGCGATCTACGATGCCGCGCTGCCAGGCGTAGACGGCCACCTGCGTGCGGTCGGCCAGGTGCAGTTTGCTGAGGATGTTGCTGACGTGTCCCTTCACCGTGTTCTCGCTGATGACCAGTTTCTCGGCGATCTGGCTGTTCGAGAGTCCGTTGGCGATGAGTTTCAGCACGTCCAGTTCGCGCTCGGTCAGGTCGGCCAGCAGTTGCGGCTCCTCGTCGCTCTCGCCGCGGATATTCTGGAGCACGCGCGCCGCCACGCGCGGGTGCAGGGTCACTTCGCCCTGCAAGGCGCGATGCAATGCTTCGACCAGTTTTTCCATCTTCATGTCTTTCAGGATGTAGGAGATGGCGCCCGCCTTGAGCGCGGGAAAGATGTGCGCGTCCTCGTGATAAGAGGTGAGCACCACCACCTGCGTGCGCGGGCTGATCTGCTTGATGCGCCGCGTGGTCTCGATGCCATCCAGCCCGGGCATGATCAGGTCCATCAACACGATGTCGGGGATGAGTTCGGAGACCAGTTCGATGGCCTCCTCGCCCGAGGTGGCTTCGCCCACCACCTGAAAATCGGACAGGGTTTCGAGATACGAGCGGATGCCGTTGCGCACCACCTCGTGGTCGTCTGCGATCAAAATTGAAATTTTCCTAGGCATGGACGCCTCCTGACAGTTCATATTCATGTAAAGGAACGAGCACGAACACGCGCGTGCCGTGTCCGTTCCCGCTCTCGAAGCGTACTTCGCCGCCGATGCTTTCGATTCGTTCGCGAATCGAGCGCAGGCCCAATCCACTCATCTTTTTCGTGATGTCGAACCCACAACCGTTATCGGCAATGACCACTTCCAGCATATCGGATGAGTATCGAAGCGACACGAGCACCTGACTGGCGCGGCTATGGCGCGCCACGTTGGCCAGCGCTTCCTGGATGACGCGGTAGATGGCCTGCTCGATCTTCAGGTCCAGGGGGCGTTCATTTTCCATATCCACGTCCACCAGAATATCGTTGCGGTTTTCCCACTCGAAGAGATATTCACGCACGGTGGTCGGCAGGCCCTTTTCCATCAACGCCACCGGGTACATTTCCTGAATGAGGAATGTAAGTTCCTGAATGACTTCGTAGACCAGGTTCTCGGCTTCGTTCAGGTGTTTCCAGACCGAGGGGTTGGATTTGATCAACCCGTTGACGGTCCCAAGTTGCGCCAGTGCGGCGAAGGCTTTCTGCTTGGCGCTGTCGTGCAGGTCGCGCGCCAGGCGGTTGCGCTCCTCCATCACGGCCAGTTCCTTGGTCTGCTCGAAGAGTTCCTCGATCTCGGCCGTGCGTTTCCTGACGAGCGCCTCCAATTCGCGGTTATGGCTTTCGATCTGGCGCACGCGCACGCGGTAACCGATTGCCACCGAGGCAATCAGGAACAGGGCCGCGCCGATGCGGAACCACCAGGTCTGCCAGAAGGGCGGGATGACGGTGACGCGGATGGATTTACCTTGCTCGTCCCACACGCCGTCGCTGTTGGCGGCTTTCAGGCGCAGGACGTATGTCCCACCGGGCAGGTTGGTATAACGCCCGTTGCGCTTACTGCCTAGTTCGTACCAGTCTTTGTCGAAGTTTTCCAGTTTGTAAGCATACTGATTCTGCGCGGGATTCGAGAAGCCCAGGGCGGTGAACTCGAATTCGAAGGAGTTCTGCGGCCAGGTGAGCACGATCTCTTCCAGCGATTCGGGAGTCTGCCCGGTCTCGAGGGGAGTGCCCAGCTGGGTCAGCGAAGTCAATGTGACGGGAGGCGTGTAGGGATTGTCGCGTATATCCTCGGGGAAGAACACGTTCAGTCCATTGATGTTGCCGAAATACATACTGCCATTGGGCGCCTCGGCGAAGGCGAACTGGTTGAACTCCATACTGCCCAGTCCGTCGCTGACCGAATAGTTGCGGAATGTTTCCGTCTCCGGATTGAAGCGCGAAATCCCGTGATTGGTGCTCAACCACAGCCGCCCGTCCGCGTCCTCGAGAATCCCATAGACGACGTTATTGGGCAGACCGTCTTTTTCCGTGTAGGCGCGGAAGGACTCGGTTTCAGAGTCGAACAGGTTCAGGCCCCCGCCTCCTGTCCCGACCCAGATGCGGCCGCGGCTATCCTGAAAGATGACCATGACTGAGTCGTGACTCAGGCTGAACGGATCGTCCAGGTCGCTGCGGAAGCGGTCGAGGTCCTGTGTGGCCGGGTCGTACCGATACAGGCCGTTGTCCTGCGAGCCAAACCACAACCTGCCGTCGGCATCCTGGATGAGGGTCGAGATCTTCTCGTCCGGCGCGGGCGCGGCCGGCGAGCGGAACATCTCGGGCGCGAAAAGCCCGGTGACACGATCGAAGCGGCCCAGCCCGTGGCTGGTGCCCACCCATAGAACGCCCTGCCGGTCTTCCAGCATGGCGTAGACGCTTCCCGTCTGCGGCGCATCGGGGTTATCGGCCTCTTTGGCGTAATTGGTGAATTCACCGGTTGCCGGCTTCAGGCGTTCCATGCCTTTATTGGTGCCGATCCAGAGATTGCCTTCGCGGTCCCGATAGAGTGACCAGATGTAATTACTGCTCAAGCCGGCGGGCTGGTTGGGATCGTTCGTGTAATAGGTAAATGTGCCGGCCAGCGGGTTGAACAGGTTCAGCCCTCCGCCGTAGGTGCCGATCCAGACCTTGCCTTCGAAATCCACGTGAATTGGGAACACAAAGTCATTGCTCAGGCTGGCGGGATCGTCCGGGTCGTGGCGGAAGTAGGCAAAGCGCTCCTGATCCTTGTTGTGTTTGTTGACGCCGCCGCCGTAGGTGCCGATCCACAGGACGCCGCCGCGGTCTTGATAGATGCTGTAGACGGTATCCGCGCTCAGACTGTCGGGGAAGGCCGGGTTGTGGCGGTAGTGGACGAAGGTCTCGGTGTGGAAATCGAATCGGTTGAGGCCGCGGCTGGTTCCCGCCCATAACTGTCCCGCCGAGTCTACGAAGACATCGTGGACCAGATTGGCCGAGAGGCTGCCGGGCAGGCCGGCGTCGTAACGATAACAAAGGAAATATCCCGCGGCGGGATAGAAGAGGGCCAGTCCGTTGGTGGTGGCGATCCACAACCGACCACGCCTATCTTCCGCGATGGCTTTGACGTGTGGCGCGCACAGGCCATTTTCGCTCTGGGATGATTGATATGGGTAGCGACTGAACCGGCCGGTGGCGCGTTGATAGAGATTCAGGCCTCCCTCCGCCGTGCCGATCCAGACGTCGCCGTTCTCCATGCCGTACAGGACCGTGATTTGATTGCCGCTGAGCCCGGCCGCGTCGCTCGCCTTCCCCCGGAAGTGCGTGATGGTTCCAGTGACCGGGTCCAGCCAGTCCAGTCCCGCCTGCGTGCCGACCCACAGGATTCCATCCTCGTCCTCATAAATGGCGCGCACATCGTTGGATGCCAGGCTGCCGGGGTCCGCGGGATCGTGCAGATAGTGGGTGAACTGACCGCTCTGAGGGTTGTAGCGATTCAATCCGCCCAGATGTGTGCCGATCCACAGGGAGCCGTCGCGTGATTCATACAGGGCAGAGATCCAGCGGTCGGTCAGGCTATACGGATCGTCCGGGTTTGGTCTGAAGACCTTGAAGTTGTATCCATCGTAGCGGTTGAGACCGTCTTCGGTTCCGAACCACAGGAAGCCTTGTGCATCCTGCAGGATATGCATGACGGAACTCTGGGAAAGTCCGTCTTCGAGATTAAGGTTCTCGAAACGCAAAGTCTGGCGCGGCCAGGTGTGGACTTCCTGCCCGGCGGGGGAAGGGGAGGGCGCGTGGAACGAGCGCCAGCCGGTCACAGACAGACTGAACAATGCGATCAGAAGCACGAGACGCGGTGCTCGATTCTTCATGGCGAACTGAAAATTATAACTCTGGAAAGGCGCGCTTCACTTTTTTCTTCAAGTATAGCGGATAACCCGTCAGTCTGGACAATTTTCCCTCCTTCTCAAGAGGGGTTAATTCAAAGCAGATTCTCCCACTTCGGAAGCATAATACCCGGCCTCTGACTGCGCCATGCAGGCTGGGAGTGCATCCATCAGGAGGGAGCCGTAAATGCTCCTGACGCGGGAATACAAACCCGGCTGGCGGCTCGTGTCTGTAGGTGTGCTTGCCGGTATATTGCAGAATGTATCGCTTTCCAAAACCTTCCTTCTCCTCACATCGGAAAGCAACTCCAGGAAACCATCCCCGGATGTTGGGCCGGGGGTGGTTTCGCAAAAAGGAGGTGAACGCCCGCCAGGATTTCAAATGACCTTCCTTTACACGCCAATCTTCCCAAAAATCGAACAAGGAGAAAAGAGATGTCCCGAAAACCTGTATTGACCATGCTCGGACTCCTGATGAGCCTGAGCCTGTTGCTGGGTGCCTGCGCGCCGTCTGCCACCGAAACCGCCACCGAACCCCCGGCCATGACCGAAGCCCCGCCCGCCACCGAGGAACCCGCCGCCCCGGCCACTGACCGCACCGGCGCGTGGGTGGATACGGTCGTCTTCACCGAGGAGAACTCGGCCGAGGCGGCCGTGGCTCAGTTGAATGCCGGCGAACTGGACCTGTACGCGTATACCGTTGCCGAAGCCCCGGTCTTCGAGACCGTCAACGCCAGCGACGGTTTGACGTATTCGCAACTGGTCGGCTCGAGCGTGGACTTGATGTTCAATCCCGCCGAATTCACCGGCGGCCGCCTGAACCCGTTCTCCAACCGCAAGATTCGCGAGGCCATGCACTGGCTGTTGAACCGCGATTATGTGGTGCAGGAGATCTATAAAGGCCTGGCCCTGCCGCGCTTCACCGTGTTGACCACGGTCTTCCCTGACTACGCGCGCTACGCCGATATCATGCGCGAACTGGAAGCGGAATATGCCTATAATCCCGAGAAGGCCAGGGAAGTGGTCTCTGCGGAAATGGAAGCCATGGGCGCCGAACTGGTGGACGGCAAGTGGTCATTCAACGGTAAGCCGGTCACGTTGATCTTCATCATCCGCACCGAAGATAACCGCCGCCCGATCGGCGATTACTTCGGCGCGCAATTGGAATCCATCGGCTTCACGGTGGACCTGCAATATAAGAATCGCACCGAGGCTTCGCCCATCTGGAACCAGAGCGATCCGGCCGAAGGGCTGTGGAACCTGTACACTGCGGGATGGATCTCGCCTTCGATTGACCGCGACGAAGGCGACCTGTTCAGCGCTTACTTTACCAATCGCGGCAGCGCCGGCCCATTATGGCAGGCCTACGCCCCCGTCCCTGAATTCGACGCGGCCGCGTTGGCGTTGGAAGGCAACAACTTCCAAAGCCTGGAAGAGCGCCGCGAACTGTTCGCAACCGCCCTGCGCCTCTCGATGGAGGAGTCCTACCACGTGTGGGTTGTGGATGAGGCCTCCTTCTCGCCGCGTGTCAGTAACTTGAGCGTTGCCTCCGATCTCGCAGGCGGGTCGCAGGGATCCACCATTTGGGGCCAGACCCTGCGCTTTAACGACCAGGTGGGCGGTACGGTTCGCATTGCCCAGCCCGGCATCCTGGTAGAACCGTGGAACCCCATTGCGGGAACCAACTGGATCTATGACTCGATGCCCCAGCGCGGATTGAGCGACAACGGCGTCATCGCCGATCCGTTCACGGGATTGGCCTGGCCGCAGCGCCTCGAACGCGCCGAGGTCGTGGCAAAGGAGGGCCTGCCGATCACAAAGTCCCTCGACTGGGTGGACCTCAGTTTCGAGCCGCAGATCACCGTCCCCGAGGACGCCTGGGTGGATTGGGATGCCGCCGCGCAGAGATTCATCACCGCCGGCGAGAAATATCCCGACGGCCTGACCGCCAATGTCAAGGCGACCGTTTACTATCCGGCCGACCTGTTCTCGACGACCGAATGGCACGACGGCAGTCCGCTTTCCGCGGCCGACTTCGTGATGAGCATCATCATGCTCTTCGATACGGCCAAACCTGAAAGCGCCATCTACGATGAGGCCTCAGTCGGTGCGCTGGAAGGCTACCTCTCGCACTTCAAAGGCGTGCGCATTGTCTCGGTTGACCCGCTGGTGATCGAAACCTACGACGACGCGTACCTGCTGGATGCTGAGTTGATCATCTCGCAGAACCAGACCTATCCAAATCCCACCTGGTGGCCGCAATATGCCTATGGCGAGGGCGCCTGGCATTCGCTTGCGTTGGGCGTACTGGCCGAAGCCAACCAGGAACTGGCCTTCTCCACCGACAAGGCCACCGCGCTCGAAGTGGAATGGAACAGCATGATCAGCGGTCCAAGCCTTGACATCCTGAAGAAGTACCTCGACCAGGCCGCCGCGGAATCCTACGTCCCCTACGAGCCGACGATGGGAGACTATGTCACGGCTGAAGAGGCCTCCGCCCGTTACGCCAACCTCGACGCCTTCTATGGCGAGCATAATCACTTCTGGGTCAATACCGGTCCGTTCCTGCTCGACCAGGTATTCCCGGTGGAAGGTTCCCTCACCATGACGCGCTTCGAAGGCTTCACCGACGCGGCTGATAAGTGGTCGCGCTTCGGCGAGCCCAGGATCGCGGTGGTCGAAGTAGACGGCGCGGGCCAGGTCTCGATCGGTTCCGAGGCGACCTTCGACGCCTTCGTGACATTCAAGGGCGAACCCTACGCCAACGCCGACATCAGCGAGGTCAAATACCTGCTGTTCAACAGTGCGGGCGAACTGGTCGGCAGCGGCGAGGCGGCCGCGCTCGAGGATGGTCATTTCCAGGTTGTCCTGTCGGCCGAACTGACGTCGCAGTTGGAAACGGGCTCGAACAAACTCGAGGTCGTGGTGGTGCCCTCTGTGGTCAGCATCCCATCCTTCGGTTCCTTCGAGTTCGTCACTTCCCAGTAAAACGGGTTGAACGTCAATGGACAGGGGCGGGTCAATCCCGCCTCTGTCCAACCCTACCTGTAGGTTGAGCCATGAGCGCCGAACCCCAACTCCTTTCACCCGAAGCCGCGCCGATTGAAAAACCGAGGCCTGCTCCCAGCGCGTTCTCGCGTCTGGCCAAATACACGGCGGTCCGTCTGCTCTCGCTGTTTGTGACCGTGGTCATTGGAATGTACCTGACCATTCTGATTGCCAACATGGGCGGCTACGTGGACGACATCCGCCGCGCCGAGATTCGCGAAAACGTTACGTTGCTCGTCAACACCAGCCCCGCGTTTAAAAGTCTTTCCGCCGAAGCGCGCCTGGCGCGCATGGACGAGATGATCCGCCTCGAGGAGAAACGCCTGGGCCTGGACAAACCCTTCATTGCGCGCAGTTTCGATTTTCTGCAAAATGCGCTGACCCTGAACCTCGGCCGCGCCCAGAAGATGTCCAGCGACAGCGGCTCGCGCACGGTGCGGCTCATCATCCTCGAACGCCTCGCGCCGACCCTGTTGCTGTTCGGCGCGTCGAACATCTTTTTGTTCTTCCTCAGCATTTTCATGGCGCTCTCGCTCTCGCGCCGCTACGGCAGTTTTTTGGATAAATTGATCGTGGCCCTCGCGCCCACCTCCTCCGCGCCGGGCTGGTTCTACGGACTGTTTCTCATCGTCATTTTTGCGGGCGCGCTGCGTCTCCTGCCCTTCGGCGGGATGGTCTCCGCGCCGCCGCCCGAGTCGCCCGTCGAATACTTCCTCAGCCTGATGGAGCATCTTATCCTGCCGACGATTGCCATCACACTCAGCACGCTTTTCCTCAGCGCGTATTCGTGGCGCACATTCTTTCTCATCTACTCCAGTGAGGACTATGTCGAAATGGCGAAAGCCAAGGGACTCTCCGCGCGCGACGTGGAACGCCGCTACATCCTGCGCCCGACCCTGCCGACCATCATCACCAACTTTGCTCTTACCCTCATCGGCCTGTGGACCGGCGCGCCGATTCTCGAAACGGTCTTCAACTGGCCCGGGCTGGGGCGCACGCTCTATCAAGCAGTTGGACTGTTCGACATACCGGTCATCGTCGGCTCGACGGTCATTTTTGCATACCTGCTTGCCATCACGGTCTTTTTGCTCGACTTTATCTATGCCCTGATCGATCCGCGCGTCAAGATCGGCGGCTTGGAGTCCAAAGCATGAAAGCCATTCAAAAATCCGTCACCGACTTATTACGTTATCCCTCCGCCGTGGCCGGGCTGGTCCTTATTCTTGGCCTGTTGCTCATTTCGGTCTACGCCATGACGACCATTCCATACACCGAGGCCATTCGTTTGTGGCGCGGCGGCGAGGGCGTGTGGCATACAAACCCAATCAACGCGCAGCCTGCCTGGACCAATTTCTTCCGCCGCGAGAAACTGCCTGAGGGATTGACCCTCAGTGTCGCGGATGGCACAGCCACACGCACCGTCACCGCGAAGGCCGACGGCCTCAGGCAGATAGACATTACCTATGTGTTCGATTATCCATACAGCGGATTCCCGCAGGAACTGGCATTGTTCTTCACGGCAACCTATTCCGTGAAGCAGCCCTATGTCTCGGTAACTTGGCTGACTCCCGACGGCCGCAAACTGCGCGTGATGGACGCGTCGGTCGGCGCGACGGACACCTACTGGTTCTCGCAGGACCCGAAGCTGGAACGCCGCCTCGGCGGG
This sequence comes from Chloroflexota bacterium, assembly GCA_037445635.1. Taxonomy (GTDB): domain Bacteria; phylum Chloroflexota; class Anaerolineae; order Anaerolineales; family Villigracilaceae; genus JBFMCC01. The sequence continues at coordinate 113,498 of JBBIKC010000003.1, forward strand.
GAACGTCCGGCCGAGGGCCTGTTCCTCGCTCCCGGTAACGGCGGACAGGCCGCGGTCCCGGGGCGATACGAACTGCACGTCTCTGCCCTGACCTTCGAGGCGGATTCCGATTTGGACGCGGAGTTCGTCCTCTATGGCCGCGTCCACGGACCGGCCGGGACGGATCACCTGCGCCGCGACCTGATGGTTGCGTTGTTGTGGGGCACGCCGGTCGCGCTGGCCTTCGGCCTGCTGGCCGCGCTGGGCACGACGGTCTTCACGATGGTCATTGCCGCGGTGGGGGCGTGGTTCGGCGGCTGGGTGGATGAGTTGATTCAGCGCGTGACCGAGATTAATCTGGTTCTGCCGTTCCTGCCGATCCTGATCATGGTGGGTACGTTCTATTCGCGCAGTATCTGGACCATCCTGACCGTGACCATCCTGCTGAGCATTTTCAGCGGGGCGATCAAGGGCTATCGCGCCATCTTTTTACAAGTCAAAGAGTCGCCTTACATCGAGGCGGCGCGCGCCTACGGTGCGGGCCGCTGGCGGATCATTTTCCGCTATTTGATTCCGCGCATCGTGCCCGTGCTCGTGCCGCAACTGGTGACCATCATCCCGACGTTCGTGTTTTTGGAGGCCTCGCTGGCCGTGCTCGGTTTGGGCGATCCCGTCCTGCCGACGTGGGGCAAGGTCATTGACGATGCGCGCGCCAACGGCGCGCCGTTCCAGGGACAGTTCTATTGGGTGCTGGAACCTTCGTTCCTGTTGATGTTGACCGGGCTGGCCTTTGCCATGCTGGGTTTCGCGCTCGACCGCGTCTTCAACCCTCGCTTAAGGGATGTATGATCATGCAGCCGATTACCGGACTTCTCGAAGTCGAAAACCTGGTATTGCACTTCCGCACCACGCGCGGCGTGATGCGGGCTGTGGACGGGGTAAACCTCAGCCTGAAGCACGGCGAGGCGGTGGTGGTGCTGGGCGAATCGGGTTGCGGAAAGAGTTCGCTGGCCAGGGCCATCCTGCGCCTCCTGCCGCGCAACGTCCATGCTTATTCGGGGAAGGTGGTCCTGGAGGGGCGGGAGTTGATGGGGTTGACCGATGAAGACTTCCGCCAGAACATCCGCTGGGCGCATATTTCCATCGTCCCGCAGGCGGCCATGAACGCGCTGAACCCTGTCCTGAAAGTGGGCGATCAGGTGGCCGAACCGATGATGATTTACGGCGGCGTGAAAAAAGAGGACGCGCTGGGCAACGCAAGGAAGATGTTCCGTCACGTCGGCGTGCCGGAGGATTTCCTCGGCCGTTACGCCTTCGAACTCAGCGGCGGGATGCGCCAGCGCGTGGCGATTGCCATGGCGCTGGTCACCGCGCCCGACCTGATCATCCTCGACGAGCCCACCTCCGCGCTGGACGTGCTGACCCAGGCCAACATCATGAATGTGCTCAAGCGCATCAAGCGCGAACTGGGCGTCAGTTACATCCTCATCACGCACGACATCGCCACCTCCAGCGAACTGGCCGACCGCGTGGCGGTCATGTACGCCGGGCAGATCGTGGAAGTCAGCGATGCGGCGCGCTTCTTCAATGCGCCGTTGCATCCCTATTCGCAGAAGTTGATGGCCTCCGTCCCGCGCCTGCGCGGCGACCAGGAGCCCGATTTCATCACGGGTTCGCCCCCGAGCCTGCTGGACCTGCCGAAGGGCTGTCGCTTCGCGCCGCGCTGTCCACTGCGGTTCGCAAAATGCGATGAGGAGCCGCCCGTCACCGGGACGGATGGGCGCCTGGTCAAATGCTGGCTGTCGGCATGAGGAGAGGAACATGGTTCAAATGGATTTACAGATGAAGGAAGCGCGGAAGATTCGAACCGTTCCCCTGCTCTCGATCCGCGACCTGCGCGTCTGGTTCGAGTTGCGCCGTTTCGGCTTCGGCCACGCGGGCTACGTGAAGGCCGTGGACGGCGTCAACTTTGACCTGCGCCAGGGCGAAGCGATTGCAGTTGTCGGGGAGAGCGGATGCGGAAAGTCCAGCCTGATGAAGACCATCCTGGGCCTCAACAGGCCCACCAGCGGCAGTGTCGTTTTCGAGGGCAGGGATTTGAGCACGTTCGACTCGAAGGATTTGCGCTGGTATCGGTCGCAGGTCGGGTACGTGCAACAGGACCCGTTCGGCGCGCTGGCCCCGTTCATGACCATCCAGCAGATTCTGGAAGAGCCGTTAATCATCAATGGCGTGAAGGATCGCGGCGAGCGCGAGGCGCGCCTCCGTCGCGCGCTGGAGGAGGTGAAGCTCAAGCCTGTGGAGGACTACCTGGCCAAATTTCCGCACATGTTGAGCGGCGGACAGCAGCAACGCGTCGTCATTGCCCGCGCCATGATTCTGAATCCGAAACTGATCGTGGCCGACGAGCCCGTGTCCATGCTGGACGCCTCGGTGCGTGTGGAGATCCTGAAGTTGCTGCGCGGCCTGCAGGCTTCGCACAATCTGGCCGTGATTTACATCACGCATGATCTTTCGACGGTGCGTTATTTCTCCGAACGTATCTTCGTAATGTATGCGGGGAATGTGATCGAACGCGCGCGCGTGGACGATCTTCTGCGCGAGGCGCGCCACCCGTACACGCATGCCTTGCTGGCCGCCACATCCGATCCCGATGCGAAGAATGCCTCTGTCTTCCGCGAGGTGCCACCGGGCGAGCCGCCCAGCCTGGTCAAGCCGCCGGGAGGATGCCGCTTTCATCCGCGTTGCGCTCACGTTATCCGGGGACAATGCGATGTGGAATTTCCCCCAGATTTTAAAATCGCATCCGATCATCTCGCGGCGTGCTGGCTTTACAAATGAGACCCCAAAGAGTTCTCCTGGTTGGATTTGTTTTTGTCCTCAGCGGGTTCGTCATCCCGCTGTTGATGGTGATGCAAATCATCCCATCCGGTTTTCTGCTAGGGTTCCTGAGTTTCGCCGCCTCGGTCAGTGGACTCTTTTTGGGATTGGTCGGCGCGGCGTCCTGGGTGCAGACTCGCAGGCGTTGAAACAAAAAGGCCGTCCAACGGCCTTTTTGTTCGCAGGTTTCAGGAAGGTAACGGGGGAAGTTGCCCTGTTTGCAGGTTCGGGTTGAGGCGGCGGGCCAGGTCGCGCAGTTGGGCGTAGCTGATGGGTTTGACGAGCACGAAGTCGGCCTGTTCGTTGAGGAGTTCGGCGGCGATGGTGTCGGCGGTGGTGATGACCACGCGCGTATCCTGCAGACGCTTTTCGGAGCGAATTTGCTTGAGCAGGTTTTCGCCTGGGACGTGGGGCAGGTGCAGGTCCAGCAGGACGACCGAGGGATTGATCTCTGCCAGCCGCTGCATGGCCGTCCGGCCGTCCCGAATGATCTCGGTGACAAATCCCGCGGCGCTCATGGCCTGCGCAAAGATCTGGGACAGGTCTTCATCGTCTTCTATGATCATCGCTATGGGTGTGCTCATTTCTTCTCCTCCGGCGGTTCGTAGGGCAGGATGGCCGTAAAGGTGCTGCCGCGGCCCACTTCGCTTTCCAGGCTCACCTCGCCGCCCATTCGGTCGACGAGGCGTTTTACGATCGAAAGCCCCAGGCCGATGCCGCTGTGTTCGCGGGTTGCGATCCCATCCACCTGCCTGAAAGGATCGAACACGTAGGGCTGGGCTTCCGGCGGGATGCCCGGGCCGGTATCGCGCACGATGCAGGCCCAGGATTTTTCGTCGCGCGGCTCCAGCCGGATGCTGATCTCTCCCTGTTGTGTGAATTTTATTGCGTTGTTGACCAGGTTGATCAACACCTGTTGCAGGCGCTGGGAGTCGCCGCGCAGTTTGGCAGGCAGGGCCGGGGAGACCTCGCTTTTCAGCTGCAGGTTCTTATCCTGCGCGGGCTTGTCCATTACACCGTGCACGGCTTCGAGCAGGGCGGCGGGGCTGAATTCGCCGTAGTGAAAGATCAACTGACCCGCCTCGATGCGCGCCTGGTCGAGCAGGTCGCTGACGATGCGCAGGAGGCGCTGACTGTTGCTTTCGATCCTCTTCACGACCCCGGCCTGTTGTTCGCTGACCGGGCCATAGACGGCCTCCTGCAGCATTTCCGTGTAACCGAGGATGGCGTTCAGCGGTGTGCGCAGTTCGTGCGAGACCATGGCGACGAAATCGTTCTTCATTTGCTCGACTTCCGCCTCGCGGGTGACATCGCGGAAGACGGCCACGGTGCCGATGCGCTCGCCCATGCCGGTATCCACCGGCGCGGCGTTGACGGAAAGTGCGCGTTGATGTATGTTGAAGCGCAGGCTGGGGGCATTCACGTCGGGATGATGCAATAATTCGATGACGGCCTGCCGCTCCTTCTCATTGACGTCGTACCGCGGCAGGAGTTTGTCCATTTCGACTCCCATGAGCGACGGTTGTGAGCGGTCGAGGAAGCGGCTCAGTGCAGGGTTGACCACGATGGTGCGCCCGTTCAGATCGAATACGGCCACGCCGTCTGCAATGCCCTGCAGGATGGCCTCCGTCCTGCCTGCCTCGGCGAGTTCGCGCGCCAGCGCCGCGGCCAGTTCGCTGGTGCGTTGTTCGACGCGTTGATCGAGTTCGCGGTTGACGGCGCGCAGCTCCTTCAAGGTCTGCTCCAGGCTGCGGGAGGAAAGCCAGGAGACAATGGCGAGCATGAGGAAGCCTGCAATGGCAGGAACATTTGGCAGAATGTCAAGATAATCTGCAAGAAGTGAGATTTCTACACTGCTCAAGATTGCAAAAATAAAACTGGCGCTCGGGCCTATCAGTAGACTGGAGATTGCAATTGGAATGAAGAATACAAATAGCGATCGCCCGTTTGCAAGCTCATTTGGGGTATCAGTGAAAAGGAAAATGCCAAGTAACATTAGAAGGAAAATCGCGCTGGCCAGTCGGCCGGATACGAATCGATTAATGGTGAATATTATGACCGTGCTAGTCATCAGTATGGGGCCGCTGAGGAGAATCAAAGAAATTTCTTCTTTGGTGATTGCCTGTCCAGTTTGGTAGAAAATCACGGCTAGCAGCGTACCCATGAATGCGAGGCTGAAGATACCAAATAACAAAATATTAAGCAGTTTTCTGCGACGGATATCGTCAGGATCGGTTGATGGGATCTCGAATAACTGGCTGAGCTTGAGCATAGCTAAATCCTGCTGGTAAGTTCAAGCGCACTTAGTATGGATGATCGAACGATATATTCACCGGCATACAGTCCCTTCCCGATCCAGAAGAGATGGGGCGGGGTGTCTCTGTTTTCGTTTAACCACTTGAATCCTTTCTGAATCGCGTCTTTGTGGATACTGCCGTTTTGCTTCCCGTGCAAGCACAGGGCTTGAAGGCAATAGGATGTCTCCTCCGGAGTAGGACCATAATATCCCCAACCACCTTGGGTATTCTGGGTATTTAATATCCATTGGATTGATGGCATTATCATCTCATCATAATATCCTTTGCATGCAATGATAGCATGAGCGGTCGTGTAGTATGGGGATATCTGCCACTTGTCAAACCAATAGCCCTCATTGGTCATCATACGCCTCAATAGACTCAAAACTTTCCTTACAAGGGGATGCGTTGGCTCATAGCCGGCGTGTCTTAGGGCATTCAACGCGTGGATATTAACACTGATTGATGGATCCGCTTCTAGTTCGTAGCATCGAAAAAGTTCTTTACTATCGAACGACATTAATCCTTGAATATCAACCAGGAAACCAAACTGAGTTAACAAGTCAAAAGTGACGCTTGTGTTATCTCCATCAGGAACGGAATATTCGGTTGACAATCCTATCCCCCGACGGGCGTCCCAGCCTGTCCGAAGATGCTGTAAATGCCTCTGGAAATCCAAACTTTGTGTGATTTCTTGATCGCCTATGAGGGCAAGATTCCACAGAACCCATGCCCTTTCATACACATCAAATGGCAACAAATCGGGCACGGAACCATCTGCGGAGACCACCCACTTTAGATATTTCACGGCTCCCGGGTCAGCTGGCCTGACGAACTTGGCGAAATACGCGGTTGCCGACGGGCTATGCCCAACTGATCCGTTGGCTTCCTGTAAATTCTCAACGTCAAGCAAATCCTGGAAATCCGTGCCGGCCATTTCCGCCGAGAAAGCCATGGTCACATAGCGATTGATCTTTCGGCCTTGTATCTTCTCCAGCTTAGATTTCCTCAACCGGGCTATTCTGCCTAAAATCCTTTCCCCCTGTTGCTTGATGAGGCCAAGTTTTTCGGCCTCCGAGACCAAAGTCGGCACGATCATCTCGAAACCGACGGTCGCGCCATTTGGATCGGCGAGCAGGCCTTTCGTCGCTCTCTCCGTAATCCATTCCAGTGCCACCAATCCCTTTTCGATCTGCCGCCGGAGGCCCCTCCGATTCTTCTGACTTGCGAGCGCGATCATTGCAGACAGCGTGCTGATCACCCGGTCGTGATAATAGAATGGCTGTTCCGCGCCCCAACTGCCATCAGGCAGTTGATGCCGGCAAAGCCATTCCAACGCCCGACCGCTGAGTTCGGGATCAATGTCGCCCAGGCGCGCGACCCATGCGGTATCGTAGGCCGAGGGCGACATTTTCCCGGGACCCAGTTTCGAAAGCAAAGCAATGATTTCTTCCCTGATGTCGGTATTCATGAAGTTATTGCCTTGAGAGAAGTCACATCGGTATCTGGATGATTCCGGGCCGGCGTTCTTGCGTTGTAAAATAACCCAGGCTGGCCAAAGCCAGGCCGTCTTCACCTATCGCTCCATCATTCCCGGCATGAGCAGGGAGGAGCCCTGCGCGCTCCGAGTCGCCAAGATCATTCCGCCTCAACCCTCCGTCAGGGCCAGCGCGCTCAGAATGGTGGACTGGACGAGCAGGTCGGGGCAATACAGCGACTTTCCAATCCACAAGGGCGGATAGGGCGGCTCGGTGTGATTACGCAGCCAGCGCCCGCCCTGTTCGATGCGGCCGCCGGGCACCTTGCCCCCGGCCTTGCGCCAGAGAGACAGCGCCTGCAGGCAGTAAGCGGTCTCTTCGGCGGTGGCGGCGCGGTGGAAGCCCCAGGCGCCGTTGGAGTTTTGCATCTTCAATATCCAGTCCACGGCGGTCTGGCACATTTCATCGTCGTAGCCCTGGCAAAAGATAATGGCATGGGCGGTGGTGTAGAACGGCGAGGCATTCCACTTATCAATCCAGTATTTCCCCGCCAGGCGGCGCTTTCGGATGAAACCCAGCGCCTTTTGCACGGACGGATGATCCACGCCGCAGCCCGCCCGCCGGAGCGCGCCAAGCACGTGAATGTTGACGTCAATCGAGGCGTTGACCTCGAGATTGAAACAGCGGAAGTGATCCTTCTCCTCGAAACTGAGCACCGCCTCCAGGTCAACGGGATGACCCAGATCGGTCAGCAGGTCGTAGCCCAGGCTGGTGTCGTCGCCGTCCATCAGCGAGTAGGTGGACGAAAACCCAAGGCCCAGCCCGGGCTTCCACTGCGCACTGAGGCTTTCGATATGCGGCTGCGCCAGCGGCATGATGTCCCTGGTCAGCAGGCCGCCGACATGCAGGTTCCACAGAATCCAGATGCGCTCGAAATTCTCGAAGGGCGCGACGAACGGCGCGCCGCCGTCCACCAGGACATCTCGTAGATATAGTAACGCGTTTCGATCTCCGGGGCGGACATATCTGGCGAAATATGCTGTGGCAGAGGGACTATTGCCGACCGAACCGTTGGATTCCTGCAGGTTGTCAACATCGAGCATGTCCAGCGCGTCCTCTCCGGCCAGTTCGGCCGAGAGGGCAGTGGTCACGTAACGGCTGATCTTGATGCCCTTGAGTTTCGCCAGTTTTGCGCGCCGCGCCTGGCCGAGCCTCCCGAGGATTCGGTCGCCCTGCTGTTTGATGATGCCCAGCCTTTCCGCCTCCGCCACCAGCGTGGGTATGATCATCTCGAACCCGGCCGGGGCGCCGTTGGCGTCCGAGGCCAGGCGCCGGGTCGCATCCGACGTCAGCCGGTCGAGCGCCTTCAGGCCGTTCTCGACGCGGACGCGGTCCTGAACGCGGCGGCCGCGGTGCGCCAGCGCCAGCATGGCCGCCAGTGTGGATGCGATGCGGTCATGGTAATACAACGGCTGTTCCGCGCCCCAGCTTCCATCCGCCAGTTGATGCTCGCTGATCCATTCCAGCGCGTGGTTGGAGAGGGTGGGCGCGATATCGGCCAGCCGCGCCACCCAGGCCGTGTCGTAAGCGGTGGTGCCCATGCGGCCCGGGCCCATGGCGGCGAGCAGCCCCTTAACGTCGTACATCATTGCCCCCTTTCGCCCGGCCAATCCACAAGCGGGAGCGGATACCAGATCCCGCTGTTCAGTGTTCCGATACCGATCGTCCGCCCGGCGTTGGCGGCATAGAACGATTTCATCCAGGCCCAGCCTTCCCGTGGCAGCTGGCTGTAATCGGGCTCTGGAGCGCGACGAGTATACAGGTGGTCGAAGAGTATTTCGCGCAGTTGTCTTTCCGTCAGATATGGGGACGGCGCGACCGTGAAGTACAAATCCTCTTCGCCGGTCGCCAGCAGGGGATAATCGAAGGCGGACAACTTGTCGAAGCCGAGGAAGAAACTGACGGGTTCGACGTATTCGCCGTAATAGGATTCGATCAGCTCGCGTCGCGCCGGGACTTTCGCGTGCTCCCGGTAGAAAGCCGCGGAGGCCTCTGCAACCGCCTCCGCCGCGTCGGAGGCGAACACACCGAAGAACAGCCGCGCCCGCTCGTAGGTCCGCGTGCGATGCGTGACTTCGTCGAACAAGCCAATCAGCGACTCGTAGGGCGTTCCATGAAAACGCTTGCGGTAGTCTCCGTAGAATCGGACGCGCACTTTATACTCGTCGTAGAAGTTCAAAAAGTCGGGATGCTCTGCCAGCCGCGCCAACCCCTCGCGCTGGACGCGGTGCACGTATTCGTCGCCGCGCGAGAGCAGTTCCGCGCCGTAAACGGGCGTGAGCAGCGTGTCCACGCCGTGATCGAAGAAGAGACGATACAACTCGATATGTCGCCGCTGGGCAATATCCATGTAGGCCGTCATCGGGTCGGACGCGGCCTGTGCGGCCGCGGCGTGTTCGAGCGCGAACCAGCGGCGCGTCCCGTTGATGGGGAAAACGGCCACCTTCGGCCCCGCGGCGCGGACGAGGGCAGCGGCTTGTTCGACTGGCATTTCGAGAAATTGTTGGAGGGTGAAGTTCATTTTCGCCCCCTGGGCAGTGTTGGGATGAAGCGCGGCACGCGCTTCATGTATTCGGTGTAGCCGGGCAGGTTCCTGCTGAGAAGGTCTTCCTCCTGCCGGGCGGCGCGGGTGAAATCATAGATAGTGTAGAACAAACCCAGCAAAGTTGTCAAGGCTGGATTAAGCAAAAAAAGTCCCCCCGCGAGCAGAAAGAACGAAGTGATGAGCGGATGCCGCATCAGCGCGTACGGTCCGCTTTGAATGACCTGGTGATCGGGCTGGACCTCGACGCGCTCGGCGTAGAATTTTTTCAGGTGCAGGCGCGCCCAGATGTGCAGGCCGAACGAGAGCGCGATGCACGCCAGGCCGACGATCTGAATCGCCAGTCCCCAGCCTGCGGTTGTCGTGAATCCCAGTCGCGGCCATAGCCACGGCTGGATGACGACCAGCGCGGCCGCGGCCAGGGTGAGCAGGGTGTAGTCCCACGCCCAGCCCTGCCCCTGCTTCCGCTCGCGGTCGTAGCGCGTGAGGAAGGCGAAGTCAATCCAGTAGAAGATGAACAACGCTGTGAACAGAAGAAGAGAGAGCGCAATGCCGGTGACCATGTGTTCTCCATTTTATGCCAATCCGTCCGCATTGTGCGCCCCTCTTCAGGATTGTCATGCGGCCAGTTTTACCAGCCTGTGCAGGAAGGATGTGCGCGCGCGGATGGCTGTGTGATTGTTATTTTCCAATGCAAAGCCGAGACGCCGTTTCACATCGTACGCGCCGGAGCCGAGGCGGAGCGCTTTCACCTGCCGCGCGACGGCCTCTTGCAGGCAGGAATAAATGAGCAGGAAATACGCGTAAGAAACATCTTCGGCGAGGCCGAGGGCGGTAGCGAGCATGACGCCGTTATCTTCGAGCAGGAGGCCGCATCCCACCAGTCGTCCGCGCTGGCGCACCTCCTGCCAGACGCCGCGAATCATCGGCGCGGCTTCGAGCAGGTTGCGCATCCACGGGTTGGGCGCGGCGCGGAACTTGCGTTCCACGCGGCGGATGAGCGCGAGCGCTTCTTCGACATTTGCAACCGATGGATGGCGACTCAATTCCAATCCGAGTTTTTCGGCCTGCCGCTGGACGCGTTTGTAATGCTGCCGCCCTCGCTTGTCGGTGCCGGCGAGGTAGTCGTCGAACGATTTCCATTTGACCTCGAGGCGCGTGCCCGCGTCGGAAATTTCTGTCAATGTGAAATCAACAGGCCAATCTGCGCGCTGGCTTTCATCGAGGAAGTCGAAGAGCAGGAAGGAAGCCTTCTGTTCTTCCAGTTGTTTTCGCGCTGCGTCGAGTAATGCAGTCTGCGCGGCGGCGCGCAGGGACGCGTCCTCCGGCAGGAGCAGTCCGCTCCAGTTGGCGAGAGGCGAGCGGCAGATGAGAGGCGGATTTCGCCGCAGCAGGGATCGGACGGGCGCGCGCACGAGCGGGGGGAGAGGCAGCGGTTCGTCCGGGACCCGGTAGAGGGTCGCGCGCGCCGCGGGCTTTTCCTCCACTGATAAAACCAAATACGTCGGCGGGCTGTCGGTCATGACCGTCTCGCCGAAACGGTACCAGTCGTAACTCGCGAAGGGACGCCCCGCGCCGAGCGCGTCCCAGGCGGGCTGGCCGATCTCGTCCACCCGATGCGCGATGCGGAGGTCATATTCGCGCGGCAAGGTCATTTGTGATTGCCCTCGCCGAGGCGCAGGAGGAGGACGCCCATCAAAATCATCAGGCCGCCGAGCAGTTGATTGCCCGTGAGCATTTCGTTGAGGAGGAAGTAAGCCCAGACGGCGGTGAGGGCAGGCTCGAGGGTGGCAATGAGATTCGCGACGGTGGGCGGGAGGAAACGCAGGCTGAGGGTGTACAGCCCGAAGCCGCCCAGCGTGGGCGCGACGCCGAGGAAGAAGAGCAATGCCCAGCCGCCCCACGCCTCGCCGAGCCAGAGCATGTCGGTGAGAGGGGCTTTGCTGTTGGATACGTCGAAGCCGAGGTTGAAGAGAAACAGAAAGACGGTGGCGCCCGCGAAACTGTAGAGCAGGGCGGTCCAGGCGTCAATGGATTTGTCCGAGGCGGCTTTGCCTTCGAGGTTGTAGAACGCGAAGAACAAACCCGTGAGCAGGCCGAAGACGATGCCTGCCGCGTTGAACTCCCAGGCCGCGGGATCGTGCGCGCCCGAGACGAGGATCGTCCCTGCGAGGCTGAGGATGATGGATATGATCTTGATGAGACTGAATTGCTCTTTGAAGAGGATGCGGCTCAGGATGGCGGTCATCGCGGGGGAACTGAACGCCAGCACCGTGGCCACCGCCGCGCCGTTGTATTGCACGGAAAAGGTCCACATGGAATTGAACACGGCCAGCGTCAGGCCGTAGAGAATCATGAAGAACCAGTGGACGCGTCCCAGGTGAAAGCGGGCGCGGCTGAAGAGAGCCAGTCCCACGACCATGCCGAACGAGACGAACAGGTCTCGCCAGAAGGCCAGCACGAGCGAGGGCAGGGCGTAGGTTTTGCTCAGGTAACTGATGATGATGCCCGTGAACGACCACAGGACGGTTGCAGTCAGGGCGATGAGGTAGCCGCGCGAGAAGGTGGAGGACTGTGATGTGGGCATGGGGTGATTCTATCGTAGAAAGATTGAAAACAAAACCCGCTCTCACAGTGTTTGAATTGGGTAGATTGAAACGGCGTCTCCTTCACGAGACGCCGTTTTTTTGTTATGGGTGATTGGCAGGTACGCAGGCAAGTTGACTTTGAATCAATTGGCATGTCCCACTGACCATTCCGTTCGGCGAGGCAAACGAGCAGGCCGCGCCTACGGTGCTGGCCGCGCAGGCGTCAATGGCTTCCTGTGGAGGCAACCCGCCTTGCGGCCCCTGTCCGGTTGGCATGGGCACGCCCGTTGACTCAACCTGAATCATCGGTTGCGCGGCGCTGGGATCGCCGTTCGGCGCGGAGGTCACACCGCCGCGCACACAGCGGGCGTAGTTGTAGATGCTTTGCACGTCTCCCTGCGGACCCTGCCCAACCGGAAGACTGGCGGGATCGCCGCTTTTCAGGTCACTGCGTTGAGCGCCCGCGCCGTGGACATCCAGCATTACGCCGTTCATCAGTCCCTGGGCTTCGCCAAACGCAATGTACGCTGCGCGGGCTTCGGGAATCACGCCATCGAGATGCGTGGTACTGCTCCAGGTGTGGGGATAGTTGGGATAACCATTGGTGTTGATGCCGTCCGTCAGGAAGGTGGTTTGGAATAGAGGGTCAATGGCCGCAGAATTGGTCGTATCGGGCGAACGGGTGTAATCCACAATGCTTTGTAATTCCTTGATGTCCGGCAGGCGCCAGTCGTCGGCCCCGGCGTAATCGAGCGATTCACACCAGTCGAGCGCCTGTTCCCAGTTGAGACTGCCGTCGCCGTAGGGACCGGCGTTGAATGCGCCGCTATCGGATTGGAGCCAGGTCAGGCCGGTAGCGTTATCGGTGATGGTGCCGTTGCCGTTATCTACAAAGGCGTTCTGTCCGTAATCGGGATTGCCGCGCACGAACAGGACGTAAAAGGTCTTTTCTCCATTGCCGCGGGGATCTGTGAGTCCGTACCCTTTAATGCGCCCGTCGGCGAAATTGACCCCGAACATGGTCTCATTGCCGTTCATCGTCGTGCTGACGTATTTTGTGCCGGTGGCAAACTGTGCATCAATGTAACGCTCCCCGGCGGATGTGTCGCCGTAGCCGAAGGCGAAGTAGCGCGTGTCGATGTAGGGAACGGCATTTGCCGGGAGACTGCTGAAACTCTCGTCGCTCAAGCCGGTGTAACCGTTGAAGTTCATCAGCGAATAGAGTTCCTTGATGGTCGGTACGCGCCAATCATCGTACCCGGCCAAGTCGAGCGATTCGGCGTAGGCCTGCGCGCCATTGAATCCCAGTTTATCCTGGATGTTGATGCTCCCGTCGCCGTTCAGGTCGGGGGATTGGGTCCACATCAGGCCGGTGATCAGGTCGGTGACGGTTCCATCGCCGTTGTCCTGGTAAGCGGGAGCGCGGCCCTGATAGTTGCCATCCTGCCCGGAGAATGCGGCCCCGCTTTCGGGGCAGGGGATGACGCTGTCGTTGTCATAGCAGGTGGTCTGGGCTGTGTCCACGATGGGATAAGTCAATGCGGACGATACGGCGGTGTTGGCCGTGGTCGGGGTCGGTGTAGACTCGCTGATTTGCACCGCGGCGGATGACACGGTCTGTGTTGCGCTCGCGGCGGGCGCGCATCCAGCCGCCAGCAGGGCGGTGACGAAGAGATGGATTGCAATTCTTGTTTTCATGGGATCCTCCTTTGGCGTTGTTGCACCATATTTACCCAAAGGATGTTTGGATTCGGTTTAGGCGCGCTTGAGATTTGATTGAGAAGGAAAACAAAAAGCCGCCTCACGGCGACTTTATCCTGGTGCCCCTCGCGCGAGACGCACCCTGCGGGCATGGGGATTCGAATAACATCCCCCCTGCGGGGACGCCAGTTTGAAAACAAAAAGCCGCCTCACGGCGACTTTGTTTTGTGCCCCCAAGGGGACTCGAACCCCTGTTTGAGCCTTGAGAGGGCTCCGTCCTGGGCCGCTAGACGATGGGGGCCTTCCTTTTGAAGCGGGCGAGATTGTATCATCCGCGCCGGGAATCGTCAACGAGAAGGACGATCAATTCCTTCGGGCCGTGCACGCCGATGGTCAATGTCATCTCGATATCGGCGGTGCGCGACGGGCCTGTGACGAAAACCGCCGCGCGGGTCTCTTTTACCAAATCCATCGCGTTTTCCAGCGAGGGCAGGATCTGTGACGCGCGCAGGATCGCGATGTGGACTTCAGGCAGGAGCGAGGCTTGCAGCGGACTCCCCTCTCCGTCCGCGATCAAAACGGACCCCGTATCTGCCAGCCCGCACCGGGCCTTGGTCACGCCGACGCGAAGCGCGGGGTCGGGCGCGGCGGTGGTCGTGATTCCCGCCCGTTGTAACTCGGATTCGTCCAACGTGTTTGGCTCAAGATGAATGTGATTGACCTGGCGCGATTTCAATAAACCAATGACGGACTGGGTCGCGTTACTTGTTACGATAACCTGTCCGCCCAGCGCGGTCAATTCCTCGGTGAATTGTTCAATTTTGTTTTTTCGAACCGCGAAGGGATGAAGATCGCGAAGTTCTTCTTTTTCCCTTCTCTCAAGATTCTTCGCGCCCTTCGCCTCTTCGCGGTGAAATCTAACCCGAAATGGACGCGCCGCGAATCTGGGAAAGTCCTTGCTGTAACCCCAGCCTGTGACCGCGGGCAGGCGCAGCCAGCCGCTGAAGGGGGAGACGAGGCGCGTCGCGAGCGCGGCCAGCCGCTGGGAAACGGCGAACAGGCGCGGGCTGCGCGCGAGGCGGGCGTAGATGACAAGTCCGAGTTTAGATAAAAGAGAAAGCCCCTCACCCCTGGGCCGTCTCGTCTCCGCTGCGCTCCGCTCGACGCGAGTGAAAGAGAGGGACGCATACCCCGCCCTTACCCTTGTCAGCAATTTCGGTAAATCAATGTCCACCGGGCAGGCATCCTTGCACGCGCCGCACAGGGACGAGGCCTGCGCGAGGGGAGCGAAGTCCGAGCCGAAGAGTCCCGCAGAGATGACCGATCCGATGGGACCGGGATAGACGCTTCCATACGCGTGGCCGCCGAGTTCGCGAAAGACGGGACAGGCATTGAGGCACGCGCCGCAGCGGATGCAGTAGAGCGACTCGCGCAGAGGCGAGGCGCGTAATTTGGAACGGCCATTATCGAGAATGACGATGTGCCGCTGTTGATGGGGGAGGGGGCGGTGAATCAGTTGAGTGTAAACGCTGAGTTTCTGACCTGTTGCGGAGCGCGGCAGAAGCGAAAGCATGAGGGCGAGATCGTCGAGGGAGGGGACGAGGCGCTCCATGCCCATCAGCGCGATGTGGACGCGCGGCAGGGTCGTAACCATGCGCCCATTGCCCTCGTTGGTGACGAGGCAGATGCCGCCCGTCTCCGCAATGCCGAAGTTGACACCGCTGATGCCCACGTCCGCGGTGAGAAAGACCTCACGCAGGACTTTGCGCGCCGCCTTCGTGAGCGTGGAAATGTCCTCGGTGTATGGAATTCCGAGTTTTTCGTGGAAGAGTTGACCGACATCCCCGCGGCGCAGATGGACGGCAGGCGTGATGATGTGTGCGGGACGCTCGCCGCGCAACTGCACGATGTACTCACCCAGGTCGGTCTCGACGACGCGGTGGCCCGCGGCTTCGAGGGTGTGGTTGAGTTCGATCTCCTCCGAGACCATGGATTTCGATTTGGCGAATAATTTGGCCGCGGATTTACGCGGATGAACGCGGATTTCGCCTGGATTCTCTTGGCGTTCTTTGCCGTTTCTCGGTGAATCCTCCGCGATCTCCAATACGATCTTGTTTGTCTCAGTTGCGTCTTTAGCGCGATGGACGATGAATCCGTTCGCCTGCGCGTTTTGGATGAATTGTTCGAGATAGGAATCGAGACGCGCGATGACCTCGGCGCGGACGGCGTGAGCGCGCCGGCGGCGCTCCTGCCAGTCGGGGAGAGAGGCGAACGCGGCGGCGCGTCCCTTGGCGCGGCGTTCGGCGTTGGCGTCCAGCGCGGCCTGGAGGGATGCGTTATCGAGGGATTGTCTGATGCGGGCGCGGAAGTTCATGAACGGGGTCAGGGGATGACCTCGTCTATTTTAATCAGTTCCCTGTTTTACGGGTTGAACCGATATACCTCCGTCGGCTGGCCTGACTCGACGCGGTAAACGGGGATTCCCGCGTGCCCGCAATCGCCGAATTCGTTGCAGGCAATGAAACCTGTTGAGCCCTCGAAGGAGATGGAGTACAGCGCGTCGCGCAAATCCTGGCGGCCGATGTGCAGGGTGCCATTACCCTCGACGAACGCGACGCGGTTGAACGCCTCGATCAGCAAGGTCGCTGCATCATAGCTGAAGTCGTAATACGACGAAGGAGGGCCGGCATAATACAAGCCATATGGGTAATATCCCGCGCCGTCGAAGAACGATGGGTCTGCCACGGAGGAACCTCCTACAGCTGGAATGCCGAGGTCATACTCCTCCATGTATTGTACGAAGTAGATTCCTTCCGTGGAGAAGAGCGGCAGATAGACTGCGTCCGCATAGCTTGCGATCAGTGAATCGATATAAGGATTCATGTCAGTGGTTCCAGAGGGAACCTCGTATGAGTCCACGATACTGCCGCCCAGTTCCATGAACCTGCTGGCGAAGACCTCCGCCATTTCCGAGCCGTATATGCCGCTCGCGTAATAGATGCCCACACTATCGGCGCCGAGTTCGTAGTACATGAACTCCGCCGCGGCCTGCGCCTCGGAGGCGTTTGACATCGAAACGCGGAAGTAGCCGGGATAGCGCGAGCCGGGCTGGGTCAGGGAGGTGCGGGCGTTGGCCGGGGAGATCATCGTCAAGCCCGCGTCGGACAGGATGGGAACGGCCGTCCCGGCCGAGGCGGAACAAATCGTGCCGATGACGCCGGCGAAGTTGCCCTCCTCGAGGATCTGATACGCCCTCGCCTCGCCCAGTTTCGCATCACAGCCGCCGTCCAAAAGAACGACATCGAATGGGTGATCTCCGATCCCGCCGTAATCCTTTGCCACGGACAGGATGGCCTCGAAAATCACATCGGATATTTCAGCGGTACCGGCGCTGTAATCCATCATGGCCGCGATGCGGATGGGTTCGCCGGGCGCCAGGTCCAAACAGCCGATCGAATCGAAACAGGCAAAGACCGGTTCCTCAGCCGGAGCCTCGACTGGGCCTACCAGGAGGAAGGTCGAGAAATGATCGACCGTGGCGGAAGCCGTCCGCCCCACATCATCTATCGTCGCCTGCTTGACGTATTGGAGTCCTCCTCCATCCGCTGTGTAATACAGTTCGCGGGTCTCCCCGGCCCATTCGGGATGAGGGTAAAGCAGGGGAATCGTGATGGTGACTTCCTTGTCGAAGTAGAAGGGAGACGGTTCAAACGAGACGGCTCCGAGCAATGTATTGGTCCCGCCAATCTCCTGTTCGACCTGGTCGGACAATGCCCGGGCCCGGTTGTCCGTGATACAAGAGATCGTGAAGGTCTCTTCGCCAGCGAAACTGTTCTCTGGCATGTACACATCGCCGTATGCGTTCCCGCAGTTTACGGGAATACCAGAAGTGCCTTCGCTCCCATTGACGGTCTCCGTGTTGGTGCCGGGCGCGTCGGTCGTTTCGCCGCCGTCGTTGTCGTTCTCTTCGACCGGCGGGGGCTGGGTGGGAGTGGGAGCGAACGGCCAGCAGGCCAAAATGACCGCTGCAAGTGCAAGCGCGGCCAGCGCAAGAGCAAGTCTGCGGTTCATGAGGTCTCCTCTTAACTGAATAGACCCGAAGCGATTCGGTTGGCGAGATCGAGCAGGACTTGAAGCAGTTCGGAATGCGCGCTTGTGAACGTGAACGAGGGAAAGACCACATTCAACAGCGCCGGCACCCATTCGTCCAGTTTGCTGGTGAAGGTGGTGAAGAGGGTGGCGATGAGCGGCGCGCCGGAGCCGGTCAAATACGCGGCCAATTCGCCGAAGTCGTACAGGTCGGGCAGGCGGAACCAGCCGAGTTTGAAATGCAGGAGGGTGCGGATGTCGAAGGCCAGCAGGCTGACGATGAGATTAAAGGCCAGGACGGACCCGGCCCAGATTCCCGCCACCATCCATTCGAGCGCGGTGGTATCGAAGATCAGGTGATAAGGCAGGAAGGACAGGATGATGGTCCCGGCCAGCCAGCCGCCCTTTTCGAGTCCGTTGCGGCCGCGCAGGTAGGGAAAGAAGTATCCGAGGAGAGCCGCGGCCGCGAGATATTGCGCGGTCAGCGCGAGCAGGCGGACTCCGACGCTGAGGAAGGGGAGCGGCCCGGCCGTCTCGGTCTCGCTCATGACCAGCGGCCAGCCCTGGAAGATGACCAGCGGCGCGGCCAGGATCATGCCCCAGGCCAGCGCGTGCCGCAGGTTGTCGCGGTGACGCGGCCCCGCGCCGAAGTTGAAGGCCAGGTCGCGCAGGGTGAGTTTGTCCGTTTTCAAATATTTGGGCTGTTCCATGACGCGCTTCTGCTCGTCGTGTTCCTGCCGCTTTTTGTAATAATCCTCTTCACTGAGTCTGTTCTCGCGGATGTTCTTCGGCGCGCTGGCCTCGAAGGAACGCCACAGGCGGTTCTGGCGGTTGAGGCCGAGCATCTGCTTCACCCCGGCCTCGTGATGAACTTTGGCGAACTCGGCGGCCACTTTTTCGGGCTGGAGCAATTTGACCGGCAACAGCCACTCGAACAGGAGCAGGGCACCGATGACCGAGAGCGGCACGAAGCCCCAGGCCGGACTCAGGCCCACTGCGAATCCCACCAGGACGGCGCGCCCGAGTCCGCGCTCGAGCGGACTCATCCTCCCGCCGAGGGCGCGGTCGAAGCGGAGGCGCAACGCCATGACAATGCCTAGCAACAATGAGATTGAAATCAACGGTCGAATCAGATTGACGCCCAGCGTTGTGACTCCGAGGCTGCCTCCCAGTTGCGTTGCCAGCGGAAGCGATTGAATGGGCAGGCTCAAGCCTAGGATTACAACCAACGCGAAGATGGAAACACCCAACGAAGGCGGACGCGCGCTGCCCGCGCCGTGCCAGAACAAGAAAGCGCAACCGAGCAGGGGCAGGCCGGTCAACAGCGCGCTCAGCCAGCCATCGGGCAAAGTGACTTGCAACCAACTTCCCGCGAATACAGCCAATATCGCGAAAACGACTGCGACTCCAAACAACACACCATAGTTGTTGTACAGTTTGTTGAGCCGCGAAAGAGGGAAAAAGAGAACGAGAAAGACGAGATGACTCGCGAGCAGCCAGTTGATGTACGCCTCGCGATTCAATCCCAGACGCGTAAATAGCGGGAGCCAGTTCAGCCCCAGTAGTGTCAATACGATAACACCCGCGGCGAGGCGACTCAGGCTATCACGCATGTCTTTCGTCGAAGCGGAATCATCAGCCTGCAAGGTGACCAGCGCCAGCGCGGCGGGAATCAGCCAGATGGCGCCGAACAGCAGGTCCGCCAGCCAGGTTGGGACGCGGGCGGGCAAATCGCGTAAAAAGGATTGGAACGTGCGCGGCTCCGCGGTTTGCACGGTAAAGTCGCCGCCGCGATCCAGACTGCTGTAATAATCGTAAACCTGCGCCTCCACCGCGGCCGGCACGCGCGCCGGCAGGATGCCCACGATCTGCCCTTCGAGTGTTTTATCGAGCAGAGCGGGCGGATTGATTTTCAAATCCGTGACAATGGACGAGAGTGTATCCAGCAAACGCGCCCGCGCGATGGGGTCCGCGGGCGGGAGGGGACTGCGGCTGACCCACAGCGTCAGAGTCGGCCTTTCGGACAGAGTCCCGCGCCAGGTCGCTTCGGACGCGCTGCTGCTCGTGGCGGGCGGTGTGCTCTCCAGCACGTGCACGCCCTCCAGCGCGGCGGTGACCGTGTCGCCATCCAGATACGGCGGCACATTGTCATCCAGCCTGCTTGCGTTCAGTTGAAACGTCGTCGCCGTATCGTCGGGGATCAGATAAGCCAGCGGCTGGCTCTCGATGAGCACGCGCACGCGGTGGCTGCCGGGCTCCTTCTCCTGCCGCCACGCCAATTTGCGCGGATCGAGATAGGTGTTCAGGCTGACCTCACCGAAGACGTACTCGATGAATTGCAGTTCGCTCATCCTGCCGCTGGCGAGGTTCTGGTAGACCAGATAGCCGTCGGGCATTTCGACGGAGAACGTGAGGCTGACTTCGGTGGGCGTGAACTTCAACTGGACGCCGCGCGTCCACACGCCCTCGCCTCGCGCGGGACCTGGGACCGGCGCGGCCACCTGATACGTCTCCGCCTCTGACAGCCCATCGTCCGGCGTGACGCGGATGCAGTATTCGTCCGGCGCGCGCGCCTCCGCGCCCAGCGGAAGCAAGGCGATGAAACTGCCCTCGTCGTCAGGCTCGACGGTCACGTTTGGTTTGGAGGGGAGGCAGGACTCTGCGAATATCTCAACCTGTGTAAACGGGACAACCGAACCGTAGAGTTGTAGCCCATCCGGCTGACGAACCGCCGCGGCCAGAAACGGCGCGGCAAGCAGGGTCTTGGCGGGCGGGATGTGTAGCGCATCGAACCCGCGCGGATCGTACAATAACGCCAGCGTGGACGAGTCGAGTTCGGTGGGCAGAACAGTAATATCAATTCTTCGCTGAGGCAGGACGGGCATGTCCAGCGAGAATTTCCCCGCTGCGTCGGAGTCGGTTACGTCGAGCAGTTCATCGTTTAAGTAAACAGCCAGTTCCATGCCGGGCGGCGCCTGGCCGATCAATCGGTCGGGTTCGCCGGGCTGTGCCCCCCTCTGAAAATTCAACCCGATGACCGCGGCCCGTTCTTCGCTCGCGGCGGGTCCCCTCAGGACGAGTCCCGCCAGCAGGGGAAACAACAGCACAGCCAGAATCAACGATGGCAAAAAGAAACGACCCGACGTTCCCTTCATCGGCACTCTCCTCCGATTGGCGCGAATGAGCACAAACACTATACCTTAATTCGAGGGGGCAAGTCAATTGGCAGTTTTGGAAATTTGGGCAGATTTTGCTCGGTGTGGTATTCCCGTCGCGCCTTGTCCCATGATACAAGGTCTCATTTGCTTGTTGCAAACGTCATAAATTTACATCCACGCGCATGCTGACCCCCTCCGCCCGCTTCGCGGGCACCTCCCCCAAATACGACAAGAAATATTTAGTGTGCGGATTTAAGGTATAAATCGTCGCATTTGGGGGAGGCAGGGTGGGGGTCGAGGATGTCCCCGCTCCCGCACGGACCGTCCAGGCGGGAGATGGACGCGATGCGATTCTCTTCATTGTAGCCCTGGATGAACCATGAGCCATCTTGCCCTGAGCTTGTCGAAACCTTGGGCTACTTTGCAAAGACCCCTGCTAAGCAGGCTTTACATCCTAATGAGCCTTTTACCACCCGAAAGAAAAGTAAATTATCAAACCAATAATCACCCAACAAACAGAAACCCACAGAATACCAGTGAACACTGGCAAGATTCCCCGGAAAGGAATCCCATATATCCCCGGTGCTTCTCGTCTAATTATTTGTATTACACCGCCTATACTAGATACAAACATGCAGAACGCAATTGCCAAAGCGTTATATCTTTCGGGTACATCACTAGAAAAGATTCTATCTGCCACAAAAAACCATCCTATCAGAAAAAATGTTGACACCACGACAGGTACATACACTAACACATAAATATTCGTAAATCTTATTAGATTTAAGAGGTGCTTGATAAGTTTTCGGAAGGCATTATCATCGCGTAATTGTTGTGATTTCATGGCCAAACTCCTGAACCTGGAATATTTGGATTCGCCACATTTGCCCAAAAACGATCACCAGCCGCAGTTACAGCTGCAGCGCTTGCCCCATATCCAGCGGCGGCACCTCCTACTAGCATGATTGCCGTAAACCCTAGTATTTCAGCAGTACTTGCTCCACAATGCGTTTTGTTACCAGCCCTGCATTGTCTCTCTTCGTAATCGTGGTTTACTATTTCCTCTTGCTGTTCGTTTTCATTGAGTCCTCCAGACCCGCCAGTACACATTCGTCGTTTATCGGTGATTCAGCACTTCCGCGATGTGCAACACATTTTGCGTTTTCTTCTGCCTATGCAATCCTCCCGCGATGTGCATGAGACAGCCCGAATCAGCCACAACCAACGTGGGCGCTTCTGTCTTTTCGAGATTGCTGATCTTACGCTTCAAAAATTCCGCAGAAAGTTCGGGATGTTCAATCGAGAAGATGCCGCCGAAGCCGCAGCAGTCTTCGGCCTCGGGCAGTTCGCGGATGTCTGCGCCGCGCACGTTTGCCAGCAGTTCTTTTGGCTGGCGGTCCACGCCGAGGCCGCGATGTAAGTGACAGGTGGGATGATAGGCCAGCGGCCCGTCCCAGCGCGCGCCGAGATCGGTCACGCCCAGTTTGTCCACGAGATATTCGGTGAATTCGAAGGTCCGCGCCGCGAGCGCCTGCGCGCGCGGCAGCCAAATAGGATCGTCGGCGAACAACTCGGCGTAGTTGTGTCTCAGCATGTGGGCGCAGGAGCCAGAGGGGATGACCACGTCGCCTTCGGCCGCCTCGAAAACGCGGATGGTGTGCTGGGCGATGGGACCCGCCTCGTCGCGCAGGCCCGCGTTGAAGTTCGGCTGTCCGCAGCAGGTCTGGCCGCGCGGGAAGTCCACGGTCACGCCGAGGCGGCGGAAAACGTCCACGACGGCCTCGCCCACCTGCGGGTAGAACGAGTCGACGAGACAGGTCACGAAGAGTTGGACGACGGTCATGCGTCCATTGTATTGCAAATTCGGGCGGCGCGTCAGAGGGATTAACTGGCTTGTGGTATGATTGCGGCGCTATGGCCGAATTTCACTCCAAACTTCCCAATCACTTCGACCTGCCGCGCCGCATCTCGCGCCTGGGCGAACTGGCCTACAACCTGTGGTGGACGTGGCAGCCCGACGCCACGCGCCTGTTTGCCCGCATCGATTCCGACCTGTGGGAACGGCTGGCGCACAACCCGATCACATTCCTGCGCGCGGTTGGGCGCTCGGCGTTGAACGCCGCCACGCAGAACAAAGACTACATGGCCTCGTATAACCAGGTCTTCGCCGCCTTCGACCAGTACCTCGCGCAGACCGATGCCTGGGCGGCGCGCACCTATCCCCAGCTGGCGCGCCATCCGATTGCCTACTTCTCGATGGAGTTTGGTCTTCATGAGACCCTGCCCATTTATTCCGGCGGCCTCGGCGTTCTGGCTGGCGATCACCTGAAAGAATCCAGCGACCTCGGCCTGCCGCTGGTGGGCGTAAGTTTTCTCTACAAGCAGGGTTATTTCTCCCAGCACATCACGGAGGACGGCTGGCAGGAAGCCCACAACAACCCCATCCCGATTGACGACCTGCCCTTCCTGCCCGTGCTGGATGAACATGGCGAGCCGTTGACGGTTCAGGTCGAGTTCCCCGACCGCGCCGTGACCCTGCGCATCTGGGAGGTGCGCGTCGGACGCGTGCCGCTGTATCTGCTCGATTCGGACGTGGATTCCAATTCCGCCGCGGACCGCAGTCTGTCGGCGCGGCTGTACTGGAGCGACCTGAACTTCCGCGTCGGTCAGGAAGTGTTGTTGGGCGTGGGCGGTGTGCGCGCCTTGCGCGCGCTGGGATACAACCCGGGCGTCTGGCACATGAACGAGGGTCACGCTTCATTCTTGACGCTGGAAAGGGCGCGCGAACTCGTGGCCTCCGGCTACACCTTTGCGGAAGCCGTCGAAAAGACGCGCACCGGCAATATCTTCACGACCCACACACCCGTCCCGGCGGGCAACGACGAATTCCCGCTCTGGCTGGTGGAGAAACACCTGGCGGCCATCTGGCCCGAACTCGGCCTGAGCCGCGACCAGTTCATGGACCTGGCGCGGCACCAGCAACCCTGGGGCGAATCGTTCAGCATGGGCGTGCTGGCCCTGCGGTTTTCGTCGGGACATAATGCGGTTTCCGAGTTGCACGGACGCGTCTCGCGGCGTATGTGGAAGTCGCTGTGGCCCGACCGCGGCGAGGACGATGTCCCGATCACTCACGTGACGAACGGGGTCCACACCGCCAACTGGATGGCGCGCCGCCTGCGCCTGTTGCTGGATAAATACCTGGGCGAAGACTGGCTCGACCATCTCGATGAAGCCGACCTGTGGGATAAGGTGGACTCCATCCCCGCGGAGGAGTTCTGGGAGGTGCGCATCCATCTCAAACGCAGGCTGGCCTTTTATCTGCGTGAGCGCGCCCGCGAACAATGGTTGGATGACGGCGTGCATCCCGTGCAGGTGGTGGCCTCGGGCGTGCTGATCAATCCGTATTCGCTGACCATCGGCTTCGCGCGCCGCTTCGCCACCTACAAGCGCGCGGGACTGGTGATGAGCGATGTGGACCGCCTGCTCGAAATCATCAACCGCCCGAACATGCCGGTGCAGATCATCTTTGCGGGCAAGGCGCATCCCGCCGACGATCCCGGCAAGCAGATCATCCAGCATATCTATCGCACGGTCAAGAGGGCGGAGACCGGCGGGCGGCTCGTTTTTCTCGAAGATTACGACATGAACCTGGCGCATTATCTCGTCCAGGGCGTGGACGTGTGGATGAACACGCCGCGCCGCCCGATGGAGGCCTCCGGCACATCCGGCATGAAGGCGGGACTGAACGGGGTGCTCAACTTTTCGATACTCGACGGCTGGTGGCGCGAAGCCTATAACGGCAGGAACGGCTGGGCCATCGGCGACGATGGCGATTTGGAAGCCGAAGCGCAGGACGAGGCGGATGCCGAAAGCCTGTACACCACACTGGAAAACGAGATCATCCCGCTCTTCTATGCGCGCGACGCGCACAACGTGCCGCTCGAATGGGTCTCCCGCGCCAAGGAGGCCGTCCGCACGATCACGCCGCAGTTCAGCACGCGGCGCATGCTCAAGGAATACATCGAGCGCCTGTACCTGCCCGCCCTGCCAAATCCAGAAGCGAAGAAAAAATCCGTAACCGGGAAGAAGCCTGTTCGCAAGAAAAAATCTTGATGTTCGATCCCCGTCGCATTCCTGAAATCGAAGTACATGACCTGGCCGCCAAACTCGCCTCGGGCGAGGATTTTGTGCTGCTGGATGTGCGCGAAGAATGGGAACTGGGCAGGGCCGGTATTTCCGACGCGCGCCTCGCGCACGCGCCGATGAGTCGACTGTCAGCGCGGGGAATCGCCGCTTTGCCGGAATCAGCCGCTGGTCGCGAACGAAGCGTGTACGTTCTATGTCATCATGGCGTCCGCAGCGCGCAGGTGACCGATTGGTTGATTCGCAGCGGCTGGACGAACGTCTTCAGCGTGCGCGGCGGCATTGACCAGTACGCGCACGAAATCGATCCGAGGGTGGGATTCTACTAAGAAACCAGGCTTCTTCAAGAAGCCTGGTTTCTTCAAGAAGCCCGGTTCCTTAGTGCTATCTATTTGAACACGAACTTTCCGTTTTTATAGAAGGGCTGCCCGTCCACGGTGATCTCGCTGTCGGTGCGCATGTCGCAGATCATGTCCCAGTGGATGGCGGATTTGTTCTTCGAGCCGGTTTCGGGATAACCCGCGCCCAGCGCCATGTGGAAGGTGCCGCCGATCTTTTCGTCGAAGAGGATCTGGCTGGTGAAGCGGTTGATCTCGAAGTTGGTGCCGATGGCGAACTCGCCCAGGTAGCGCGCGCCCGCGTCGGATTCGAGCATCTTGAGCAGGAATTGCTGGTTCTCTTTGGCCGAAGCCTGTGTGACGCGGCCCTGGCTGAACGTGAGTTCCACACCGTCCACCACACTGCCGCCGTAAATGGCGGGAT
>JBBIKC010000004.1:0-104338 GCA_037445635.1 Chloroflexota bacterium
GAGACCACACCGTTCACGCCGTCCTGGATGGCGGCCGCGTCGTCGTAGACGAGTCCACCTTGCGGCTGCTCATCGGGGCCGCCGCGTGTGAACGAGCCCTGCACGAAGACGAGGTTCGAGCCGAGGCTGGTGATCTGTTCCTGGATAGTGGCCTCGGTCCCGGCGCTGATGGCGATCATGATGATGACCGCCGCCACGCCGATGATGATGCCCAGCATGGTCAACACCGAGCGGACCTTGTTCTTGAGGATCGCATCCCAGGCGATGCGCATGGCTTCAGAGGGTTTCATGACGATTCCTCCTCGTAAGTCGAAATTAATTTCGACTTACCGTTGTGAACGACGTTATCCACCAGTCCATCCAACAAATGGATCGTGCGCTGGGTATGCGCGGCGATCCTCGGGTCGTGCGTGACCATGACGATGGTCGCGCCGCGAGCGTGCAGCTGGTGAAGCAGGTTCATGATCTCTTCGCCGGAGTGGCTGTCGAGGTTGCCGGTCGGCTCATCGGCGATGACCAGCACCGGGTCGTTGATGAGCGCCCGCGCGATGGCCACGCGCTGCTGCTGTCCGCCGGAGAGTTCGTGCGGCTGGTGATTCATGCGGTCTCCCAGCCCCACCAGTTCGAGCATGGCGCGCGCCTTCTCTTGTCCCTCCTGCGGGGTCTTCGGCTCGCTGCGGTTGTAGAGCAGGGGCAGGCTCACGTTTTGCAGGGCGGTGGTGCGCGCCAGCAGGTTGTAAGCCTGGAAGATAAAACCGATCTTCCTGTTACGCACGGCGGCCAGCTGCACTTTGTCCAGGTTGCTCACGTCTTCGCCGTCGAGGATGTAACGTCCCGACGTGGGTCGCGAGAGACAGCCGAGGATGTGGAGCAACGTGCTCTTGCCCGAGCCCGAGGGTCCCATGATGGCGACGAACTCGCCTGAATCGATCTGGATGCTCACGCCATTGAGCGCGGCCACGCTCACGTCGCCCATGCCGTAGACTTTGGTGATGTCCACGGTTTCGATGATTCTGTGCGCGGCGTTCATTGCGTCTCCGTGATGCCGGTCGTGACGACTTCGCCCGGCTCGAGGCCGGAGATAATCTCGGCGTACAACAAGTCCTGGATGCCGACCTCGACCACGCGCAAGACAGGCCGGCCGTTCTCGACGACAAAGACGGTGTACTGGTCACCGGCCTGGTGCAAGGCTTCGACCGGGACAAGCACCGCATTTTCGGCGCGCCCGCCGATCACGTCCACCGAGGCGGAGGTGCCAAGCGGCAGGTTGAACGTATCTTCATCAATGCTTGTGAGTTGGACCAGCGCTCGGACGACCGAGGTGTTGTTCTCGGTATACAGGCCCGGGTCCACGCTGGTGACGATCCCGGTAAATGTGCGGTCGGGCAGGATGTCGAAGACGACTTCCACTTCGTAATCCACGTTGATGTTGGTCCAATCCGATTCGTCCAGGAAGACTTCGAGGTACGGCTGGCTCAGATCGGCCACGGTGATGACGGCCGTCCCGCTGGAGACCGTATCGCCGACGCTCGTGTCAATGGACATGACTGTGCCCGAGATGGGCGCGGTGATCTTCGTCCCATCCAGGTTAGCCTGCGCGGCCTCGAGGTCCAGTTTGGCCTGTTCGAGTTCGGTCAGGCCGGAGCCGGTCGCGTCTTCCGGGACCTCGCCGCCGGTCAGCGCCGCGTACAGATATTCGGCTTCGGTCAGGGTCGCCTCGGCAACGGTCACTGCGGCGCGGGCTTCGAGGATTTCGTTCTCCGTCGGCGCGGCCACGTACTTGGTCACCCGGTGGGTCTGCCGGTCCACGGATTTGACCGTGAAGTTGTTCGGGAGATAAAATTTTTCGTAACTCTCCCACGCGCCGACCAGGCTGTCCTGTGCGTAATCGAGATAGTCCTTAGCCTTCTTGAGCGCGGCCTGCGCGGTCTCATCCGACGGCGAGGCGTCCACCGCGGCCTGTGCGGCGGCTACCTGCTCCTCGGCCCAGGCCACTTCGTCCTCCCAGTACAGGACGGTCGGGCTGATCAGGTATTCCAGCGTTTCGCGGGCAGTCTGGAGGTCAATGGCGGCCGCAGCGACTGCCTCCTGCGCGCTCGCGACGGCCGCGACCGAGGTCAGTTCCAGATAGGCACGCCGCGCCTGAGTGTAGGCGATCTGCGCGCTGGTATCGTCCACCTGCGCGAGCAGGTCGCCCGCCTTGACTTCATCGCCGACTTCAACGAAGATGCCGGTCACCTGACCGCCGGTCTCGAAGGCCAGGTCCACCTCGTTCGCGGCGATGAGTGTGCCGGTGCCGCTGGCGTAGATGACCAGGTCACCCTGGCGCACGACGGCGGTCTGGAGTGTAGTTCCTTCCTCGGCAGCAGAATTTTTCGCGGTCAGCGCGGTGACCGGGAAATAGATCGCGCTTCCCAGCATCAGCAGGAGAATCACTGCCAGGGCCGGGCGCACGATTCTTTTCGGAACTTTTGCCAGAAGGCTGCTGTTCTCGATTCTCGAGACAAAGACCGAGAGGCTGGAGGGGATTTTACGAAATGCAGTGGAAAAGTTCAGTTTGGCTTGCATGGGAAATCCTTTGCTGAATGTTTTATGACGGCAGTATAGTGAGAGGGGGTTAATAAACCATCATGAACTTGTGAAGAAAGTGTGTTGGATTGTGGAGAAATAAAAAATCCCGCCGAAGCGGGATTGTCTTAATCAGTAAACACAAGGGATATGCTTTAGGCGTTCACTCGCCGGATCTCTATAGCACTATTAATTTGGTGGTTGCCTCGATTTATCGCGGCGAGTAATACAAGCTGGGCAAGTACAATTGTAATTATAGGTTTGCCTGTGAACAAGACCGAACATTACATTGTCCTTCTGATCAAATCGCCCTTCAATGCAATTGAAATACTTTAAATCACCAGCTTGGTATCGGCGAAATACCGAATATGCAATATGATCGGCTAGTTGAATGATTCGGGATGCGCGTGAGTCAACAAAGAATGGAACTTCACAAATGCTTTTTGTGTAACTGCCCCATTTATTCCCACTTCGCCGAATCTGTGCAGCAAGTTTCTGAAGACCGGTTTCATATGAGCTCTTGTCCAAGACGACCAATCCCCTTTGAGTATCCAAATCAATAGAAATCCTTTGAAGATATAAGTCGAACCGACTGGTTATGTCTTCGTAGGCCTTCACAACAGGATCCTCATTTGGAAAAGATGCCTTATGCACAGCACAAGCAAAAATTACTATGTTTGGATTTGCATTATTTAGAGTTTATAATACTCGTTGTATCAACTGAATCCTATTCTGTTTTGGAAGTCCATCCCATGGCTTTTCAGCGCCACGAAAAATTTCTGCGGCATGAAATTCAATAGTTTCGGGATAATTGCTATTAATATCAATAGCGATCTTCTCGATTTCATGAGCTAGCCACCGAACACTAGCTTCCGGCACGCTTACCCCTCCTAAAACAAAGTAATCCTCATTTGGGTTTTGGTAAGAGCCGGAATCATCTAGGTACAAAACATGCATATGTTCCTACCTCAACAAGAAAACCCCTTAGGATACTAAGGGGTAATTTTGACGTATGCAGCCGAGCAGCCTGATGGCTGGCGAACCGCTGAAAATGCAGCCCTCTCGACCGCATTTTTAGTATACGCATATTAGCTAATTTGTCAACAGAAAGTTTGTTCATAAAATTACAAACTCCTTACGTTCTGTGGGCGCTGAGGGACTCGAACCCCCGACCTTCTCGGTGTAAGCGAGACGCTCTAACCAACTGAGCTAAGCGCCCGTGTTTCGCATTATAAGTTGAAGGTTACAGGTTGGCAAGTTGAGATTGCTTCGTCCCCTTCGCTTTCGTTCAGGCTTCCTCGGAACTACGGGTTGCAGGTTGGCAAGTTGACGGTTAAACTTGCTTCATCAATCGAATAGAGGAAATCATGCGCATCGTACGTTTTCAACTCAAGGACGAAGCCCCGAAATTCGGCTGGCTTCACGACGACAAAATCGGCGAAATCGAAGGCGACCTGTACGGGTCGTTCAAGCGGCTGAAGGCCAAAATCCCGCTGGCGGAGGCGCGCCTGCTGGCGCCGTCTGTTCCGGGCAAGATTCTGTGTGTTGGGCGCAATTACGTGGAGCACGCCAAAGAGCACGGCGCGGAGGTGCCGAAGTGGCCGCTGATCTTCATGAAGCCGCCCTCGGCAGTCATCGCTCCGGGGGAGGCGATCATCCTTCCGCCGCAGTCGGACCAGGTCGAGCACGAAGCGGAACTGGTGGTCGTCATCGGCAAGCGCGGACGTAACATCCCCGCCGAGGAGACCAGATCGCACGTGCTGGGCTACACCATCGGGAACGACGTCACCGCGCGGGACCTGCAGAAGACCGACGGCCAGTGGACGCGCGCCAAGGGCTTCGACACGTTCTGCCCGTTCGGGCCGTGGATAGATACGGACTTCGACCCCTCGGACGCGCTGATCACCTGCCGCGTCAACGGACAGATGCGGCAACTGGCCTCGACCCGCGACATGGTCTTCAACATCGGCGTGCTGGTGGCCTACATCTCGTCGTTCCTGACCCTCGAGCCCGGCGACCTGATCTTCACGGGCACGCCTGCGGGCGTCAGTCCGCTAAAGGATGGCGACGTGGTGGAGGTGGAGATTGACGGGCTGGGAAAGTTGAGCAATCCAGTTAAGGCGTGAACGGTTCTGAGAATCGTTTATCGGTAAACAGGTGAATTATGCAGGCCTACGAACTTTCTCAAGTGATTCAACAGCGCACGGATAGCAATAGGCTTTACCTCGAATTCCTCAAGGTCCCCGACCTGAGCATGGGACTCTACGTCCTTCCCGCGGGCGGCACCGATCCGCAGTCGCCGCACACGGAGGACGAGGTCTATTTTGTAACAGGCGGCAAGGCGAAAATTCGCGTTGCAGATGAAGACCGCGACGTGCAGGCAGGCTCGATCGTGTATGTGGCGAAGAATGTGGAGCACCGCTTTCATTCGATTGAGAAAGAGTTGACCGTGCTGGTCTTTTTCGCTCCTGCGGAGCATGCGAACAGACGATAAACCACAGCCGCGGACGACAGGCAATGTCGTCAATAGTCTGTTGTCTGTCGTCGCTCTTAGGAGATTATGTTCAATCTCAAAACCACTCCCTTCCACGAACGGACGTCCGCGTTGTGCCAGCCGCAGAACTGGCGCAAGTGGGCGGGCTATTTTGTCGTCGGCTCGTATGAGCATGTGCTGGACCGCGAGTATTGGGCGATCCGCAATTCGGCGGCGCTGATTGACGTTACCCCCCTCATCAAGTACGTCATCCAAGGAAAAGATGCGGCCGCGCTGCTGCACCGCGTGACCACGCGCGACATCCACAAAATGAAGGTGGGACAGGTCGCGTACACGGGATGGTGCGACGACGACGGCAAGATGATTGACGACGGCACCGTCTCCCGCCTCGATGATTCGACCTTTCGCCTGACCGCCGCGGAACCGAATCTGCGCTGGCTGACGATGAATGCCGTCGGCATGGACGTGTCCATTACCGAAGTGACGGATGACGTTGCGGCACTCAGTTTTCAGGGACCGAACACGCGCAAGGTGTTGAATCTCGTTTGCGATAAACCTGTAGACGATTTGAAGTATTTCCGTTTGATGATCAACAAAATCAAAGGCGCGGACGTGACCATCTCGCGCACAGGCTACACCGGGGATCTCGGCTACGAAATCTGGATGAATAACAAAGACGCGCTCAAGATTTGGGATGCACTCATGGAAGCGGGGGCGGATTACGGCATCATTCCTGTCGGCATTCTCGCGATGGACATGGCGCGCGTGGAGGCGGGTCTGTTCATGCTCGATGTGGATTACACCTCCACAAGTCACGCATGGATCGAATCGCAGAAGTCATCGCCGTTTGAGTTGGGACTCGACTGGACGGTTGCGCTCGACAAGCCCGGATACTTTGTGGGGCGTAGGGCGTTGGAAAAAGAAAAGCGCGAAGGCTCGGCGTGGAAGATGATGGGATTGGAAGTGAACTGGGAAGGGATGGAAAAAATCTATAAGGCTGTTGGTTTGCCGCCTCAGATTCCCGGCATGGCGGTGCGCGGAAGCCTGCCAGTTCTGGTCGGGAATGCTCAAGTTGGCTATGCCTCCACGTCCACATGGTCGCCGCTGTTGAAGAAATACATCGCCCTCGCACATTTACAAAGGCCATATTACGAAGCCGGCACAGATGTGCGAATGGAAATCACGGTCGAACATCACCGTCAGCACGCGCCCGCCCGCGTTGTTAAACTACCGTTCTATGAACCCGAATGGAAAAAGAAATGACGGTCAGGAAGGTGAAGTTGGGCAAGCGCCCGCTTTGTAAACTCTCTCCTCCCTCTGAGTTGGTCAAGGCCATCCCGCGCGAAATCGCGGGATGTGCCGTTAAAGGTCGTTCACTGACATGTACTGAAATAGCGGGGTATAATTTGCTCACAAGCGAAGGTAGAAAGAAAAACGATGACCACCTTTACCATTACATTACCCGATGAGCGTGTCAAGAGGCTCCAGGAACTTGCGGATCGCTTCCGCGTTGCGCCAGAAGAACTCGTGCGCGCCAGCTTGGAAGAGTTGTTGACGCGGCCCATGGAGGATTTCCAGCAGGCGCTTGAACGCGTCCTGAGAAAAAATGTTGACCTTTATAAACGATTAGCCTGATGCGTTACGTGACGGTGGGAGAAGTGCTCGAAATCTACAGTCGCGTGATTGAACAATCAGGCGGCGGAGTGGGAATTCGCGACCTCGGCGCGTTGGAATCGGCAGTTGCCCAGCCGCGCATGACCTTTAACGATGAAGAGTTATATCCGACAATTGCAGGAAAGGCTTCCGCTCTTGGGTTTTCGTTGATTCAAAATCACCCATTCATGGACGGCAATAAACGTGTTGGTCATGCGGCAACGGAAGTTTTCCTGATGCTGAATGGATACGAGATTTCTGCGAGCGTGGACGAGCAAGTTCAAATCATTCCTGGCATCGCATCAGGGGAGGTAAGCCGCGAAGCGTTCACCGATTGGCTAAGGACTCATATCGTTGAGTTTTCATGATGGGTGAGGCCAATGCCCAAATCAAAGTGACCACTACTCGTCTTTCTCTGTCACACCCACGCGATGCCATTGGCGCAGATTTTGCTATAAATTTCCTGAAGAGTTTGGCTGTACTCCCAAAAACTTAGCCATCGCCTCATTGACCGGCCTGGCGAACACCTCCTGCGGGCTTCCCCACTGTTCCAGTTTTCCATTCAAAATCACGGCCATACGCGCGGCGAGTTTGAGCGCCTCCTGTAAATCGTGAGTGATGAAGATCGTGGTCGTGCCGGTCTCGGCCAGCAGGGACTTCAGGTCGTCGAGCAGGCGGGCGCGCGTGGGCGCGTCGAGGGCGGTGAAGGGCTCATCCAGCAAAAGCAATTCGGGCTGGAGCACGAAGGCGCGCGCCAAACTGACGCGCTGGGCCTCGCCAACCGAGAGTTTCTTCGCGGGCCGATTCGCCAGGTGCGCCACGCCCAGCCGTCCCAGCCATTCGGCAGTTCTTTTCTCGATCTCGATTGCGGGCGTCCCGCGGAATTTCAAACCGACGGCCACATTCTCGCGCACAGACAGATCGAGTAGTAACGGCTCCTGCAAGACCAGCGCGATGCGGCGGCGATAATCGAGGTCGGACTCCGCCGCGGCCTGTTCCCCGTTGAACAAAATCTGACCACGCTCCGCGCGCAACAGCCGCGCCAGCGTGAGCAACAGGGTGCTCTTCCCCGCGCCGTTCGGCCCGACGACAGCCAGCACTTCGCCCGGCTCGATGGCCAGATACTCAATCTCCAGCACGGGCATCTTCTCGCGATGAACAAGCAGGTCGCGGATTTCCAGCAGGGGACTCATCCTTTGCCTCTCTGCTGAATCCAGGTCAGCGCGGCGTTGATGAGGAAGGTGATGGTCAACAAATAGATTCCCAACGCGATGGCGCGCTCGAATTCGCCTTTGCTCGTTTCCAAAACAATTGCAGTTGTCAGGACGCGCGTCTGGCCGCGGATGTTGCCTCCCACCATCATCGAAGCGCCCACCTCCGAGATGACCGAGCCGAATCCCGCCATCAACGCCGCGAGCAGGGGCAGGCGCGCCTCGCGCCACAGCGACAGAATCATCTGCGTCCGCGAGGCGCCGAGGCCGTAGAGTTGCAGTCGCAGGCGCGGGTCGAGTTGCTGGAGTCCCGCCGCGGTGAGACCCGTCACCACCGGTGCGGCGATCACGGTCTGGGCGAGGATGATGGCTGAGGGCGTGTAGATCAGCCTCAGGTCCCCAAGCGGACCCGAGCGCCAGAGGGTCATCGCCACAGCCAATCCCACCACCACGGGAGGCAGGGCCATGCCCGTGTTGATTACACTATAGAGAAAGGCACGCCCGGGGAATCTTCCCAGCGCGAGCGCGGTGCCCAGTGGAAACCCGATGAACAAACTGATGAGGGTCGAGATGCCCGAGACGCGCAAAGAGAGCAGGGTCACCGCCCAGACTTCGGGGTCCGAGAAGAGCGAACGGATGAATTCAATCATGAGAGAGGCGGCTCACCCGAACTTAATGATTCGGCCGTGAATTGCGCGGATTATCGCAGATTGGATGACGATTCACAAAACACGTCGCCGAATCCGTGTAAATCCGTGAAATCCGCGGCCAAAAAGCCAGCAGCAGACTTGAAGTGAGTCACGATGGTATTGAATCTACAATCCGAGATCGGCGTCGGTCTTGTCCGCATCAGGGAAGAACAGCGGCTGGCCGAACTCCTCCACGCCAAACTCGGCGATGACCTTCTGCGTGTCGGGATCGATCATGAACTGCGCAAAGGCAAGCGCGCCCTCGTAATTCATCTTCGGCCATTTGTCCGGGTTGACGGTGATGACATGATAGACGTTGAGCAGGCTGTTGTCGCCTTCCACGAGAATTTCCAATTGCAGGTTGTCCTTGTTGGCGAGATAGGTGGCGCGGTCGGTGAGAATGTATGCGCCTTTCTCGGATGCGACCGTCAGCGACGCGCCCATGCCCTGGCCTGTTTCAAGATACCATGCCTGGCCGGCCGGGTCGAAACTGATCTTGCCCCACAACTTCAACTCGGCCTTGTGCGTGCCCGAATCGTCGCCGCGCGAGACGAAGGCCGCGCCGGCAGCCGAGATGGCTGTCAACGCATCGGTTACAGATAAGCCGCGGATGCCCGCCGGGTCATCCGCGGGGCCGACGATGATGAAGTCATTGTGCATGACCAGGAAGCGGTCCTTGCCGTTGCCCGCCTCCATGAACGTGACTTCGGAGGCCGGCGCGTGGACGAGAAGGACGTCCGCGTCGCCTTCCTCGCCCATCTTCATCGCCTCGCCCGAACCAACCGCCACGGTCTGGACTGTGTAGCCGGTTTGCTCTTCGAACATGGGAACCAGCACGTCGAGCAGACCCGAGTCCTGCGTGGACGTGGTGGTGGCCAGAATCAGATTCGGGTTTTTCGGTCCTTCGACTTCGCTCAGGACGGGCGTGCAGGCGCTGACCAACAGGGTCAGCACGAAAAGGACCGTGAGGATGCGTTTCATGGATTCTCCTGTGAAGATGTAGTAATGACTTAAGTCGTTACTACAACAAAATTTGCTCGCCGCTGTGGGCGGCGTTGTAGCCTGTCAGTGAATCGAGTTCGGCGCGGAAGTTGGCGGTTTGCAGATAATCCAGCAATGGCCTCAATCGTTTTTCCTGCTCGCGCGGCAGGACGAGGTCATAGCGTTCCTCGAAGAGGGGGACGAAGTCGAGTCCGTGGAGGTGCGCGGCGGCCTGCAACCCGACAGCCGCGTCGGCGCGGTTCGATTCGATCAAGGCCGCGGCCTCGCTGTGGGTCTTCACGATGCGGTCATAGCCCTTGATCTGCACGGGCGGGATGGCAAGTCGCTTCAATTCGCGGTCGAACCAAAGACGCGTACCCGAACCTGCATTGCGATTCACAAAACGGATATTCCCCCGGGCAAGATCAGGGACGGCATGAATACTTTTCGGATTGCCCGCCGCGAGCAGGAGTCCCTGCGTGCGAAAGGCAAGCGTGACGATTTCCATGTCGCGGTCGGGGAAGAGATGGCGGACAGTCGGCGTGTTATATTCGCCGTTTTCGTCGAGGATGTGCGCGCCGGAGATTTGACAGAGTCCCTGCCGCAGATTGACCAATCCGTCCAGCGAACCGACGGGCAGGCTCAGCAATGTAAAATACCGCGCCAGGTGTTCGGCCGCGCCCTCCAGCGCCAGATCGTGACTGCCCGAAAAGATGACGGCTGGTTTTTTGCCCTTTGGAAGAACGACCTCCTGCAACAGAAACGCGTCGGCTTTGGCGCGGTAGAACTTCTCGGTCACTTTGCCCGTGGTGCGGACTTCGACGAGCTCGATCAGGTCCGCGGACGCGAGCGCGAGGAGGTGGTGCCGAATCCATGCCGGGGACCGGCCGAGGGTCCGCGCCAGATGCGTGAGGGTGGCAGGTTCCGCCATCAGCAGGCGCAAGATGTCCATACGGCGCGGGTCCGCCAGCAGTTTGATTCGGTCGAACGCGTGGAGGGGTTCGAGGGTTTTCATTACGATTAAGTAAAAACTTAATCGTAAGTTTAGCAGAGGGTTTCAAGTGAGTCAAGTCACTCCTCCTCCCTTCCAAAAGCACAGGTGTATAATTTTCACAACCGCCCACGGGGACTTCCGCGCATCGATTTGGCAACCCAAAATGACAAAGAAACAAGGAGAATGCTCATGTCCACCGCACAAAATAAGAGGGTTATTCGGAGGATGTGGTGGGGAAACATCAGGCGCTCTGGTTGATGGCGGCCTATTTTGGCATCGGCCATTTTTACGGTGTACCCTACGGCATCATCGGCGTCGTGATGGCAGGATTCCTCGGCTGGTTTTTGGGCAAGTCCATGCTGGAAACGCGCGGCCTCTGGTGGGCGTGGTTCATCCACTTTTGGCAGGATGTGCTGATCTTTGCATTTCTCGCCATCGGTTCGATCACGCCGGGGGGAGGATGATTTCTGAAAATAGTACGCCGTCTCGTTTTCCGCGTTTCCGCAGTATAATGACCAATAATGTTGGTCAAATAACCAATTTCGTTGGTCGCTTGATCGGAGGCGTCCCATGCTCGAACCATTACTTGGTTCCACCAGTGCCGAAAGGGTGTTGCTTTTCATCCTTACCCGAGAAGAGGGATACGCGCGGGATATCGCGCGCTTCTTCGAGACCGACCTCTATTCTATTCAGAAGCAGCTGGACAAACTGGAGGCAGGAGGCGTTCTTGCAAGCCGCCTCGCCGGGCGGACGCGGCTTTACGCCTGGAATCCGCGTTATCCGTTCCTCGCGGAGTTGAAATCTCTCCTGCAAAAGGCGCTCACATTCTACCCGGAAACAGAACGCGAGAGACTGCTGATGAACCGCCGCAGGCCGCGCCGAAGGGACAAGCCGCTATGAAACGCGTCAAGAGCATGAGCCAGGTGGAACTTGCCGCATTCGTCCATTCCCGCCTGCGCGAGCGAGGTGTGGACGTGGTCCTCTCCGGCGGCGCGTCCGTGTCGTTTTATAGTGGGAACAAGTATGTCTCGAAGGATGTGGATTTGATCAATATCCGCCTCGTAAAGCGGCGGAAGATCAAGGCCGTTATGGAAGAACTCGGTTTCCTGGAGCGAGGCCGTCACTTTGCCCATCCCGATTCGGAGTTTATCATCGAGTTTCCTGATGGACCACTTTCAGTGGGTGAGGAACCCGTAACGAAGGTTGACGAGATCAATTTGCCGACGGGAAGCCTGCGCGTGATTTCTCCAACAGATTGTGTGAAAGACCGGCTGGCTGCCTTTTACTTTTGGAGGGACCAGCAATGCCTGGCTCAGGCTGTTATGGTGGCAACTGACAACAGGATTGATCTCAAAGAAGTGGAACGCTGGTCGAAGGCGGAGGGGAAGCTGACGGAATTTCAAACTTTCAAGAAACTGCTCAAGTAAGTGAAAAAATTAAGAGATGAGACTCGCCCCCCGGCGAGTCTCTTTACCTTTACACATGCACACTACAGCCTACTTCACCAAGTTTCTCAACACCGTATGCAGGATGCCTCCATTGCGGTAGTAGTTCACTTCCACTTCTGTATTCAACAGCGCGGTGACTTTGAACTCCACCACGCGCCCATCCGACTTCTTCGCCTTGACCGTGACCGCGCTCCTGGGCTTGATCGCATCGCTCAGGCCCTCGATGTCGAAGACCTCCGACCCGTCCAGGCCAAGCGACTCGGCGTTCTGCCCGTCCATGAACTGGAGCGGCAGGATGCCCATGCCGATCAAGTTGGAGCGATGGATGCGCTCGAACGACTCGGCGATGACCGCCTTCACGCCCTGCAGGAGCGGACCCTTGGCAGCCCAGTCGCGGCTGGAGCCGGTGCCGTACTCTTTGCCTGCCAGGACAATGGTTGGAACACCCGCTTCCTGATACTTCATCGCAGCATCGAAAATCGGCATCTCCTGAACATTCAACTTTGAACCTTCAACATTAAACCATTTGGTCCAGTTCCCTTCCTTCGGCGCGACCAGCAGATTCTTCAGGCGGATGTTGGCAAACGTGCCGCGCGCCATCACCAGGTCGTTGCCGCGGCGTGTGCCGTACTGGTTGAAGTCACGCGGCTGGACGCCGTGCTCCTGCAAGAATTTTCCAGCGGGCGAGTCCGCGGCGATATTGCCCGCGGGCGAGATGTGGTCGGTGGTGATCGAGTCACCGAACATGCCCAGCACGCGCGCACCCTTGATCTCCTGAATCGGAGGCACATCCAGAGTCAATGTCTGGAAGTAGGGCGGATGATGAATGTACGTGGACTCTTCGCTCCACTCGAACAGGTCGCCTTCCTTCACCTTGATCTCTTTCCACATCTCCGAGCCGCTGAACACATCCGCATATTTCTCTTTGAACATCTCCGCCCGCACGCTCGACGCGACCGCCTCGTTGATCTCCTGCTGGCTGGGCCACAGGTCTTTGAGATACACCGCCGCGCCGTCCGAGCCGACGCCGAGCGGTTCGTTGACGAGATCAATGTCAACCGTGCCGGCCAGCGCGTAGGCGACGACCAGCGGCGGACTGGCGAGGAAGTTGGCCTTGACCAGCGGATGGACGCGGCCCTCGAAGTTGCGATTGCCCGAGATGACCGCCGCCGCAACCAAATCGGACCCGGTCACTGCTTTCGCGACCTCGCCGGGCAGCGGCCCCGAGTTGCCGATGCAGGTTGTGCATCCGTAGGCGATCACGTTGAATCCAAGTTTCGCGAGCGGCTTGATCAAGCCCGCCTGCTTGAGATACTCGGTCACCACGCGCGAACCGGGCGCGAGGGATGTTTTGACATACGGCTTGACCGTCAGTCCCTTTTCGACGGCCTTCTTCGCCACCAGTCCCGCCGCGACCAGCACGGA
Organism: Chloroflexota bacterium; assembly: GCA_037445635.1. Taxonomy (GTDB): domain Bacteria; phylum Chloroflexota; class Anaerolineae; order Anaerolineales; family Villigracilaceae; genus JBFMCC01. The sequence goes on from JBBIKC010000004.1 coordinate 13,464, forward strand.
CGGATTCGATGTGTTCGTACAAGAGGTGATGGCCGCGATGACCACTGCCCCGTGCCTCATCGTCATCGAGCCGCCGTTCGTGCCGAAAGTCGCCTCGACGTTCACCGCTTCGGGTTTGAGTTCGAAGCCGCGCTCTTTGACCGGTGCGACCAATGCCTTCTTAAACGTTTCTTTCAACTCGGACATCGGCACGCGGTCCTGCGGGCGTTTGGGTCCGGCTAACGAGGGGACGACAGACCCGAGGTCCAGTTCGAGCGTATCGGTAAATTCGGGATCGGGAGTGGACGCGTCGCGGAAGAGTCCTTGTGCGCGGCAATAGGCCTCGGTCAAAGCAATCGTTTCGTCGGAGCGCCCGGTCAACTTCATGTAGCGCAGTGTCTCGGCATCCACGGGGAAGTAGCCCATGGTCGCGCCGTATTCGGGAGCCATGTTGCCAATCGTGGCGCGGTCGGGCAGGGACATGCTGTCCAGGCCGGGGCCGAAGAACTCGACGAACTTGTCCACCACGCCCTTCTTGCGGAGCATCTGTGTGACGGTGAGGACGAGGTCGGTGGCGGTGACGCCGTCGCGCAGTTTGCCGTAGAGTTTGAAACCGATGACATCCGGCAGGAGCATGTCCATCGGCTGGCCGAGCATCACGGCTTCGGCCTCGATGCCGCCCACACCCCAGCCGACCACGCCGAGGCCGTTGATCATCGTCGTGTGCGAGTCGGTGCCGACGAGGGTATCGGGGAAGGCAACGGTTTCCGAGAAACCAGGTTTCTCTGAGAAACCTGGTTTCTCCATGACGACTTGCGCGAGATATTCGAGATTGACCTGATGCACGATGCCCGTCATGGGCGGGACGACGCGGAAGTTGCTGAAAGCCTTTTGTCCCCATTTCAGGAATTCATATCGCTCGCGGTTGCGCTGGAATTCGACTTCGGCGTTGCGGTGGAGCGCGTCCGGCGTGGCGAAGAAATCCACCTGCACGGAGTGGTCAATGACGAGGTCCACAGGCACGAGCGGATTGATCTTCTTCGGGTCGCCGCCGAGGCGAGCGACCGCGGCGCGCATCGCCGCGAGGTCAACGACCGCGGGGACACCGGTGAAGTCCTGCATCACGACGCGGGCGGGTAAGAAGGGAATGCCGGGGCGCGCCCTCACCCCTGACCCCTCTCCCGCGGGGAGAGGGGAAGGCGTCCACGCGGCAATGTTCTTCACATCCTCCTGCGTGATCTCGCGGTCGTTGCATTGACGGAGCGCGGCCTCGAGCAGGATGCGAATCGAAAACGGAAGCCGCTTGAGGTGCGTGAGACCGGCTTTTTCGAGCGCGTCGAGGCGGTAGATGACGTAGTCCTTTTTCCCCACTTTCAATACGTCGCGGGACTTGAAATAATCGTTCATGGCTGACTCCTTTGGTGGTGCTCCCCATAACTCCCCTCTCCCTTGGGAGAGGAGCCGGGGGCGAGGTCCACCACAAAATCACAAAAGATACAAAGGAGCGCCTTTGCTACCCTTTGGGCTTTCGTGGTGCGGATTACAATTTTAACTCTTTTTTCAGATTTATGACCAGTTCGGTCTTCTCTGCTTGGGGCAGAAAGGCGGCTTCAGCGGCGGCAATGATGCGCGCTTTGAGCGCGTCCACCGGCAGGCCCAGCTCCGTGCAGAACAGGCGGTATTCGTGACTCAGGTTGATGCGCGAGACGCTCGGGTCGTCCGTGTTGATGGTGACATTCAACCCGCTTTGCAGCATCTTCGGCAGGGGATGTTCATTCAAGGCCGCGACCACGCCCGATTGATAATTGCTGGTGATGCACACCTCGAAAGCGGTCCGCCGTTCGCGTGCCAATGCCAGAATGTTCTCGTCCTCCACCACGCGCACGCCATGACCAATACGCTCCGCGCTGAGCACCTCGATGGCCTCCTTGACGTTGGCCGCGCCGCCCCATTCCCCGGCGTGGATGGTGACGTGAAGCCCCGACTGTCTGGCCTCCTTGAAAATGCCCTCGAACGGATGGGCAGGGAACTCGGCCTCGTTGCCTGCCAGGTCCATGCCGACCAATCCATTTTTCAGATGCTCGGCCGCCAGCCAGGCCACCTGCTCGGCCAGTTCCGTGCTCTCGTGGCGGTTGACACTGGCGATCAGCCCGACCTTGATCTTGTTCTTCTTCGCGGCCTCCTGCGCGCTGGAGCAGACCCAGTCCATCACATCGTGTAAGGGAAATCGCTCTGCGCGGCTGAGCGCGACCGGCGTAAAGCGCAACTCCAGATAACGGACGTTATCCCGCGCCGCGTCCTCCACCGCTTCGCGCGTGATGCGATGGATCACGTCCGGCGAACGGTAGAACATGCGCAGGGTCTGGAACTTGGCAAGGAAATTCTGGAAGGTGAGCGGGTCCTCCTCCTGCACCTGCACCAGTCCGCTCAGGCGCATCAGGCTGGCCGGGACGGTGATGCCGTGCTGGCGCGCAATATCCAGCATGGTATTCAGACGCAAAGACCCCTCCAGGTGGCGGTGCAACTCCACCTTGGGAAGGGGCTGGAACGCGTCGGTGGTTGAGAATAAGGATTTCACATCTACTGCTAAGGTTAGTGCCGTTTGCGTTTCTTTTTCTTACCGCCCGTCGGTTGTGGCTGTTGCGGTGATTGCGTCACCGGCGCCTCGGCTGACTCCACGAGGGTCATTGCAACGGAACGCGGCCGGTAGGCGAAGGCGCGTCCCACCACCAGGGCGCGGATGTCTTCCACGAGCGCCGCGAACATCTCGGAGGCGCGGCTTTTGTATTGTACCAGCGGATCGCGCTGTGCATAGGCTTCCAGACCTATCGAAACTCTTAAGGCCTCGACGCGCGTCAAATAATCAACCCATTGCTCGGTGATGGCCTGCAAAAGCAGTTGGCGATGGACTTGATTCAGAATGTTTCGACCGAGTTCTCGCGCGCTCGCTTCATCCACCCCCCTCTCTCCCCCCATCTCTTTGAGATGGGGGGATGCAAGGGGGGTATCGCCGCGGCGGGCGGCCTCCGCCTGCCCCCAGACCAGCGTGAGCGCCTGCTCGGCCTCCTCCAGATGTTCGAGCACATCGTCAATGATCTCGTCAGCCGATTGATCCGCGAGAAGTTGCGCGGCGAGGAAAACGTAATTGAAACGCGAGTAGACCTGCCTGGTCTGGCGGTGAGTCTTCGCGTCGAATCCCGTGCGGACGCCCTGCGACAGCGACATGAGCAGACGGACCTTATCCGAATCGTCCGTGACGGACTCGCGCTGGGACAGCGCCTCCACATCGCGGGCGATCTGTCCGTTTTCGCCGGTCAGGCGTTCGCGTCGATTCGCCAGCAGGGATTCGCTGGCGCGCAGTACAGAATCGACCAAGTCGCCCCATTCCATCTTCGCGAAATTGTTCTTATCGAGGCCGAGCGGTTCGCCCAGGCGGTTTTCCACCGCGCCGACCATTCGTGCTGCGTGCAATGCATTCAATTGGCCGGCGACCGCGTCGCGTAACTCCTCTTCGATCTCTTCGGGATCGTTGGCGAGTTTGCGCATCTGCTCGTTGGTGAGCCGCAGCGGCACGCGGGCGACGCTCGCGAATTCCTCGGCCAGTTCCTGCGGCCTGCGCGTCTCCTCGGAATCGCGCAGGGCCTCGAAGAAGGTATCCAGCGCGTCCTCGTGCTCGCGCATCTGCGCCTCGAGGGATTCGGTGGCGCGGTCGGTGTAATTCTGGATGGCGCGCAGGGTGTGCGCATGTTCAGCCTCGAGGGCGCGCTCGACCAGTTTAACGGCGGCCAGTTTCGGGTCCGGTGCCGAATCGAATTCGTCCAGCAGGAGGCGCAGGGTGTAAGAGGGAAAAATCTGTTCGCCCACCGGGAAGGGCGGCTGGACCTGGTCGAGCCAGGCCAGCAATTTCCACGGGCCTTCCTCGTCCTCGAGGGCGGGGGGGACGCGCTTGCGCACCTCGGCCTCGACCATCTCGCGCACATCGTCGTGCAGATCTTCTTTGACGAAGATGCGGTCGCGCTGGGAATAGATTTGCTCGCGCTGTTTGTTGAGCACGTCGTCGTATTCGAGCAGGTGCTTGCGGACGTCGAAGTTGGCGCCCTCGACGCGGTGCTGCGACTGCTCGATCATCCCGCCGACGAGTCGGCTTTCGAGAGGCAGGGCGTCGTCCACGCGCATGCGCTCCATCAGCGCGCCCACCTGCTGGCCGCCGAACAGGCGCATGAGATCGTCTTCCATCGAAAGATAAAAGCGCGACGAGCCGGGGTCGCCCTGGCGCGCGGCGCGGCCGCGCAACTGGTTGTCAATGCGGCGCGCCTCGTGGCGTTCCGAGCCGATGACGTGCAGGCCGCCGAGGGCGCGCACGCGTTCCATGTCCTCGAAGTATTTCAGGAAGAATTTGACCTCGGCCTCGTAGATGCCATACGCCGATGGATCGAGAGCCTGCACCGCGGCGCGGCGTTCTTCCATGGTCATATCGAACGGATCGGGGTGGCCGTTCTTTCGCAGGACGCGGTTGACATCGGCCACGATCTCCTCGGCCAGGTCGCCGCCCAGTTTGATGTCCACGCCGCGGCCGGCCATGTTGGTGGCGATGGTGACCGCGCCGAACGCGCCCGCCCCGGCGATGATCTGACTCTCCTCCGTGTGCTTGCGCGCGTTCAAGACCTGGTGCTGGACTCCGCTTTGCAGGACGGTCTTCAGGCGAGGCGCGTCAGACTCGCTCAGGTTCAGGATTTCGAGCAGGCGCGAAAGGTTCTCCGCGTCTTCCAGGTTGATGGATTGCAGTCCCAGCGGTTTGGCGAACTGGCGCAACGCGGAGGGATCGAGTTTTTCGAGGGGGGCGTACAGCGGCTCGAGTTCGGGAATGAGGCGGCCGTCCTCCATGCGATTGTTGTGTTCGAGCCAGAGGTGCCGCAGGAGCAGGGTCTGGAGCAAACGGCGGACGGGTTCGGCCCGCAGACGGTTGGACAGTCTCTCGGACGACTCGACCGAGGTCGTGCCGACCAGCAGCGGCCTGCCCAAAACGTGGTAGCGGACGATTTCCTGCACAATGGCGCGCGTCTTGGCTTCGATGGTGCGATAGATGACGTCGGGATAGTCGGTGCGGCGCCAGTAGAGGGGAGCAGACTCTCCCTCACCCCCATCCCCTCTCCCAGTGGGAGAGGGAAGTCGGCGGGTAAAGTACGCAATGGGATAGCCGTTCTCGTCCTTTGTTTTGACTTCGACCAGCGGCGAATCGGGACGCGAGGCCTGGTATTCGAGATTCGTGATGATGGGAATGACTTCGAGATTGTAGATCTTGCTGAACTCTTCCGCCTCGGTCAGCGCGGTGCCGGTCATGCCCGCCAGTTTGGTGTACATGCGGAAGTAGTTTTGCAGAGTGATGGTCGCGTACGTGACGTTCTCCGGCTCGACGCGGACACCCTCTTTTGCTTCCACAGCCTGGTGCAGACCGTCGCTCCAGCGGCGGCCGGGCATCAGGCGGCCGGTGAACTCGTCCACGATAACAACCTTGCCGCCCTGCACCAGATAATCCTTGTTGCGCTTGAACAGATACTGGGCGCGCAAAGCCTGTTCGAGGTAGCCGTATAACCGCGCCTGCTCCGGGCTGACGTCCTCCGGGCGGTCCGGGTCGCGCAAAGGCTGGCCGAGGATCTGCTCCACGTGCGCCTCGCCCACTTCGGTCAGGGAGATGGCGCGGTCCTTTTCGTTGATCTCGTAATCCTCCGGCCGCAACTGCTTGACCACCTGCGCCATCTTTCCATAAGTCTCAAGGTCGCCCGAGGCGGGACCGGAGATGATGAGCGGCGTGCGGGCTTCGTCAATCAGCACGTTGTCCACTTCGTCCACGATGGCGAAGTGATGGCCGCGCTGGACGCGGTCTTCGAGGCGCATGGTCATGTTGTCGCGCAGGTAATCGAAGCCGTACTCGGAGTTGGTGCCGTAGGTGATGTCGGCGCGGTAGGCTTCGACGCGGTCCACCATACGCAGGTGATGCTGGTCCTCGTGCGGGGACTCGCGCTCGAAGTCCACGAGGAAGGCTTTCTTGCCGTTCTCGGTGACGGCGGCCATTTGCAGGACGCCGACCGAGAGCCCCAGGAAGTTATAGATGGCGCCCATCCAGCGTGCGTCGCGGCGGGCGAGATAATCGTTGACCGTGATGAGATGCACGCCGTGCCCGGCCAGCGCGTTCAGGTAAATAGGCAATGTGGCGACCAGCGTCTTGCCCTCGCCCGTGCGCATCTCGGCGATCTGGCCGCGGTGCAGGATGATGCCGCCGATCAATTGCACATCATAGTGGCGCTGACCGATGGTCCGCTTGGAGGCTTCGCGCACGACGGCAAAGGCCTCGGGCAGGAGTTCGGTGAGGATCTCCTGTTCGGCGCGGAAGCGTTCTTTGGGGTCTTGCCCCCCCTCAGCCCCTTCTAAAGGGGGGAGGGCTTCGGAAATCCGCGCCTTGAACTCGTCCGTTTTGGCGCGCAGGGCCTCGTCGCTCAGCTTTTCATATTCAGGCTCGAGCGCGTTGATCTGGTCAACGATTGGGAAGAGCTCCAGGATGGTCTTCTTGAGGGGATCGCCCCCGAACAGTTTGACGAAGTTTTTGAGCATGTCTGCCTTTCGGCGGGAGATTATAACATCCCAATCTTGCATCCTTCGGAAGATTAACGGAAATCATAGAATCGCCCGCAAATCCTTAACGCGAATTTCAATGGTCTCCCTTTTGGGTACGATTGGGTTTTTCACCGCGAAGTGTTTCCTTCTCCTGTTCATCCCTCTACGCGCACTTCGTCTCTTCGCGGTTCCATATCCCTCGCCGACCATCGAGACCACACGAATTGGCGAATGGGTTGAACCATCAATTCGCGTTGAAACTCTCCTGCCACCTTCGGGTGATTGGACTGACATATCGAAAGCCTGTAAAATCAGCCAACCCAAAGGAGCGACGCATGACACAAATCTCCCGCCGCGACTTCATTAGATTGACCGGCCTGACCGCCGCCGCGTCCGCGCTGGCCGCGTGTGCACCGGACCAGCCTCCTTCCGTGTCCCCGGCCGCGCCGCAAGCCACCTACGCCCCGGCCGAACCCATTCTCCCCGTCCCCCCGGAAAATTTACCCGACCTCTCGATTATCGCCCTGAACCGTCTGGCCTTCGGGCCGCGGCCCGGCGACCTCGAGGCGTTTCAATCCCTCGGCGCGACCGACGAGGAGCGTCTCGCCGCGTACGTCGAACAGCAATTGAATCCCGATTCGATTGACGACAGCGAATGGGAAGCGCGGCTGGCCTCGCTCGATTTCGAGACCCTGAATAAGTCCCTCGAAGACCTGTTCCGCGAGCACATCGTCGAAAACCCATACGATGATAACGACGACCGCCACTGGCAGTGGTTCGTCCTGCCCGCCGACGAGACCGCCGAAGTCACGTTCCTGAAAGCCATCTACAGCCGCAGGCAGTTGCAGGAACTGCTGGCCGATTTCTGGCACAACCACTTCAACGTCTATGGCTGGCACGAGGACGCCACGCCGCTGTTCGCCTCGTACGACCGCGACGTGATCCGCGCTCATCTCTTCGGCAACTTCCGCCAGTTTCTCGAGGCGGTCGCGTCGCATCCGTCCATGCTGTATTATCTCGACAACCGTTCCAACTCGGACGCGGGTCCGAACGAAAACTTCGCCCGCGAACTTTTCGAGTTGCACACGCTCGGGGCCGAGAGTTACCTCGGCGTGCGGGACCAGGCCGCGGTCGAGAAAGATGCGAGCGGGGTCGCGGTCGGCTACGTGGACAACGACGTCTACGAGGCGGCGCGCTGTTTCACCGGCTGGCGCGTCGACGACGACACCGGCGAATGGGAGGACGACGTCGGCATGTCGGGCCGCTTCCTGTATTACAAGCCCTGGCACGACCGCTTCAATAAATTGATTCTGGGACAATACCTGCCCGCCGACCAGGAGGACATGCAGGACGCCCGCGACGTGCTGGACCTGCTGGCCGCGCACCCCGGCACGGCGCGTCACATCGCCCGAAAACTTGTGCGCCGTTTCGTCAGCGACGACGCGCCCGAGAGTCTGGTGCAGGCTGCGGCGGACGCGTTCCTCGCGCACAAGGACTCGCCCGATCAACTGCGTCAGGTCTATCGCGTCATCCTGCTCTCGCCCGAATTCCGCCAGACGTGGGGCGGGAAGATCAAGCGTCCGTTCGAGTTCGCCGCGGCCATGTTCCGCGCCCTGAACGCGGACTTCGCGCGCGTGCCTGACGGAATCCGCTGGACATACACCATGATGGGGCAGGGCCTCTTCGAGCATCACCCGCCGGACGGCTACCCCGACGAGGCGGCGGCCTGGGCCAACAGCATGGCCATGCTCTACGGCTGGAACCTGACCGTGGGCGTGGTGGAAAACTGGTGGAACGAAGACGAGGAAGGCCGCCGCGCGGTGATTGATTTGCGCGCACAGACTCCACCGGAGTCAAGAACCGCCGCGTCATTGACCGATTTCTGGATCGCGCGCCTGCTCGGCCGCGCCCTGCCCGAGGACTCGCGTCAGGCCATCATCAAGGTCATGGCTGGCGATTACGCTCCCGACGCCGAACTCTCGGACGACGACATCAACTGGCGTTTGTCCAGCGCGGTCGCGTTGGTTTTGATGACGCCCGAATTCCGAATGAGGTAGTTTTTAAACACAAAGGGCACGAAGGACTCAAAGGAAAACCTGTGCGTCTAAACCTTAGTGATCTTTGTGTCCTTTGTGTTTGAATCCGAGGAATTTTATGAATACCAAAATTTCACGCCGACAGTTCATGCAAGGTTGTTCCGCCGCCATTGCGGCCATGGCCGGGGCGCGTCTCACCAACGTGGCCTTTGCCGCGCAGGACTCACCCAATGACACATTGGTCGTCGTCTTTTTGCGCGGCGGCTGGGACGCGCTCAACGTCGTCCCTCCGCTCGCGGGCGACGACCGCGGCTTCTACGAGAAAGCGCGCCCCGGGCTGAAGATTCCCGACAACGCGCTGCTGCCTCTCAACGACCAGTTCGGCCTGCATCCCGCGCTCGATCCACTCTACGATTTGTATCAACAGGGGCATCTTGGCATCGTCCACGCGGTGGGATTGAACTTCGACACGCGCAGCCACTTCGACGCGATGGAATACATCGAACTCGGCACGCCCGGCTCGAAAGCGACGACCTCCGGCTGGATCACGCGCCACCTGCAAAGCGCGCCGGGCGGGACCTCCGGCCTGCTTCCCGTCATCGCCGCGCCCTCCCAGCCGACGGCTTTGCTCGGCGCGACCGCCACGGTCAGCATGAGTTCCGTGGGCGACTTCACACAATGGGACAACGGTCTGCTCGCCGAACAGCAGGTCGCGCTGCGCCGTCTCTACAACGGCGATACTCTGCTTCATCAAGTCGGTCTGCGGACATTGGATGCGGTACAGGCCGTCGCGCCGGTGGCCGAGACGGAATATCGTCCGTCCAACGGGGCGCGCTACGAAGAGGACGAGTTGGGCACGCAACTCAAAACTGTGGCGCAGATGATCAAAATGGACGCGGGACTCAAGGTCGCCACCGTGGACTTCGGCGGCTGGGACATGCACGAGTACGAGAGTTGGAGCGTGAACGACGGCTGGATGCCGAATCAGTTGCGCAGCCTCGGCTCGAACCTTGCCAACTTCTACCTCGATCTCGACAGCGGCTACACGGACAGACTCTCGGTGGTTGTCATCAGCGAGTTCGGCCGCCGCCTCGCGCAAAACGACTCGCAGGGCACGGACCACGGTCACGGCTCGGTGATGCTGGCCCTCGGCGGCGCGGTCAACGGTGGACAGGTCTACGGCGCGTGGCCCGGTCTGCACAATGACCAGTTGTACGACCACGCCGATCTCGCCGTCACGACGGATTATCGCCAGGTGCTAGGTGAGTTGCTGGTGAATCGGTTGGGGAATCCCAACGTGGGGGAGGTGTTTCCGGGGTTCGAGGCAGGAGGATTGGGAGTGTTTGCAAAGTGAGATCAAAAGTGGTTTGGGTCGCCCAAACCACTTTTATTACTTCCTAGGTGCGTTTCTGCTCCCCCAGGCCCATGGCGGGACCCCCTTCCTCGAATCCCCCACAGACCCGAAACGCACCTTTTCCCCGTGCCAATGACTTACGAAGATAGTATAGATTGTGAAGAACCGCGTCACAATAGGCAGGCGTTTGAGCGGCATAGGCATTTGTACTGTTTATGTGGAAGGGGCTTGTATTGACGCCTGCACTGTTGTACAGTAAAAGGGAGGGAGCGATATGACAGAAAAGATCCGTGTGACCATTCTGGACGATCATCCAGCCATTGTGGATGGATACTGCGTGCAACTGGAAAAGTTGCCCCAGATCGAAGTAGTTGGCAAACTTTCCTACGGCGAGGAACTGGAACCTGCGCTGGAGAAAAATCCAGCCGATGTGCTTCTGTTGGACATCAATGTCCCCATCGCGGAGGATGATTCCAACCCCTATCCGGTCCTGCACATCATCCCCAAGCTGCTTCAGAAATATCCCAGCATCAACATTCTCATTATCAGCATGTTCGCTGAGCGCAGCCTGATCAAGGCGGTGATGGAGGCGGGCGCCAGCGGCTACATCCTCAAAGACGACCAGACTGCCATCCGCGACCTTGCCAACGTTGTTGTCTCCATTGCCGGCGGGGGAGTCTATTACAGCAAGAAGGCTTACGAACAACTGAAGCGCGTCCGCACCGACGAGCTCAACGCCGCGCCGACGACGCGTCAGTTGCAGGCTCTCTCTCTCAGCCTGGCCTACCCGAATTCCACCACCGCCGACCTGGCCAGGATGATGGCTATTTCCAATTCCACGGTCCGCAACCTGCTTTCGGGGGCGTATCTCAAACTCGGCGTCAACACCCGCGCCGCGGCCATTGCCAAAGCGCGCCAGATGGGATTGATCACACCCGAGCCTCCAACCATACCCAGGAACTAGGTTTCCTGAAGAGATTTTTAAGAGACCGGGTTTCTCAAAGAAACCTGGTCGCTTTATATCGCTTCAAACAGACGATTGACCGGCGCGATGACCTCCTCGATCAGGGACTCCAGCGGTTCGGGCCGGACGAGTGAGGCTGAGTCCAGCAACCCGCGCGCCGACTCATGCTGACGGAGCAACACATCCACGCAGTAACTGACCGCGCCACAGCGGATAAGAATTTCCTGCGCCCCCTCTAACGCGCCCGGCGCGGTGATGTCCTTGCACAGATTGATGAAGTGATTCTGTTCGAGATGAGGCACAGATTGCGCGTACAGGATGGGCAGAGGCTTTCGTCCTGATAACCAATCGGGGTTGGCGGGGACAGCCAGCGAATCGTTCACATCATCGTGCACCTGAATCATCTCGCCGTACAGACATCCCAAATCTTTCAATCGCTCCGCCGTTTCGGGGGCCGCGCCGCCCAACAGCGCGCCGGCCTGCAGCGCCGCGCCGAAGAACGGCGCGGACTTGGTGCGCACGACGCGCCAGTAGGTTCCCTCGTCGGCAGGGACTTGAACGTCCCAGTATTGGCCGAGGGTCGTGGTGAGCACCATCTCGTTGAGGCAGGTGAGGGCGGCAAGCCGCGGGGCAGAGTCCGCTTTTGCGCGCGCCACAGCCTCCAATCCCGCGGCTTGAAGCGCACAGGCCATGTTTGCCGCGGCCGGCGCGCCCAATCGGCGATATTCCCCGCGCGGGTCAGTATCCAGCATGTCGTCCACTAGAATAATGCTGAGGTGAAAACAAGCGATGGCAAGCACGGCCGGGGCGGCCTGCTCCGAAGTCCCGCCCACCGCTTCACAAGCGCGCAGGGGCAACTGCCAGTGACGCGGCCGTCCGGAGGCGACGCGGCGGAAGAGGGCGGCGACTTCATTCCACGAGTTCATGCCTGGGATTTCGAGGAAAGAATCCGTGATCTGCCTGTAAATGTCCATTGGTGCTCCTGAATGCCGGGACGGCGGTTCGACCGCCGTCCCGGCGCGTTGGCCTACGCCTGAGGCGCGCTCCAAACGTACCAGATCAGGTCGCTGGCGAGGCTCTTGACCTGCTCGCGGCCGACACGGGTCAGCCGGGCCAGGTGACTATGGCGGGCGTCGGGTGTTTTACCCGGCGAGGCCAGCCATTCGTGGAAGGCTTGCATGGTCAACATGGGAATCTCCTTTTTGGTCGGAATTTAGAAAGACTCTTGCTCGGACAGAGACTATGTTTCGTCTTACGCTATAATCACATCACCTCCTTTCCGGATCGGTGTGTCAATTTTGTTTGCGGAGTTGCCGCCATGCCGAAAATTAATTCTCGGGCTCTTTACATCATCGGGGTGCTGTTATCGCTGGGCGTGCTTGCATTGTTCCTGGCTTTTACAAACGCTTTTCTGTATGAGGCGCCTTACGCAGGTTTCTATTTCAACCCGCTGGACGGGAAGATCGCTGAGTTGTATGGCGAGGCCGCTTCCCGTGGAATGCTCCAGGTGGGAGACCTGCTGAAGCAGGTGGAAGGGATTTCTAGCGATGAGTACCGCGCGGATGGGACGGTCCAGTTTTTCAAAGATGTCCAGCCGGGCGAGACGGTGAAGATCGTCGTCGAGCGAAATGGGGTGGGAGAGGTTAATGTTTCCTGGGTTCTGCCCGGCTACACCCGCGAGGAGTTTTTGGCGCGCTTTACGAACATCTGGTGGCTGGGCTACATTTTTTGGGGGCTTGGAATGGCTGTTCAACTTTTCATACGCCCGAGAGACACCCGTTGGCGGCTTCTAATTGCCTTCAACGAAGTGACCGGGTTCTGGCTTCTGCTTGGACCCATTTCTGCCCTCCACGTCTGGAACAGTTCCGTGCTTCTGCACGCGGTCACCTGGCTGGCCGTGCCGATTTATCTGAACTTGCATTGGCGCTTCCCCGAGCCGTTGGGACAGATACCGAACTGGTGTTGGATGGTCATCTATTTGATTTTCGGCGGACTGGCTGTGGGCGAGCTCTTGCGCATCCTGCCGCGCAGTCTGTATTTCATCGGCGTCCTGTTGATGTTTGGGGGAAGCCTCATGCTGCTCTTCCTGCATCTGCGCCAACCGCGTCATCGCCGGGCGGTGTCATTGCTTCTGCTTTCCCTCTTGATCGTGCTGCTGCCCTCGGTCGGTTTGGGCCTCGCCGGGTTATCCGGCAGTGTCCCTGAGGCCAGCCTCATGGGACTCCTTGCCCTGCCGTTCATGCCCGCGATATATATCTTTGTCATCTTTCGCCGGCAGTTGGGCGGGATGGAGGTGCGCGCCAATCGCGTCCTTTCCGTGTATGCTTTCCTGATCCTGCTCGGTACCGGCCTGCTAATCCTGCTCGGACCGGCGCAATTGCTGGGGATTCCGCCGGAGCCGCGCCTCTTCCTGGGAGTATTGACCGGCATCCTGACAACCTTCATTGCCATTCTGGGCTTTCCAGCCTTTCAAGCCTTTGTGGATCAACGTTTGCTGGGAATCAGGCTTCCATATCAGAACATGCAGGAGATGTATTCCAATCGAATCGCGGCGAGCGATTCTGTGGAGAGTCTATGTGCGCTTCTCAAGCGGGATGTCTTTCCGAGCCTGTTGGTGAGGCAGTTCGCTTTTCTGCAATTCGTGCAGGGGGAATCGAAGACACTGCTTGTGGAGGGCATCGATGGATATCAATTGCCGGATGAAAACGAATTACTCGACCTTCTGGCTTCCTCAGGGAAGTACATCCCCGTTTCACCCGTGGATGAGCAATCCGGCAAATGGATTCGGCTCGTCCTGCCCCTTCGGGTGGGCGCGGACTTGATCGGAGTCTGGCTGTTGGGCCGCCGCGACCCGGACGACCTTTATTCTCAGCGCGAGATTCCCATCCTGCAATCGCTTGCCAATCAGACGGCGATTGCCTTGAGCAACCTGCTTCAGACCGAACGCCTCAGGAAGTTGTATCAGGAGAACATCAGCCGCTTCGAAGAGCACCGCCTCGGCCTGGCCCTCGACCTGCACGACAGCATTCTCAACCAGTTAGCCGTCCTGCGGATGCACCTGGACGAGACTCACCTCTCTCCGAATTTCTACGAGGCCTACGAGGCATTGACCGCGCGCCTGCGTGAGATCGTCAGCGACCTGCGGCCGCCCATGCTCAACTACGGCCTAAAGCCCGCCCTCGACGAACTGGCCGAGAACCTGATGGAACGCACCAACGATGCGGTTAAAGTGATTGTCAATGTGGATGCGGAGCAGAACATCCGTCATCCTGCAAACATCGAACTGCACCTTTTCCGCATCGTGCAGGAGGCATGTGAGAACGCCGTCCGTCATGCACAGGCCAGTGAGATCACCTTCTCCGGGCGCATGGACACCAATGGCGTCCATCTCACGGTCGAAGATAATGGAGTCGGCTTTGAAGCCGGGGAGCGGCTTGAATTGAGCGAGTTGTTGTCTCACAAGCATTTCGGTCTGGCCGGGATGATCGAGCGCGGCGCGTTGATCCATGCAGAGGTCAGGATCGAATCGACGCCGAAGAGGGGCACGCGCGTCATTGTGGCATGGAAATCAGTTCTTGCAGAGCCTGAAGAGTAAGCCGATTTTTTAAGTCTCTCATTCATCGTCAACCTGAACACGCGTGCTATAATCGCGTAGTAGTCTGTTAGTCTCCAGTCCGCTGGTCTTCTAGCCACAACTGACCATCCGACTACAAGACCATCAGACTGCCCGACCATGTCCTTCGCCCACCTGCACGTCCACACGGATTATTCCCTGCTCGACGGCTTCTCGAACATCAAGAGGCTCGTCCAGCGCGTGCAGGAACTGAACATGCCCGCCGTCGCCATCACCGACCACGGCACCATGTTCGGCGTGATGGAATTCTACAAGGCTGCCATCGGCGCGGGGGTCAAGCCCATCATCGGGCTGGAGGCCTATATGGCCGCCCGCACCATGCATGACCGCGATCCCAAACTCGACCGTTCCTCCACACATCTGCTGTTGTTGGCGGAAAACGAAACAGGCTATCGTAATCTCCTGCAAATCGCCTCTGCCGCGCAACTCGAAGGCTTCTACTACTACCCGCGCATAGACCACGACTTCCTCGCCGCGCACTCCGAGGGGCTGATCTGCACTTCGGGCTGTATGGCCGCCGAGATTCCGCGTCACATCCTCGACCAGCGGCCCGAGGAGGCCGTCCGCCGCATCAACTGGTACTACGATGTCTTCGGCCCCGACCGCTTCTTCTTCGAACTGCAGCAGCACGACATCCCCGAAATCCTCGAACTCAACCGCCGCCTGGTGGAACTCGGCGCGCGCTACAGCGCCAAATTCGTCGCCACCAACGACGTGCATTACATCAACCCCGACGACTGGAAATACCAGGACATCCTGCTCGCCATCCAGACCAACACGTTATTGAGCGACAAAGACCGCATGAGGATGACCGACCCCTCATACTATCTGCGTCCGCCCGACGAGATGAGCCGCATCTTTGCCGAGATTCCCGAAGCGCTCACGAACACGTTGCTCATCGCCGAACGCTGCAATGTGGACCTGTCGTTCAAGGGCTACCACCTGCCCGACTTCCCTGTGCCCGAGGGACATACACCGAAGACATATCTCCGCTCTCTCTGCGACCAGGGGTTGGGCCGCCGCTATGGGGAACGGGCATCCAGCCCCGAGGTCCAGGCGCGGCTCGAATACGAGCTGGGCGTCATCCACAAAATGGGATTCGACGCCTATTTCCTCATCGTCTGGGACCTGTGCCGCCACGCGCGCGAGAACGGAATCTGGTACAACGCGCGCGGCTCCGCGGCGGGCTCCATCGTAGCCTACGCGCTGGACATCACGCTGGTGGACCCGATCCAGCACGAACTGCTCTTCGAGCGTTTCCTGAATCCAGGCCGCAACGAGATGCCCGACATTGACCTCGACTTCCGCGACGACCGCCGCGCCGAGATGCTCGAATACTGCGCCCGCAAATACGGCGACGACAAGGTGGCGCAGATCATCACCTTCGGCACGATGGGAACGAAGGCCGCGCTGCGCGACGTGGCGCGCGTGATGGACATCCCCCTGCCCGAAGTGGACCGCGTCGCCAAACTCGTCCCGTTCGTGTCGGGGCGCCAGACCACCATGGACGACGCCATGGCGGTGCCCGAGTTCAAGCAAATCTACGATACGACGCCGCACATCCGCGAAGTGATTGACATCGCCGCCAAAATGGAAGGCACGGTGCGCAACGCGGGCACACACGCCGCGGGCGTGGTCATTTCAGATAAGCCGCTCATCGAATATCTGCCCCTGCATCGGCCTACCTCCAATTCGGAAGAGACGCCAATCAAATCCGTGACGCAGTTCGAGATGGGCATCCTCAGTTCGCTGGGCATGTTGAAGGTGGACTTCCTCGGCCTGATCACGTTGACGGTGATGGCGCGCGCCTGCGACCTGATCGCCGAGCGTCACGGCGTTCGCTTCGACCTCTCGAACATCCCGCTCGACGATCCGAAGGCATTCGAGTTGCTCGGCGCGGGCAACACGGCAGGACTGTTCCAGGTGGAAGGCGGCGGCATGACGCGCTACATCGTCCAGATGAAGCCGCAGACGGTGGAACACGTCATCGCCATGGTGGCGCTCTATCGTCCGGGCCCGATGGCGTTCATCCCCGATTACATCGCCCGCATGCACGGCGAGGCCGAAGTCGAATACCGCCATTCCGCGCTCAAACCCATCTTCGATTCGACCTACGGCATTCCCGTCTATCAGGAACAACTGATGCGCGCCGCGGTCGAACTGGCGGGATACACGCCCTCCGAGTCGGACGAACTGCGCAGTGCCATCTCCAAGAAAAAAGCCAAGGAGATCGAGAAGCACCGCGCCAAGTTCGTCAAAGGCGCGGTGGCCAGGGGCATGGACAAGGACATCGCCGAGGCCATCTATGCGGACTGGGAGGAGTTCGCGCGTTACGGCTTCAACAAGTCGCACGCCGCGGATTACGGCGTGATCGCCGTGCAGACCGCGTATCTCAAGGCGCATTATCCCGCCGAATACATGACCGCCCTGCTGACCGCATCCAAGAGCCAGACCGAGAAGGTGGCCTATTACGTGGCGGATACGCGTGCCATGGGCGTGCCCGTCCTGCCGCCGGACATCAACGCCAGCGGCTGGGACTTTTCGATTGAAGACGGCGCGGACGGAAAGACGTCCATCCGCTTCGGGCTGGGCGCGGTCAAGAACGTGGGCGAGGCCGCGGTCAAACTCATCACCGAGGCGCGCGCCGAGGGCGGTCCATTCAAGGACCTCAACGATTTCGCCTCGCGCGTGGACCTGCGCGCGGTGGGCAAACGCCCGCTGGAGTGCCTCATCAAGGTCGGCGCGCTCGACGCGTTCGGCAGCCGCGCCGCACTGCTGGCCGCGCTCGACCGCATCGTGGCCGTCAGCGGGGCGCACTTCCGCGCCGCGGACATGGGACAGATGAGTCTCTTCGGCGGGAGCACCGGCGTGGCCGAGAGCCTGCACCTGCCCGAGGCTCCCGAAATTGACCGCCGCCAGTTGCTCAACTGGGAGCGCGAACTGGTCGGGCTGTACGTCTCGGATCATCCGCTCACGCCCTATCAAAAAACGCTGGCGCAGATGGTCAGTTACTTCTCGGCGGGACTGCCCGAGGCAACGCACGAGGAGAAAGTGCGCGTGGCCGGCGTGGTCGAGTCCATCCGCCCGTACGTGACCAAGACCGGCAAGCCAATGGGCTTTGTCACTATTGAAGATATGCAGGGAAACATCGAACTCGTGCTCTTCCCGCGCACGTGGACGGCATGTCAGCCTCTGCTCGAAACGGGCAAGATCGTTCTGGTCGAAGGCAAAGTGGACGCGCAGTCCAGCCCGCCCAAGATTCTGGTGGACGCCATTCGGACCGAAATCAAAATGCTGGTGGCCGCGAGCGCCTCTGACTCCCCCGAATCTGCTCCCGTTATGAAACAGCCGGCGCGCGTCGCTGAAGCGACACCCGTTTACGCCGCGCCGCGCGTCTCCCATCCTGTGAAAGATAGGGAAGGCGAGACGGACTGGAACGACTCCGACGTTCCGCCTCCGCCCGACAACTTCCCCGACGGCTGGGACCGCGAATGGCAGCCCTCGTTCGAGAACGCGGCCATCGCCGCGCGCGGTGACGCGCCGTCCCCCCTTTCAGGGGGGACTACAGGGGGGTCAAATACTGGTAAAACAGAATCAGCCGAAAGTCCGAAGCCCGAAGCGGCTGTTGCACCCTTTGACGATTCCCCGCGCGGCGAAGTCCCTCCTCCGGTCCTGCCCTCGCTCTATCCCGCCATCGCGCGACCCGAGGACCGTGAGCATCCGCCGCAGCAGATCACGGTCATCCTGCGCCCCAGCGCGGACAAGGAAGTGGACAAGCGCCGCATCAAGACCATTTACGGCACGCTCATCTCCTTCCACGGGCGCGACCGATTCACGTTTCAGATCTTCGAGAACGGCAAGGGACACCTGATCGACTTCCCCAACGACACCACGCGCATCTGCCCCGAAATGCTCGCCCGCCTGAAAAAGTTGATCGGCGAGGAGAGCTGGCGCATCGAGCCGATTACGTTGCAATAGTTCATTCGCCGCGGATTACACGGATTTGCGCGAATTCTCTTCCGCGTTTCCTTTGTGGACTTGGTGCCCTTTGTGTTTAATTTCCGTTGGAGGCAAATAATGAATAGACTCATCCTGGTTCTCACTATCCTCATCCTTGCTTTACAAGCCTGCGCGCCATCCACGCCCCCTCCCACCTTCACTCCAACTGAATCACCCATCACTCCCACGGAAGTCCCCGCGCTGGATACCGCCGCTCGCCTCGAGGAACTCGGCGGCGCGCCCTGCCCCGACAGCGACTTCACCTGCGTCACCCTCGCCGTCCCGCTCGATCACTTCCATCCCGATGGGCGAACGATAGAAGTAGTCTTCGGCGTCCTGCCCGCGAGCGGGGAACGCAAGGGCATCTTCGTCACTGCTACGGGCGGGCCCGGCACGGCCGGTCTGCAAAGCGCAGATTCATACACCTCGGCCTTCGATCCTTCCATTCCTGAACACTTCGACATCGTCTTCTTCGACCAGCGCGGCGTCGGTCAATCCGGCGGACTGCAATGCGCGGACGCCGCCGCGGCTTTTTACCGCGCCGACTGGGCCGCGTCCACATCGGACGAGGAGGCCGCCCTCGTTAACACCGCGCGCACCTTCGCCGAAGACTGCGTGGCCGAAATGGGCGACCCCGACATCCTGCCCTACCTCGGCACCGCGCAGGCCGTGGAAGACCTCGAGTTCTTCCGCCAGACGATGGGCGACGAAAAGATCTGGCTGTACGGCGAGAGTTACGGCACGCAATACGCGCAGACCTACGCCGCCGCACATCCCGATCACCTGGCCGCGCTCATCCTCGACGGCACGGTGGACCTGACCCTCTCCGGCGTCGAGTTCTACGCACAACAGGCGCAGGCCTTCAACGATGTGCTGGTGATGACCCTCGAGGCCTGCAACGACGATCCCGCCTGCGCCGAGGACATGGGCAGTGATGCGGTCGCGGTCTATGATGACCTCGCGGCGCGCTTGAAAGAATCGCCTTTGCCCTTCGACTTCCCTCTGCCCTCCGGCGGCATGGCGTCGCGCACGTTCTCATTGAGCGACCTGGAAACCGCCGCGGCGGGCTTCCTCTACTCCGAGAACGCGCGCATGATCTTCCTGCGCGCGCTGGCCGCGTACGCGCGTGACGAAGACCTCGTCCCGCTGGCGCGCGTCTTCTACAACTCGCTCCTGCTGGACCCCGAGTCGCTGGAGGCCATCCCCGACCCGTCCTACTCTGACGCGATGTATTACGCGGTCGAATGTCAGGACTACGGCTACTTCAGCGGGACTCCCGAGGAGCGCGCCGAGGCCTATCTGCGCGCCGGCGACGCGACCGACGCCAGCCTGCCGCGCTTCGCCTCGATCTTCTACGGCGACATGCCCTGTCCCTTCTGGCCGAACGCCACAGACGATACCTCCCGCCCCGCGCCGTTGACGTTAGAGGGCGTTCCGACCCTCGTCCTCGGCGGCACCGCCGACCCGGCCACGCCCAACTCAAACGGCGTCGCGGTTTACAGCCGCCTCGACGACGGCTACCTCGTCACAGAGACCGGCGGCCCGCACATCATCTTCGGCTGGGGCGTCTCCTGCGTGGACGAACTGGTGACAGCCTTCCTCGTGGACGACGCGCTGCCCGAGCGCGAGACCACCTGCGATGGCGTCGTCGCCAGCGAGTTCGTTCCGCTGGCTCCGCGCGACGCGGCCGAATTCGAGAGTCCGCTCGAAGCGCTCGCCTCGGTGGACGATGAGTTGTATTACATGCCCGAGTATTATTACTGGGATGCCGAAACTCCCACCGCCATTGGCTGTCCGTTCGGCGGGACGTTCGTCTTCGAGCCTTCCGACTCCGGAGAAATCTATCGGCTTACGAATTGCGCCTTCTCCGAAGGATTCGTGATGACCGGCGACGGCACGTATAACTATGACGAGGATGTGTTCACGCTCAACGTGCTCGTCAGCGGACTCGCCGACGGCCTGCTGGTCTACACCCGCGACGCGGATTACAACCTGCATGTCACGGGTCAGTATGATGGGCAGGAAGTTGATCTCTCGGAATAGTCGTAAACAGAAACCTGGTTTCTCGAAGAAACCAGGTTTCTAATGTTCTACGATGTAAGCCTCACATCCCTGCACCGTTCGCAATCCTCCCGCTGGCAGAGCAATGCCAGCGGGTTGACTTTAATCAGCGTCTTCACCACATCGAACAAACGCAATAAAGGAAGAGCGCGCACGATCGCCCCGCCGAGTTGAATCTGTTCCACATCGTTTTCCAGATACTCGCCCACCTGCTGAAACCCGAACGAATCTCCGGGGAAGCCCGGGCATTCGATGATTCGGTTCTTCGTCGTCGCCCAGCGGACGAACTGTCTCCGCCCGGCCAGTTTTTCAGCGTAATGAATGCTCGTATTGACGGTGTGATCCACTCCGATCAAAACGACCCATCCATCCTGTTCGGCCAGCGCGCCGATGGGCGCGAGCGGATCGAGCAGGGTCTGCCGGTCGAGGGCCGCGTCGGCGCGCACGCCCGCGAAGGAGAGGATCGGGTGCAGGGTGCGCTTCGATGACGGGTGCCGGCGCAGGGTCTCGGAAAGAGCGCCCATGAGAGGGTCGGCCGGGAGGTCGGAATGAAACGGTTCGGCCATGCGGTTGAGGTCGCGGGCGTTCCCGTAGGTCAGGCCGTTGTTGGGCGGGCCGACCTGCGGCGTGACCATCGTCTTGTATGTGAAGGTCGGCATGACCAGCGCGCCGCTCGAGGCGATCAGCGCGTCGATGACCGCCTTGGGCCCGCCCTGCATCATGCCGAACGATTTGAACGAACCGTGCGCGATGACCGGCCTGCCGCGCAGCGGAAGCGATTGAAAGCCTGCAAGCAATTGCTGAATGGTGAGCATGCGCGGCGGTTACTTTCCCTTCCACTCCGGCTTGCGTTTTTCGAGAAAGGCGCGCATGCCTTCTTTTTGATCTTCGGTGGAGAACAAGCCGTAGAACTCCTGCCGCTCCTCGACCAGCGCCTCGCCCAGCGGGCGTTCGTATGCTTCGTTGACCATCTTCTTCGCGGCGCGGACCGCCAGCGGCGCGCGCCCGGCGACCTCCGCCGCGAGCGACACGGCCTCCTCGAGCAATCGGTCGGGCGGGACGACGCGGTTGACGAGGCCGAACTGGAGCGCCTCCGCGGCTGACAGTTTGCGGTTGTTCAGGATCATCTCCATGGCCAGCGCCTTGCCCACCGCGTGAGTCAGTCGCTGGGTGCCGCCCGCGCCGGGGATGACGCCGATGGTCACTTCGGGCTGGCCGAAGACGGCACGTTCGGAGGCGACGATCATGTCGCACGAGAGCGCCAGTTCACAGCCGCCGCCCAGCGCCCAGCCGGAGACCGCGGCGATGACCGGCTTGCGGACGTTCCGAATCCGCGCGAAGACCGCCACCGGGTCGGCGGCGCGCATCTCCTGCTCGGAACGGTCGGCCATCTCTTTGATGTCCGCGCCGGCAGCGAAGGCCTTTTCACCGCCTGCGATGATCATCGCGCCGATGGCATCGTCTTTGTCGAAGGCCTCCAGCGCATCCATCAGTTCGCGCAGGAGGGTGGCATCCAGCGCGTTCAACGTGTCCGGGCGGTTGAGGGTGACGAGTCCCACCCGTCCGCGTGTTTCGGTGAGAATCGAGGTGTAGGTCATGGTGTCTCCTTATGAACGCTGGTCGAGTAGTCCTGAGCGAAGCGTAGCGAAGTCGAAGGACGTATCGAGACCATATTAGAAAGTAAACTTCTGTTGCATGGAGATTGCTTCGGGTGGTTTCGGTACGGCGGAATGCTACGCGGCACCGCCGTAATGACATGCTTGTAATTGGATTCTACACGAGAAATGAATTTGTGCTACCATTGTGCCGATTTCAACCTCAGGAGGATTCCCATGACCACTGTCCTCGCACTTCATTCGATCATCCGTTGGGCCATCGTCGCAGTGGCGATTGTCGCAATCGTAAAATTCTTCGTCGGCTGGCGGCGCGGCGGCGAGTTTGGCAAAATGGACCGCGGACTGACGGCAGGCTTCAGCGGCCTGATGGACTTGCAGGTCCTGCTCGGTTTCATTTACTTCCTCTGGAATGGATTCGCGGGCGGCGGCTTCCCGTCCTATCGCATCGAGCACCTGGTCACCATGCTGATCGCGGCCGCGGTCGCCCATCTGCCTGCTCGTTGGAAAAGCCTCGATAATCCAACGCGCTTCCGCCGTGCGTTGTACGTCGTCCTCGGCGTGCTGGCAATCGTGTTTGTCGGAGTGGGTCGTCTGCCGGGCGGCTGGACGCGGTAGAGAAGTCATTAGGTTAACGGGAAGCGACACTTCGACAGGCTCAGTGCAAGCGAGCACAGATGAACGCGGAAAAGACAATAAAATCCGCGTTCTCCGCGTTAATCCGCGTCCAAATTAGTTCAAGGGCGGTTGCGTTTTCTTTTAGCAGGCTTTCTGCATTCTTCACAGAACCTTTACATTCATGGTCTATCCTATGGGCAGAAAACAGGCGAAAGCCAAACAAAAGGAGAACCACCATGAAGAAAACTCTAATCGTAATCGCAGTCCTGGGCATCCTCGCCCTGACCTTCGGCGCCGCTGGATTGGTCTACGCACAGGGCGGCAACCCGCCCGCGACACCCTACGCGCCCGGCTCCGGCCGCGGACCGATGATGGGCTACGGGCAGACCGGCCCAATCCACACCTACATGACCGCCGAATGGGCCAAAGTCCTCAAACTGAGCGTGGACGAGATCAACTCCCGCCTCGCCTCCGGCCAGACCATGTACCAGATCGCCCTCGCCGAGGGGGTCAAGGCTGAAGAGTTCTACAGCCTGATGAACACGGTCCGCGCCAATGCCATCGCCGCGGCCGTCAAGGACGGTGTCCTCACCCAAGCGCAGGCCGACTGGATGAACCAGATGCACAGCCGCATGGGCAATGGATATGGGACGGGTTACGGTCCCTGCATGGGCGGGACCGGCGGCTACGGCGGCATGATGAACGGCTGGCGCTGGAACCAGACCAACCCGTAAGCAGATTGCAAGTAACTTTACAGAGACGGCGTTGAGCCGTCTCTGTGCGTTAAGGCGAGGATGATATACTCGGATTGTCAGTCCACCTTCAATAATCTCATGGGTAGTATTATGCGACGGCGCAGGTTAGGAGAAAAACTTCAGCAGGAGTTTCGTCATGATCCCTAATAATGTGATTCAACGAGTATTTTTTGTTAGCTACGGCAGTGTAAATGGTACATGTTTTACCGTTGACGTCGATGGAAAACAATATATTGTGTCTGCTAAACACATTTTTTCCTCTGTTGAGTCAAGAGCGACAGTAAAAATATATCATGAACGACAATGGAAAAATATAGATGCAAACCTTGTTGGTCATTGCCGGGATGATATCGACATAACAATTCTTGCAGCTGATATTCAGATTTCGCCAACGCACCTCTTAGAAGCCACAAGCGCCGAAATGTATTATGGCCAAGATGTCTATTTTCTTGGATTTCCATATGGGATGTATTCCGATCTGGGCGAAATAAATAATGATTTTCCTTTACCGTTTGCAAAAAAGGCAATAGTTTCAAATATGACTTTTCAAGACAATATGCTAAGAATCATATACCTCGATGGCCATAATAACCCTGGCTTTTCTGGTGGCCCAGTTGTATTTCAATTTCCTCCGAATTCGCAAAACTATCGAGTTGCTGGTGTCATTTCAGGATATCGATATACAGATGAGCCTATTTTTGATGGGAATGAGCCCCTACCACTCGCATATAAATACAATACAGGCATAATAATCTCTTATAGTATTAACCATGCCATTAAAGTGATAAAGGATAATCCGAAAGGTTTTTTGCTCCCTGAATAAAGAATTCTTTATGGCCTGATTTGTTTTTTAACTCCCTTTCATCAGGAGCACTTATGAAACTCAAAGGAATCTACGCCCCCATTGTCACTCCATTCCACGCGGACGAGTCCATCAACTACCCCGTCCTCGAGCAACTCATCGAATACCTCATTCAGAACAAAATCTCAGGCATCGTCCCCGGTGGCACAACGGGCGAAGTCTATGCCCTCAACGACCAGGAACGGCTGGACATTTTCAAATTCGTCAAAGAGAAAGTGAACGGCCGCGTCACGCTCATTGCAGGTACAAACTCCGGTGCGACGCGCGATGTCATTCGCTATTCAGTTGCTGCCGAGCAAATGGGCTACGACGCGCTGATGGTAGCCGTCCCGCCGTATTCGCGTCCCTCCCAGCGCGAACTGCTCGCTCATTATGAGGCTGTCGCGAAAGCCATCACCATTCCCATCGTGCTCTACAACTTCCCCTGGCGCGCGGGCACCGAGGTCGGCTTCGACGTGATGGACGGCCTGACCAAATACAGTCACGTCATCGGCATCAAGGAAGCCTCCAGCGACATGTCGCGCGTCTACGCCATGCGTGCCCGCTACGGCGACCGCTACCAGATCATCTGCGGCTCCGACGACCAGGCCCTCGACTACTTCCTTTGGGGAACCACCGCGTGGATCGGCGGCGCGGCCTCCTGCGCCCCGCGTCAACACGCCGATGTTCTCGAAGCCGCGCTCGCCGGAGATTTCGTGACCGCCCGCGCCCGCATGGAAAAATTGCTTCCGCTCCTCCGCAGTGTGGAAAGCGGCAGTTACCTGCAAAAAGTGAAACTCGGCTGTGAACTGCTCGGCATCCCCGTCGGCGGTCCACGCCTGCCGCTGCTTCCCCTCACCGACGAAGACCGCGCGGAATTTACGCGAATCTTCACGACGATCTAGGCGATATACGATACTCGAAATTCGATTATCGAATATTCGAATTTCGACTTTTGACCTTCGACTTTCGACTCATGCTAAAAATCCCCTTCCTCGACTCCCACACTGGCGGCGAACCCACCCGCCTCGTCCCCTCGCTTCCCTTCGACCTCGGAGCGGGTTCTGTCGCCGAAAAGTTGACCCTCCTCAAACGTGACCACGACGACCTGCGCCACACCGTCCTGCTCGAACCGCGCGGCTCGGACGTGCTGGTCGGCGCGTACCTCGTCCCGCCCGCGGACCCGGCCTGTCAGTTCGGAGTCATCTACTTCAACAACGTCGGCTACCTCGGCATGTGTGGACACGGAACCATCGGTCTGATTGCTTCGCTTGCCTACCTCGGCAAAGTCCAGCCGGGAATCATTCGAGTGGAAACTCCTGTTGGGGTGGTGGAAGCAACTCTTCATCCCATGTCATTGCGAGCGAGCGCTGGTCGAGTAGTGCGAAGCACGTATCGAGACCAAGCGAGCAAAGCAATCTCCCCTGCCACCGAGGGGATTGCTTCGTCGCTCACTTCGTTCGCTCCTCGCAATGACATGTATCCGAATAAAGTCTCCGTCAAAAACATCCCCGCCTACCGTCACCTCGCCCACGTCCCCATTGAGATAGACGGCAAGACCATCTACGGCGACGTGGCCTGGGGCGGCAACTGGTTCTTCCTCGTCCACGATCACGGCCTGGACGTGGACATGCGCAACCTCGAAGCGCTGACCGATTTCGCCTGGCGCGTCCGCGAACAGTTGACCGCCAAGGGCGTCACCGGCGCGAACGGCGCGGAGATTGACCACGTCGAGCTGTTCGCCGAATCAAAAGAGGCGGACAGCAAGAGTTTTGTCCTCTGCCCCGGCAAAGCCTATGACCGTTCCCCTTGCGGGACGGGCACGAGCGCGAAGCTGGCTTGCTTATATGCCGATGGAAAATTGAAAGTGGGCCAGACATGGAAGCAACAAAGCGTCGTCGGCAGTATCTTCGAAGGCAGTATTCAATTGGATGGCGACAATCTCATTCCCATCATCACCGGCGAGGCCTGGGTCATGTCCGAAGGGACGATTTTAGTGGATGAGCGCGATCCATTTGGGAAGGGAATTTAGACCACGGATAACAGGCGATGGACGATGTGTTGTCTATGACCCGTCGCCCGCCGTCGTTTTGGAGAAACGATGACCGCAAAATCTGATGTCCTCATCATCGGCGGGGGACCGGTAGGCTTAAGTTGCGCTTACTACCTCCTCAAATCTGGGCGCAAAGTAACCATCGTTGATGCGAAGGAAATCGGCATAGGCAGCGGCTCGGGCAACGCGGGCCATATCGTGCCGAGTCATATCATTCCGCTGGCCGCGCCCGGAGTGGTAACCTCCGCTCTCAAATGGATGCTCGACCCCGCGCATAGTCCGTTCGGCATGAAGGTCAGCCTCGACCTGAATTACATTTCATGGCTGTTTAAATTTGTGCTGGCGTGCAGTGACTTCAATGTTCAGCGCAGTATCGAGCCATTGAATGCCCTGGGTCAATTGAGCGCGAAGAACTTTGCGCAGATTATTGCCGAAGAGAAGTTCGATTGCTCGTATCGGGAAAAAGGTTTGCTGTTTTTGTATAAAACCGAGAAAGCCTTCCGCGATGGACGGCACGAATGCGAGTTCATGCAGAAGCATGGAATTCCCGTCAGCGTGTACGATAAGTCCAAAATCCGCGAAGTCGAGCCCGCCGCGCTGGGGGATGTCATTGGCGGCGTGCATTTCACGGGGGACGCGCATCTCAACCCCGCGGTGTTTCTCAAACTGTTGAGCGGCCGCGTCCGCGCCATGGGTGCGGAAATGTTCGAGGGGGCGGCAGTCATGGGATTTGAATCAGCGGGAGAAAAGGTTCGGGTGGCGCAAACAAACGCGGGTGAGTTCGACGCGGAGCAAGTTGTCCTTGCGGCGGGCGCATTGACTCCATCCGTTGTAAAAGATTTGAAATTGAATATTCCCATCCAGCCCGCGCGCGGATACAGCATGACCATGTCCGCGGCGAAGACAATGCCGGGCCACGCGTTGATACTCGGGGAAAGAAGAATCGCTGTCACTCCGATGGGTGAACTCCTGCGATTCACGGGGCGGCTCGAAATCGGCAATTACAGCATGGAGCCGAATCCCGTTTGGATTCGGCGCATCGAAAACTCGGCGCGTGAATACCTGCGCCTGGATGAAAAACTGGAGCTCAAAGAGACGTGGGCGGGACTGCGCCCCGTCACGCCGGATGGCGTGCCCATCATTGGGAAATCTCCGAAGCACGACAATTTGTTTCTCGCGACAGGTCATGCCATGCTGGGGCTGTCGCTCGGCCCGGGAACGGGTCAGATTGTGGCGGAGTTGGTCAATGGACGCGAGCCTGCATTTGATTTGAGTCCGCTTCGGCTGGAGAGATTCTAGCAATGCGCCTCGACTCCGCGCTATAATGCCAGCAATGACCTCCATCCCCATTCCTGCCCGCGCCCCCACGCACCCCAACCTGCGCCCGCTCAACATCCTGCGCGACCTCTCCGCCGTCGCCGACCTGATCGAATTGTGCTTCCAGAACAACATGGACAGCGAAGGACAGGACTACGTCCGCCAGATGCGCCGCGCCAGCCGCGACGACTCCTTCCTGCGCTGGGCCTCGCGGACCATCGAAGGCGCGTCCATGCCGATGAGCGGCTACGTCTGGGAGGAGAACGGCAGGATCGTAGGCAACGCCAGCCTGATCCCCTTCCACCATCGCCGTAAAAGGATAAATCTCATTGCTAACGTGGCCGTCCACCCCGAAGCGCGCCGACGCGGCATCGCCCGCGCCCTCACCCAGGAATGCCTGAGCCACGCCCGCCAGCGCAAAGCGGATGCGATCTGGCTTCACGTGCGCGACGACAACCCCGGCGCGATCGCCCTGTATTCCCAGCTGGGATTCCGCGAACGCTTCCGCCGCACCACCTGGCTGTCCGCGGCCGGCCCGGCCGAACCTTCCGCCGGGCGTCCCGCCTCCATCGTCCCGCGCGCATCCCGCTTCTGGCCCCGGCAAAAGGAATGGCTCGAACGCGCCTATCCCGACGAACTGGGCTGGTACCGCCTCTTCAACTGGAGCGGCTTCGCTCCCGGCCTGCGCTACTGGCTCTACCTGTTCTTCGTGGACATGAACCTGCGTCAGTGGGCCGCGCTCGAAGGCGACCACCTGCAAGCGGTTCTTTCCTGGACCAGCGGCGGGCGCGCCGATCCCCTCTGGCTGGCGGCCGCCCCCGACGCCGACCCGCAGGCCGTCACCGCGCTCCTGCTCCGCGCCCGCGCAGACCTGTCTGCCCGGCGGAAACTGGTGCTCGAGCATCCCGTCGGTCCATTGGACGAATCCATCCGCGCCGCAGGCTTCGACGCCGCGCGCACGCTCATCTGGATGCGCGCCGAGGGCGCAACGGGTTGAGTCTGACTGCGTATACTGTTTACGAGAGCGGCTGAACATTACTCGCTCCCAGCGCCGTCCTCGGCGCTGGATACGCCGCCGGGGACAGCGGCTGGAGCACGACAGAAAAGGAGAATCGAATGACGAAATTCATTGTGCGCTGGGCAATCAACACGGTCGCCCTGTACGTGGCGGTGACCTTCGTGCCCGGCATCGAACTGACCGAAAGCTGGGTATCCATTCTTTGGATCGCGCTGATCTTCGGCCTCATCAATGCCCTGTTGCGTCCCCTGCTCAAACTGCTCACCTGCCCGCTCATCCTGCTCACGCTCGGCCTGTTCACCCTGCTCATCAACACCTTCCTGCTCTGGCTCACCAGCATCGTCAGCCAGTCGCTGGGCATCGGCTTCCATGTGGACGGCTTCGGCCCGGCCTTCTGGGGCGGCCTGGTGATCAGCGTCGTCAGTGTGGTGCTGACGTTCATTCTGAAGGATGAATTGAAAGGCCGCAGAGGCAGGTAAACAATCAATTGGTAAAAAAGACGGCCGCAATCCTGGCCGTCTTTTTTTTGCTGTCAATCATCGTTGCGAGCCCCGATGATCGAACAGGCGGTATTCATCCGCTACTTACCCAGCCCCGGCAATCCCCCGGCGGATTCGGCCCGCGTCGCCGCGCGGACGATGGCCCGGGTCAGCGCTTCCGCCGCGTACGCGCCCACCGTGGAGACATCCGCTTTCTTCCCGCCGGTCGAGAGCGCAAAGATCGTATCGCCGTCCAGCATCGTATGCGCCGGGCGGATGGTGCGCGCCACGCCGTCCTGCGCCATCTGGGCAATTTTGTTCGCTTCCGCTTTGGTGAATTTCGCGTTGACCGCCACCACGCCGACGACCGTGTTGGCGCGCGACGCGAAACCCAGGATACTGCGCCCGATCAACGTCTTCATCATCGCCTGCGTATCCGCGAATTGACCCGGCGCGCCGACCCGCAGCGGCCCGGCCTTTGCCGAACGCAGACCCGCGAGGATTTGTCCGTTTTGCGGATCCACCACATCGCCGAAGGCATTGACCACTGCCAGTGCGCCGACGATCACTCCTGCGCCGATTCGAATGCTGGCGCTTCCCAGCCCGGACTTCATGGCCTGTCTCGCGCCGAACATCTTGCCCACCGAGGCGCCCGTCCCCGCGCCGGCGTTGCCCTCGCGCGGCGCGTCAGACGAGGCGGAGGCCGCGGCGCGGTAGCCCATCTCCGCGTCCGGGCGGCGGTCGGCGCGGCCCACGTTCAGGTCGAAAATGATTGCGGCCGGGACGATGGGTACACGCGCCGCGCCGGTCTCGAATCCGATCTTCCGTTCCTCGAGATAGCGCATCACGCCGCCGGCCGCGTCCAGACCGAAGGCCGAGCCGCCGGCCAGCAGCACGGCGTGGACCTTCTCGACGAGATTGAGGGGATTCAACAGGTCGGTCTCGCGTGTGCCGGGCGCGCCCCCGCGCACGTCCACGCCGCCGACCGCGCCCTTGCGGCACAGCACCACCGTACAGCCGGTCAGCGCCTCATCATCCTGCGCGTGACCGACTTCGATGCCGGGCACATCTGTGATGGCATTTTTAAATTTCATTGAAAAGGTCAGCCAAGTCCGCGTACCAGTTGCAGGAACTCCTCCCACTCCTCCTCGAAGAAATGGATGGTGACGTTGTTCAGTTCCACGTGATAGGTGGTCTCGCCGTCCGGCTCTTCGGCCTTCCAGGCCAGATAGTTATCGGTCTCGGCGATGGTTTCGGTGCGGGGTTCATCCTTAGGCATTGCGGTCTCCTAACTTTTACGCTGCTTGCCGCGCAGGGACTTGAGCCAGCCAAGCAGGCGTTGCAACAGGGTCGGCCCGGGCGGCGGACCGGTCTCCTCCACTTCGGGCCAGGGATCTTGGTCGAGCATCTTGCGGGAAACATACTGCCAGAGCAGTTTGAAGGTTGCCAGCATGGGCGCGGCAATCACCACGCCCAGCACACCCAGCAGGTTGGCGGCCACGATGGCGGCCACCAGCACGCCGGCCGGGTGGACGCGCAGAGCGTCGGCCATGATGCGCGGCGAAACGACGTTATCGAAGATCTGGTCAATGATGAGGGCGATGACGATGACCACCAGCATGAAGGTCAGAGGCGGCATATCGAACAGTTTATGCGGCTGGAAGAAAGTCACCAGGCCCAGGGCCGTCCAGTTGATGGCCGGACCGACGTAGGGCACGAAGCGCGCCAATCCCGCCATGAGCGCCAGGCCGATGGCGTAACGGACTCCCAGAATGGACAGAACGATGGTGTAAATGATGACCGTCGCGAAGAAGACGATCACCTGTCCGCGCAGGAACGCGTTCCAGATGCGGCTGAGCTCGCGTCCCAGGCGGCTGAGATCGGCGGTGTAGCCCGGGATGTCCACCTGGATCAAGCGTTCGCGCAGGCCTCCGCTTTCTATCAGGATGAAATAGGAGACCAGCAGGACGAACAGGCTCCACCCAACCACGCTGGCGGCCTGGCTGGCGAGAGAGCTGATGATCGTTCCGGTGCGGCTCAACAGAGACTGTCCGAAGGAGAGCAATTGGTCGCTGATGGAACTGATGTCGAGCGCTTGCAGGTCGATCCCGAATCGGGCGGCCTGCGCGGCGATCACGCTGATGAGTTCGGGCAGCTGGTCCAGGCTGGATTGCAATAACGTGATCAGGCTCTGGATCTGCTGGACGAGTCCCACACCCCCGGCGGTCAGCAGGCCCAGCAGGAGCATGAGCATGAACAGGTATAGCAGGCTGACGGAGGCGCGCCACGAAACGCGCACAGAGCGGCTGATGAAAGCGGCGGCTGGCTGCAGGAGATAAGCAAGGATGAACGCGATGATCAGCGGCCCCAGGATGAACTGGAAACGCACCAGGAACGCGGCCGCGATCGCCACGATGGTCAACGCGACCACCAGTTTGGTGTTGGAACGCCACGCCGGAGAGGAGGGATTGGGTTGCGACACGATATAAGCCTCTGGCAAAATCTGTGTGCTTCGATTTTACAACACTTTGAAATAAAAAACGCCCCGCAGGTTTTATGCCTGCGGGGCAGTCGGGACTTTACGGACAACCGCCGAGGAAGGGGAAGAACGTGCACCACATACTGTTGGCGTCCACCCAGAACAGAAAGCCCACGCAGGCGCATACGAACAGGAGAATGCCGGCGGCGACGATGATGGGCAGCATGTTGTTCTTGCGCGGAGAGACCATCGGGCCGGCAGGAACCTGTCCGGCCACGGGGGCAGCCATGGGAGGCGGCGCGGGCACCGGGCGTGAGGAACGCGCCGCAGAGCGCGGCGAGGCCAGGGTCGCGGCTGGGTCGAAGTCCGCCGATTCATAAGCCAGCACAATCTGCTCGCCGAACGAGACCACGTCCCCGGGCTTCAGCACGACCGGGCCCGCGATGCGCTGTCCGTTCACGTGCGTGCCATTGGTGGAACCGCTGTCTTCGATCACGTATTTGCCGCCCTGAAAGATCAAACGCGCGTGGCGGCGCGAGATCTCGGCGTCGTTGATTTGAATGGTGTTGGACGAATCGCGCCCGATGGTAATGGTATCGCTTTCGAGGGCGTACATGGCGCCCGGCGTCGGTCCCGATCGCATCACAAATTGGAATCTAGCGGCCATCTTTCTCCTCCAACAAAGACTGGGAAAATCTGCGCATAGTGTACAAGGTTCAGGGCAAAAAGTCAACGGAGGGATGCGGCGTCACCTTGTACTCAAAAGCATCGGCGAACGCGGCGGTCACCTCGCGCTTGACCGCCTCCATCGTTGGCACAGGCGAAAGCAAATCCTCCAGCGAGGCCACCGGCTCGTCCTGCAGGCCGCAGGCGATGATTCCCTCCCAGTACGACATGTCTGGATTCACGTTCAGCGCGAAGCCGTGACGCGAAACGCCGCGCGCGTCCACCTTGACGCCGATGGCCGCGAGCTTGGCGGGCCTGGCGCGATCCTCCGGACGGCATCTTGAACAGCGCGACCAGACATCCGCCTGCACCCACACGCCGGTCTTCCCGGACCTCTGGCCTGCCGCCAGCCCGAGACGCGCCAGCGCGGCGATAAGCGTTTTCTCCAGTTTGCGGATGTAGCCCACGTAATCGGCATCGGGAATACGAGTTTGGACCGCGAAGCCGCGAAGGTCGCGAAGATTTTCATCCCCTTCGCGAAGTTCATTCGCCTTCGCGTTCTTCTTTTCTTCGCGGTGAGAGTTCGACGCGTTTTCAATCGGAGAGAGCGGCAACAACGGATATCCCACCAACTGCCCCGGCCCGTGATAGGTCACGTCGCCGCCGCGGTCCACCCAGTGAATGGCAATCCCTTTTTGTCTCAACTGCTCTTCTCCCCACAGCAGATTCTCAGCCCGCCCTCTTCTGCCAAAGGTATAAACGTGGGGATGCTCCAGCAACAGCAATGTCGGCGGACGCGTCCCCGCGGCGATCTCCGCCGCGTACTCGTCCTGCAGTTTCCAGGCGCGTTCGTACTCGATCAAGCCGAGGTCTTCCACAACGACCGTGGACAGTGGACGGTGGACAGTTGCCGAATTCCGACTCACGATACCCGATTCCCGAGTTACAAATTTCCAAATATCCGCCGATACAGATCCGATTCCAGCAAGCCGTTCGGGTCACAGCGCTTCTTCAACCGCTTGAACTTCGCCATAGTCTCCTCGCCGTAGAATTTGCGGGCGGTCTCCGCGGTCGTTTCGCTGTTCTTAGCGAAGTAGAATCTTCCGCCCGCTTCAAGGACGATTCGATCGAACTCTTGCAGCATCTTGGCCATCACTTCGCGGCGGCGGACTTTAAAATCCAGCGCGAGCGAGAACCCGTCCACGGCGTGGGTGAGCAGGAAGCGGTCCGGGCGGTGGCGTTTGGTCACGCCGAGGTAGGAGGGGAGGCCGCGCCGTTTGGCGAGGGCCAGCAATTCGGTCCACGCGTGAAGCGCTGTTTCTTTGGGGAGGAATGACTGATATTGAATGAGGCCGCTGCGTCCGTACGACAATTCCCACAACGGGACATAATCCAGCAGGAAATGAAAGGCCGCGTGCGATTGTCGGAAGGTGTGACGCCGCAACGACGTAATGTACTTACCCGTATTGACAGCCCACGCACCGGGATTGTTCATGAACGGAGTCATGAAGTAATGTAAAAGCGATTTGGGCATCACGCCGAACAAGCGGCTCGGCAGATTCTGATACGCGAGTTGCATCGTCTTCTGCGGCTCGGGGTCTTCGCCCTCGTGCAGATAGTTCGCGGCATGAATCTGTCCGTGGCCAATCGTGATCGTATCCAGCCAGCCGACGATGTAATCGTACTTCGGCGCGCCGTCTTCGAGTGACTGCAATTGTTCCTTGAGCGTGCGCGTCGGCCAGGCATGCACTTCGAGCAGGCCCGAATGCATTTTCTTCATTTGCAGGGTGATCGAAGTGAAAACCCCCAACATGCCCAGTCCGCCGATCATGGCATAGAACAGCTCGGCATTTTTATTCGGCGTACAGGAAACCTCCGCGCCGGTAGGCAGGATGGCCGTGAACCCGGTCACATGCTCGCCGATGGGCCCCATGCGGTAGTTGTTCTTGCCGTGAATGTTCGCGCCGAGACAGCCGCCCAGCGTGGTGAACATCGTGCCCGAAACGACCGGCGGCCACCAGCCATCGGGCAGGACTCTCTGCCATAATTGCTGGAGCGTGACCCCGGGCTCGCATCGCACCACGCCCGAGGCTGGATCCCATTCGAGGATTCGATTCATCGCCGACAGGTCGAGCACGATGCCGCCGCCGTTCATGGAGGCGTCGTTGTAACTGCGCCCCGCCCCGCGCGCCGCGACGGTGAGACCGTCCTTCTTCGCGAGTTGAAACACCTTGTAAATCTCGTCCGCGTTGCGCGGTCGAACGAGATACGATTGTGACTTGAGCGAGTGTCCGAAGTTTTCGAGGGTGGTAAAGGTTGGCATGTTGGAAGGTTTGAAGGTTGGCAGGTTGGCAGGCCAGAGGGATTGGGATTCGACGATCTCAAATTCACTTTTCAAAAAACTAAAAACTCAACCTTCTAAAAATCACTGAGGGGATGTGTTTGATAACCAGCATGATCCATCGCCAGATGGGATGGGTGTAGACGACCTGTTTGCGTCTGCGGATGGCCCTGTATATATCGTCCGCGGCGCGCTCGGGAGGGACAACGAACAGCGTGGCTCCCTGCGCGGCTTTGAGCATATCGGTTTCGAGGAAGCCGGGTTTAACAGTTAGGACGTGCACACCGTGGCGCGTCAGACGGTTGCGCAGGGCTTCCAGGTAGGTCGTCAGTGCGGCTTTGGAGGTGTTGTAGCCCGGGTTGCCCACGCGGCCGCGGTCGCCCGCCACGGATGAGATACCGACGATTTGTCCGCCCTTCATGCTCTTGAACAACTCAGCCACCGGCGTAAGCCAGGCCATCGCGCCGAGGAGGTTGACCTCGACCATCCGTCGGTCCCCCTCGAAATTCAGGCGCTCGAGGCCCGGCGGAAAGTTGACGCCCGCCACGTAGATGAACAAGTCCAGGCCGCCCAGATCGGCCACGATCCTGCGGAGAAGACCGGGAACCTCGTCGTAGTCGGTAACGTTGTGGGGGTAGGCGAGGGCACGCGTCTCGCCGTCAGCGTTGAGGTCGGCGCATAAAGCGGCGAGCGGTTCCTTTCGTCGGGCAAGAAGCGCAAGCGAGTAGCCCGCACGCGCCAGTCTGTGCGCCAGCGCCGCGCCCAATCCGCTCGAGGCGCCGACGATCACAGCGCGCTGTCTTGGATGAAGAGGAGTAGCCGGAAGCATATTTGTCTGCATGAAAAGACCCATCAATTTTGCCGGTGGATGGAATGGGAACCCATCAATTTTGTTGGTGGATTTCATTCTAACATACTTAGAAATTTACATCGAAAGGGCTATAATCCAAGTCAACCATAAGGATCGTGCGATTTGAGAATGCATGCGTTCACGCACTCACTTCGCCCCTCCTCGGGTCAGGATACTCTTGTGACCGAAGAACCTTTCTCTCCCTTGCAGATTCTCGAGGAGGCCCGGCGGTCGCTTGCACAGAGCAACGTCCCCCTGGCCGACCAGGAGGAACTGCTTAAACTGCTCGACGTCCTGATTTCCGCCACTGAGAAATACGCCAATCCAGATCAGATGGTGGAAGAATCGCGTTTGCTGACCTCCAGCCTTATTTCCAGCCAGGCCCTGCTCATGCTCCTCAAGCAACAGATGTCCGAGTTGGATGCGCTGAGGAAGTTGAGCCTGAGCCTGACCTCCAGCCTCGATCTGCAAAGCGTGCTGGATACGGTGGTCTCGGAGGCCATGCGGCTGGTGCATAATACGCGCACGGTACATATTTTCCATTACAAAAACGAGAAATTGGAATTCGGCGCGGCGCTGAATTACGAAGGCAAGACCACCCCGGTCTCCGCGCCGCGCACAAACGGCCTGACGAATACCGTGGCGCGAAGCGGGGAGACTGTTGTCGTCGAGGACATGCGTACACATCCGCTCTTCAAGGATGCGCCTCCCGAATGGGAGGGTTCGATCATCGGCATTCCCTTGAAGATCGGAGGCGAAGTGGTGGGGGTGATGAATCTTTCGCGCTCGAACGTGGGCGGTTTTTCCCAATCCGAGAGACGCTTGCTCGACTTGCTGGCAGACCAGGCCGCGGTCGCCATCTCCAATGCCAGCCTGCACCAGAAGATCAGCGCGCAGGCCCTCAGCGATACGGTCACCGGCCTGCCTAACCGCCGCGCCCTCGATGAGCGGCTCGAGTCCGAGGTGTTGTCGGCGCGGCGTACCGGCTACCCCTTTGCGGTGGTCATGATGGACCTGGACGGATTCAAGGATGTGAACGACACCTACGGCCATTCATTCGGCGACGATGTCTTGCGCGTGCTGTTCAATTTCCTGGCGCAGGGACTGCGTTCCTCCGATTTTCTCGCCCGTTACGGCGGCGACGAACTGACCCTGGTCATGAATCAGACCGACATGCCGCGCGCCCTGCTGGTGTGCGAGAAGATTCTCGAAAAACTGAAAAAGTTCGACCTCGCGGCCCCGGATGGAAAACATCTCAGGCTGGGAATTTCGGGCGGGGTGGCCATTTACCCGGTCCACGGCATAAACGGCCCCGAATTACTGCGCGCCGCGGACGCGGCGCTCTACCGCGCCAAGCGGCACGACCGCGGCAAATTCATGCCGGCCGCGGCTCCCACCGCGCCTCTTCAAAGCGAACCGGGCTGATCGCCTCGCGGGGACAGGCGGCCTCTGTTCATCCATTCGGGGGTTATAAAGGGCAAATCTGTTCAAGGAGCCGACATGGCACGCAAAGTGAAGATCGTCCTGAACCCGATGGCCGATATGGGGCACGCCTGGCAGGTGGCGCGCGACCTGCGCCCGATCGTGGAGGAGCACGGGGACTGCGACTGGAGCGGAACGGTTTACCCCACACATGCCGTCGAACTGGCGCGCAAGGCGGGCGAAGAAGGCTATGAGATGGTCATCGCCATGGGCGGCGACGGTACCGTGCACGAAGTCGTCAACGGGATCATGCAAGTTCCAGAGAGCAAACGCCCCATTCTGGGTGTCGTTCCCGTCGGCTCGGGCAATGACTTCGCGCACGCCATCGGCGTCCCCATGCAGGCCGACCGCGCCCTGGCGCACGCGCTCGAAGGCGCACCCTCCGCGATTGATCTCGGCCTGATGACAGACGAACACGGCCGCAGGGAATATTTCGACAACACGCTCGGCATGGGTTTCGATGCCGTCGTGACGATCCGTTCCCACCGCCTGCCCATCGTGCGCGGTTTTCTCATGTACCTCACCGCCGTCATTCAGACCATCCTCCTCAACCACGACCCCGCCCGCGTCGAGATCGAAACGGACCGGGAGAAATGGCAGGACAACATCCTGATGGCCACACTCTGCAATGGCGGACGCGAGGGCGGCGGATTCATCCTCTCGCCCGATTCCAACATGACCGACGGCGCGCTCGAATACCTCACCGTCCAAAAAGTCTCGCGCGCCATGATGTTCCGCCTGCTTCCCGAATTCCTGCGCGGCACGCACCGCCGCTTCAAACAGATTCGCATGGGGTCGTGCACGCGGCTCACGCTTACATCCAACCGTCCGCTCTACATCCACGCCGACGGCGAGATCTTCACCAGTTTCGGCAGTAACCTGCGCAGGGTCAGTTTCGAAGTTCTGCCGGGCGCGTTGAAAGTCGTCAGAGGTTGAAAGTTGCAGGTTGAAGGTTGGAAGGTTACAATGCAACCGACCCGCCTTCGACTTTTTGACCTGCAACCTCAAACCGACGCATGCCCAGCCTGCTTGCCTCCCTCCAAAAACAAGACCTCGGACACCTGCGCATCGTTGCGGAATTGTGGGGACTGGAACTGGACTCCGGCGAAGCCGACGCGGCCGCCGAGGAGTTAGCCGCATCCATCTTCGACCCTGAACTGGTCGCCGAGTTAATCGAATCTCTTCCGCCCGAAGCCCGCGCCGCCCTCGACGCGCTGATTACACAGGATGGCCGCCTCCCCTGGGCCGAATTCACGCGCCGCTTCGGCGAGATCCGCGAGATGGGCGCGGCCAAACGCGACCGCGAACAACCGCATCTCCGTCCCGTCTCACCGGCTGAGATGCTGTACTATCGCGCCCTGCTGGCGCGCGCCTTCTTCGATACACCCGGCGGTCCGCGGGAATTTGCCTACATCCCGGAAGATTTGGTCATGGCAATTCACCGCGGAGAAAAAATCAAAAAAGTCCCTGCGGGCTCCGCGCTCTCTGTGGTGAACGCTGAACCACTTGGACGCCCCGCGGCACCTGCCGAGCGCGGACGCGAGATTCTTGCCAACGATCATCTTCTCGACGATGCCACCACTTTGCTGGCGGCCATGCGCGTGGGTCTCGCGCCGCCCGTGATGACAATTCCGCCCATGGCAGCGCGGGAGTTTCTTGCAGCCGCCGGTCTGATAAGCGATCATGAGCCGCGGCCCGAAGCCGTCCGGCGATTCCTCGAAACGCCGCGCGCCGAGGCAATAAAACTGCTACATGACTCCTGGCAAACCAGTGAAGTCTTTAATGAACTGCGGCAGTTACCCGGTCTAATTTTCGAGGGCGAGTGGAGCAACCAGCCGCTCCCCGCGCGCAGATTTTTGCTGGATTTACTCGAAGTGATTCCAAAAGGCAAGTGGTGGAGTCTGCCTGCCTTCGTCCGCGCCGTGAAGGAGAAACACGCCGACTTCCAGCGCCCGGCGGGTGATTATGATTCCTGGTTCATCAAACGCGAATCGGACGGCATGTATCTGCGCGGATTTGTTCACTGGGATGAAGTGGATGGCGCACTCGTAAGGTATTTCATCACTCGTATTCTGCACTGGCTCGGAATGGCCGATCTTTCCATGCCCGAGGGTGCAAACATGCCCACCGCGTTCCGCCTCACGGCTCCCGATTCGCGCATCTCGCATCCCGAAAACGAAAGGATTGCCATTGCCTCCAGCGGAAGGATTTCCGTTCCGCGGCTGGTCCCGCGCGCTGTGCGTTACCAGCTTGCGCGCTTCTGCGAATGGGACGAACCGAAAGCGGACGAGTACCGCTATTCCATCACTGCCGCGTCGCTGGCGCGCGCCAAAGCGCAGGGACTCAAAGTGGAGCAGTTGCTGTCCCTGCTGGCGAAACACAGCGCGGGGATTCCTCCCGTGCTGATGAAGGCGCTCAAACGCTGGGAGGTTAACGGGACCGAGGCGCGGGTGGAGAGTCAGATCGTTCTAAGGGTCAGCCGGCCGGAGGTCCTGATTGAGTTGCGTAAATCGAAAGCGGCCAGGTTTTTAGGGGAGATGCTTGGACCGACCGCAGTCATCGTCAAAGCTGGGGCGGTTCCGAAGGTATTGGCCGCACTCACCGAACTCGGCCTGCTGGCTGAAACAAACCTGCCTCTGGTCTTCTCAAAGTAGCTTGACGAATCTCCGTCTTGGTAGCGCGGCCTTAACGCGAATTGCGCGAAGGGGGCGAAAGGGGCGAATTCCGCGAACGCTTGAGAAAATTCGTGTATTTCGCGCCATTCGCGTTGAGAAATGCCTGACTTTGAGAAAGCCATACAAACCTGCCAGATTCCCTTTGACCGAATCAGACTCGTCACGGTATAATACCGTGCCTAACCCATGCAAACAGCTCTCTTCGGGGAGTTGAATTATCAATTTGACGAGGAAGTAAATGCCCAAGCGAACGTATCAACCCAAAATCCGCCGCCGCGTGCGCGTGCACGGTTTCCGTGCCCGCAATGCGAGCGCCGACGGCCGCGCCGTGCTCAAACGCCGCCGCCTGCGCGGCCGCTATAAATTGACCACGCGCGCCAATCAGCACGTCAAACGGACGCGCTGGTAGAACCGGCGCGGCGGAGTTTTTTTCAGGGCACGCGGGTGCAGCGCAAGTTCCGACTGACCCGGTCCACCGACTTCAAGCGGGTGCGGCGTTTCGGGAAATCCTATGCCCACCCGTTTGTCGTGCTGGTAGTGCAGGCCAGCGACCAGCACAAGGTCCGCGTGGCCGTGACCGCCGGGCGGACGGTTGGGAATGCAGTGCAGCGCAATCGCTCCAAACGCCTCCTGCGCGCCGCCGCTCAATCGCTCATCCCAGACCTCGCGCCGGGCAACGACCTGCTCCTGATCGCCCGCGCGCCTCTTGCCGATAAGACCATGCCCGAAGCCCGCGATGCCCTGCAAGTCCTTCTGCGCCGCGCCGGGCTGTTGACCCCTGATGCAGTCTGAGTTCCATCTCCACGATTATCCGGACGAGCCGCGCCTGCGCGATCTGCCGCGCACGCCATGGAACTGGCCGCGCCTCGCCCTGCTGGCGCTCATCCGCCTGTACCAGATGGCGATTTCTCCCAGCCTGCCCGCCAATACCTGCCGTTTTTATCCATCCTGTTCCCATTACGGTTATCAGGCCATTTATAAGCATGGCGCGCTCAAAGGCTCCGTGATGGCCGCGTGGCGCGTCCTGCGCTGTAACCCGTTCAACCCCGGGGGCTACGACCCCGTTCCCTAGGAGT
Source organism: Chloroflexota bacterium (assembly GCA_037445635.1). Taxonomy (GTDB): domain Bacteria; phylum Chloroflexota; class Anaerolineae; order Anaerolineales; family Villigracilaceae; genus JBFMCC01. The sequence continues at coordinate 54,366 of JBBIKC010000004.1, forward strand.
GAAAATCAACTCGATGAAAGCCAATCGTTTTGTGTTGTTTCTTGCGCTTGCCCTCGGCGCGTTGTTCCTTTCCGCGTGCGGGACGCCCGTATCCGCCAGCTGGCCCGGGCTGACCGCCTCGGAGGAGGCCGCATATCTTGCCACCGGCCCCTATGTGTATGCCGTCCGTTTAGAGGACGGTGAGGAGCTCTGGCATTTCCCTGAAAAGGCGGACGGCAAACTGCAATTCTATTCCAACCCAGTGCTCACCAATGACGGGCTGGTACTCCTCGGCAGCAGCGGCACAGGCCATAACTTCATCGCTGTGGACGCCGAGACCGGCAATGAGGACTGGTCTTTCACCGGCGCGCAGGGCGCGTGGCAGGCCAGCCCGCTGGTGGTGGACAATTTCATCTACGCCCCCAACACGGACGGCTTCCTGTACGTCTTCGACCTCAACATCGAAGGCGACGATAAACTGACCTGGAGCCTCGAGCTGGACGGTCCGCTCTGGGCCATGCCCGCCACCGACGGCCAATATATCTACGTGACTTCCCTCAACCACCGCCTGCACGCCATAGATCCGCAGACCGAGTCGGTCGCGTGGACGTTGGAGTTGGATGGCGCTGCGCCCGGCACGCCCGCCGTCGGCGCGGACGGAATGCTCTTCGTTGGCACATTTGGGAAATCAATCCAGGCAGTGGATACGTCCCGCAGCGCAGTCGCCTGGCGCGTTCCCACCGAAGGCTGGGTGTGGGGCGGTCCCACCCTCGTTGACGATGTTCTTTACGTCGGCGACCTTGAAGGCAATTTTTATTCTCTGAATTCCAGCGGCAACGCAGACGGAGAACAATTCCAGCCCGACGGCCCCATCCTCGCCAGCCCGCTCGTGATCGGCGAACAGGTCATTTTCGTAACCGAGAATGGAACCGTCTATGCCGCCGAAAACGGGACCGACCCGAAAAGCCTCGAAAAAATGGAAGGCAAGTTGTACACCGCACCGGTCGCGGCCGGCGACCTGATCCTGGTCGCCCCGTTCCAGGGCGAGTTCCTGCTCGTCGCTCTCGACCAGCAGGGCAAACAGGCCTGGACCTTTACGCCCGGAAACTAAAGGAAGAGAATCATGTCACCCTGGGATTTATTCGTTTCCCTCTTTGTCAACGTATTACTCTGGATCTACGATGTGGTTGGCCAGAACTTCGGTTTGGCCATCATCCTGTTCACCATCCTCACCCGCATCGTGACTTGGCCTCTGAATGCCTCGCAAATGAAGAGCACCAAGGTCATGCAGGACTTGCAGAACGACAAGGAATGGCAGGACATCCAGAAGAAATATGCCAAAGACCGCGAGAAACTGGCGCAGGAACAGATGCGCATCTATCGCGAGCGCGGCGTCAACCCGTTTGCCTCCTGCCTGCCGACGCTCATCCAGTTGCCGATCATCTTCGCCCTCTATCAAAGCATCACACGTTCGCTGGCCACCACGCCGCTGTCCCTCCTGCAACTGACCCGCTCCATTTCGTCGTTCCTGGATGTGTCTTCACTCATCCCGCTCAACAGCAAATTCCTGTGGATGGACCTTGGCCAGCCCGAATTCGTGCCTGTATTCGGATTCAAACTGCCCACTCTGGCCATCATTGTGGCTCTTACCACTTACATCCAGACCAAACTCACCACCCCGCCAAGTTCCAACCCCAACGACCAGTCCGCCGCAATGGCGCGTTCGATGAGCCTCACCATGCCGCTCATGCTCGGCTGGTTCGCGCTCACGTTTCCCTCCGGTCTGGCGGTTTACTTCGTAACCAGCAACCTGCTCGGCATTGCGCAGTATGCCATGATGGGCAAGGCCAACTGGCGCAATCTTCTGCCCGGCGGCAGCAAGCCCGTTGTCCCTGCCAAGCCGTCTAAGAAATAACCCGACTCAGGGAGGTTCCCCATGGACGAACGCACGACCCTCGAAGTCATTGCCCCGACCGTGGAAGAGGCTCTCGCCCAGGGCCTGGCCCAACTGGGTCTGACGGCCGACGCGGTCAGCGTCGAGGTGGTGGACGCCGGCGCCAAAGGCCTGTTCGGATTGGGCGGACGCCAGGTGCGCGTGCGCCTGACCGTGAACGGACCGAACAGCCTGCCCGCCTCCCGCCCGGACCCGGCACCGGCTTCCGCCGAAAGAAGCGAATCGGCCCCCGCGCCGGCCCCGGGTCCCGCGCGCCGCGAAGAGTCCGCGCCCGCCCGCACCGAAGTCCACGATGAACTGCTCGATCAAACCGAGGCTATCGTCTCGAAACTGCTCTTTCATTTGAAACTCGAAGCCCAGGTCTCCGCGCATTACGCGGACATGGACAGCCCCGAGCGCCGCATCATCAACGTGGATGTGCGCGGCAAGGACTTGAGCGGGTTGATTGGCCGCCACGCCGAAACGCTGAATGCCTTCCAGCACGTGGCCAGCCTGATGGTCGGCAAAGCCTCCAACCAGTGGGTGCAGTTGGTGGTGGACGTGGAGGGTTACCGCCACCGCCGCGAGAAACAGCTGCGGCAGATGGCCCAGCGCATGGCCGACCAGGCCGCCAAGACCGGCCGCCGCCAGGTGCTCGAGCCGATGACCGCCGCCGAACGCCGCATTGTGCACATGGAGCTGCGCAGTCACCCGGCAGTGACCACCGAAAGCATCGGTGAAGAACCGAACCGCAAGATCACGATCATCCCCAAGGAAGACTAACAGCCTATCCGGATAACCAATCTCGATTCATGGAATCAGGGAGCTTGCTCCCGAAATACGCCGGCAAGCCGGCTGATCCCGGAGCCATTCGGACAGGCTCTGAATCGTCGGGGCAGGCCTTGTACCCGCCCCGAGCGTGTATAATTTACACATGCTCAACCTGCTCCCGCTCGAGCCGGTCGATTATCTTGTCATCGGCCACCTGGCGCATGACCTGACTCGCGCGGGCCCGCGCCTGGGCGGGACAGCCGCCTTCTCGGCGTTGACGGCGCGCGCGCTCGGCTTGCGCGTCGGCATTGTGACGGCGGCCGGCGCGGAGACATCGCTCGACGCGCTGGAGGGAATCCCCGTCGTCTCGATTCCATCCGAGCACAGCACCACCTTCGAGAATATCTATCATGAGAATGGGCGGACTCAGATTCTGCATCACCGCGCCGCGCCGATTGATTTCAATCAAGTGCCCGAAGCGTGGCGGCGCGCCACGATCATTCATCTCGGTCCTATCGCGGGCGAGGTCCAACCAATCCTGCCGAAAGGCTTTTCCACCGAACTGCTCGGCCTGACCGTGCAGGGCTGGCTGCGCGGCTGGGATTCGGACGGCCGCGTGCATCCCGTCCGCTGGGAACATGCCGAAGAAGCGCTGAACCAGGCCTCGGCCGTCGTGTTGAGCGCCGAGGATGTGGGCGGCGACGAGGAGCAAATAGAAGAGTTCGTCCATGCCAGCCGCGTGCTGGCCCTCACCGAGGGCGCGGCCGGCGCGCGGCTGTACTGGCACCGCGACCAGCGCCGCTTCCGCGCGCCGCCGGTCGAGGAGGTGGATGCGACCGGCGCGGGCGACATCTTCGCCGCCGCGTTCTTCATCCGCCTCTATGCCACGCGCGATCCGTGGGAGGCCGCTCGCTTCGCCACCCATCTCGCCGCGTATTCCGCCTCGCGCATCGGCCTGGATGGAATACCCACTCAACAGGAAATCGAATCCTGCCTCGTGGAAGTCCTTCACTGAAACGGTCGTAAATCGTCAACCAAAATCGAAAATCGCATGACTCGCATCTACACTCTCGTCAACCAGAAAGGCGGCGTCGGCAAGACCACCACCGCCATCAACCTGGGCGCGTTCCTGGCGCAGCTTGGCCAGCGCGTCCTCATCGTGGACCTCGACCCACAGGCCAACGCCACCTCCTGCCTCGGCGTGGACAAGTCAACGGTTGCGAACAGCACCTATGATGCCCTGATCAGTTCCGTGCCGCCCGCCTCGCTCACGCTGTATAACGAACGGCTCAAGATTTCACTGCTGCCCTCCTCGCCCGCGCTGGCCGGCGCGGAAGTGGAACTGGTCAACGAAGCGGCGCGCGAGTCGCGCCTCAGGCAGGCGGTGGAGCAACTGGACGGCCGCTACGATTACATCCTGATTGACTGCCCGCCCTCGCTGGGACTGCTGACCGTTAACGGGCTCGTGGCCGCGCGCGACGGGGTGCTGATCCCCGTTCAATGCGAGTATCTCGCCCTCGAAGGACTCGGCCAATTAACCCAGACCATCCAGCGCGTGCGCTCCGGTCTCTTCCCGGACCTGGAAGTGCGCGGCGTCATCCTGACCATGTTCGACCCGCGTACCAACCTCTCGGCGGACGTGGTCAAAGAGGTCAACCGTCACTTCCCCGACCGCGTTTTTAAGACCGTGGTACCGCGCAGCATCCGTCTCGCCGAAGCGCCCTCGTACGGGCTGCCTGTCTCGGTCTACGCGCCGGGTTCGTCCGGCGCGCAGGCTTACGAGGCCCTGGCGCGCGAGGTGCTGAAAGGCGACGGCGTGAAGGTGAAAGTTGCACAGACGTAATGCTCACGCCGCCGTCTCCGGCGGCGGGTGGAGCGAAGTATCGAGAAAGCAGGAGTAGTTTATGCCTCAACGCTCTGGCCTCGGCAAAGGACTCGACGCGCTGATCCCGGCGGGAGAATCCGCTGCGGGAAGCGGCGGCATCCTCCAGGTCCCGCTGGACGCGATCAGGCCGAACCCGCGTCAGCCGCGCGTGGCTTTCGATCCGCAGGAACTGGACGAACTGGCCGCCTCGATCCGCGAACACGGCATTCTCCAGCCGTTGATCGTCTCGCCGGACAAGGGGAGCGGCTATGTGCTCGTGGCAGGCGAACGGCGTTTGCAGGCCGCGCGCAGGGCCGGCCTGCGCACCGTGCCCGCGCTCGTCCACCAGGCCAGCGACCGGCAACTGCTCGAACTGGCGCTCATCGAAAATCTCCAGCGCGCCGACCTGAATCCGCTCGAGGAAGCCGAGGCGTATCGTCAACTGTGCGAGGATTTCGGCCTCTCGCACGAAGCCGTGGCCGGACGCGTGGGCAAAAGCCGCGTGGCCGTGACCAACACCCTGCGCCTGCTCGACCTGGCGGAGGGCTGCAAACAGGCCCTCGTGGATGGAAGCATCACCGAAGGACACGCGCGCGCCCTGCTTGGATTGAAATCCGTCAAGGCGCAGGAGGCTGCCTTGCAGACCGTGTTGAAACTGGGCATGTCGGTGCGCCAGACCGAGGGGCTCGTCCGCAAATGGGGCGGCGAGAAGCCGAAAGCCAAAACAAAACCGCGGCGCTCTCCCGATATCGCAGATGTGGAAAGCCGTTTGCGCGCCAGCCTCGGCACAAAGGTTTCGCTCAAGCACACCAAAAAGGGCGGCACAGTGACGATACACTATTATTCGGACGAAGAACTGGACGCGCTTCTTGAAAGGTTAACGAAATGATTCGCAGGGACGGCACACCTTATACTTGGGACACTGCCGCCCCTGCGGCGTTGAAATGAGACTTCTTCATAACGCCCGCATCCGCACGCTCGATACTTCCCGTCCGGCCGCTTCGGCCCTGCTGATCGACCGCGGCGAGATCCTCGCGGTCGGCGATGAGGAATTGCTGGAGGCGCGCGCCGAGAAACAGGATTTGGGCGGGCGCGTCGTCCTGCCCGGCCTGACCGACGCCCACATTCATCTGCATCATTATTCCCTCAGCCTGCAAAAAATTGACTGCGAAACCGGCACGCTGGACGAGTGCCTGCGCCGCGTGGCCGAACGCGTGAAATCCGCCGCGCCCGGCGGATGGATTCTGGGTCACGGCTGGAATCAAAATGAATGGAAAGCGGCTGAACCGCGAAGAAATGAAGGCCGCGAAGACAACTTGAAACGTCGCAAAGTTAACCCACCTTCGCGCTCTTCCTCCCTTCGCGGTGAAAACTTCTGGCCCTCCGCTGCCGACCTCGACGCCATTGCTCCGAACAATCCTGTTTACCTCACAGCCAAGTCGTTGCACGCGGCATGGGCCAACTCCGCCGCGCTCAAGGCCGCGGGCATCACTGCGAATACCCCCAACCCGCCAAACGGCGAGATTCAACGCGACGAACACGGCCGACCGACCGGCATTTTGCTCGAAAGCGCCATGGAGTTGGCCGGGGATGTCGTGCCACAGCCGAGCGTCCCCGCGCTGGCGGACGCGATTCAAAAAGCGCAGCCCGCGCTCTGGCGTATGGGCCTGACCGGCGTCCACGATTTCGACCGACGCGCCTGCTTCATGGCCTTGCAACTCCTGCACGCTCGCGGCGACCTCAAACTGCGCGTCGTCAAGAACATCCCCGTCGAGGACCTCGACCACGCCGCGGCGCTCGGCCTGCGCAGCGGCTTCGGCGACGACTGGCTGCGCATCGGCTCGGTCAAGGCCTTCATGGACGGCGCGCTCGGTCCGCGCACCGCGGCCATGTTCCAGCCCTATCTCACCGAGCCCGAGAATCGCGGCATCCTCAACATGGACGGCGAGCAGTTATTCGAATACGCCCGCGCCGCCGCGGATGTCGGACTGGGCATGACCGTCCACGCCATCGGCGACCGCGCCAACCACGAAGTGCTGGACGCGTACGAGCAACTGCGCCGCTACGAACGCGACCAGGGCCTGCCTCCGCTTCGACACCGCATCGAACACGTCCAGGTGCTGCACGCGGACGACGCGCCGCGCCTGGCCGCGCTGGACGTGATCGCCTCCATGCAGCCGATCCACGCCACCTCAGATATGCCGATGGCCGATAAATACTGGGGCGAACGTTCGTCGCTGGCCTATGCCTGGCGCGCGCAACTGAATCACGGCGCGAAACTGGCCTTCGGTTCGGACGCGCCGGTCGAATCGCCGAATCCGTTTTGGGGTCTGCACGCGGCGGTCACGCGCCGCCGCGCCGACGGTTCGCCCGCGCCCGAGGGCTGGTATCCCGAACAGAAACTCACGCTGGAAGAGGCCCTGCATGGATACACAACCGGCGCGGCCTACGCGGCCGGCCTGGAAAACCGTCTGGGAAGACTGGCCGAAGGCTGCCTCGCCGACCTGATCGTCCTGGAACAAGACCCGTTCACCGTCGAGGCGGACGAACTGCTCACGTTGCAGTCTTCGGCCACCATGGTCGGCGGCGAATGGGTATGGGAGGCATGACGGTGACCGCTCCTTTACAACTTACTCCTGAAATGCTGGTGCCGCGGCTGGGCGATTATCTCGTCCGCGCCGGGCACATCAGCGATGCCGATCTGCAAAAGGCGCTGGCCTACCAGCAGGAACAGACCGCCAAGGGCAAAGTCTGCCTGCTGGGACAGGCGCTGATGGACTTGAACCTGCTCGACCGCAAAGTGCTCGACCGCGCCGTGACCGAACAGATCATCCAACTGCGCAACGCCCTGCAGAGCGCCAACCGCAACCTGGAACGCCGCGTGCAGGAACGAACGGCGGAATTGCAGGACGCCCTGCAACGGCTTTCCGAGTTGAGCCAGATGAAGGCCAATTTCGTCTCCAACATCTCGCACGAACTGCGCACGCCGTTGACCCATTTGAAGGGCTACATCGAATTACTGGTAACCGAGTCGCTGGGCGCGGTGAGTCCCGAACAGAAACATGCCTTGCAGGTCAGCCAGCGCGCGGTCAACCGCCTCGAAAGCCTGATTGACGATCTCATCATGTTCTCGCTGGCCTCGCGCGGAGAACTGAGCCTCAAACAGGAGACAGTGGACATTGTCCGCCTCGCAAATGTGAGCGTGAAGACCGTCCAGCCCAAGGCCGAAGAGCGCGGGGTGACGGTTCACACGGTGGCGGACGAGGACATGCCTTACGTCCAGGCGGACCCGCAGAAGATCTCCTGGGTGCTCGCGCATTTACTGGATAACGCTGTCAAGTTCACGCCGTCCGGGGGGCGCGTGGTGTTGAGTATCAAGAAGGAAACGGCCAACCTGGTCATCGTCTCGGTGACGGATACGGGCATCGGCATCCCGGCCGAACGTTTGTCGGAAATCTTCGAGCCGTTCCATCAACTGGACGGCTCGCCCACGCGCAAATACGGCGGGACGGGACTGGGGCTTTCACTCGTGCGCCAAATCGTCGAGGCGCACGGCTCGATGATTGACGTGTTTTCCATCGAAGGCAAAGGCTCGACCTTCAAGTTCCCGTTGCTGGCCGTGCAGGGAAATCCGCCGGCAGAATAGGGGTCTATGGATCTGGAAACGCTGAACGGCATTCATGCCCTGCATCGCGCCGTCGCGGAACAGGCCGACTGGAGGTCCGCGCTGGATGCGCTGGTCAGTTCATTGCGCAAACTGATGGTGTTCGACAATGTCGCCGTATACTGGCAGGACTCAAAGACGCAGGCCCTGGAGGTGGTGTATGCCCGCGCCCTCGGCCGCGGCAAGACGGCCGAAGCGGACGCGGCCTGGGGGGAGGGGGTCGCGGCGCAGGTGCTTGCAACCGGCGCGGACGTATTCCAGGAGCCTCAAGAAAAATCCGCCACGTGGGACCGTATCGGCCAGGCATATCTCTACGGCCTGCCGCTCTACACGCTGGGACGGCTGGGCGGCGCGATGGTGCTGGTCCGCTTTGGCGGGCCGCCCTACAACCATGAACATTCGTACCTGGCTGAACTGGCCGCCTCGTTGATTTGCGCCCTGTTCGAGCGCCGCGCCCTTCAGGAGACCCGCAGTCAGCTGGAATCGCTCCAGAGCCAGATTCGCTTGCAGGACGACTTCGTGGCGACCATCTCACACGAACTGCGCACCCCGCTCGGTTTCATCAAGGGCTACAGCACGACCCTCCTGCGTCAGGACACATCATGGGACACGGAGACCCAGCGCGAATTCCTTACCATCATTGATGAGGAGGCCGACCGCCTGGCGCGTCTGATCGAGAACATCCTCGAATCCGCGCGCCTGCAAAGCAAGACTCTGCCGCTGCGTTTCCAGGAGATCCGCATGGATGCCCTCATCCGGGACGTGGTCCAGCGCGCCAGGGGGCGCCACCACGATCTCGTCGTCGAACTGGACTTCGAGCCTGTGGAGTCGATCCAGGGTGACAGCCTGCGCCTGGTGCAGGTGTTCGAGAACCTGTTCACCAACGCGGTCAAGTACGCCCCCAACTCGAAAATCACCATCCGCCTGCGGAAGGCGGATAAAGCCCTTCAGGTGCGCTTCTCCGACCAGGGTCCCGGCATCCCGCGCGAACATCTCACCCAGGTGTTCGAGCGCTTCTACCGCGCCCCGCACGATTCATCCTCGGTGGTCGGCACGGGCCTGGGCCTGTACATCTGCAAGCAGATTATTCTGGCGCATCGTGGTAAGATTTGGGCAGAATCCGCCCCCGGGCAGGGAGCCACCTTTGTGATCGAACTGCCCGTCGGATCCGTCGGTTGAACCACCAAAGAGGAGGAAGTATGTCCAAACGCGTCTTGATCGTTGATGATGAACCCCGTTACCTGCGTTTGCTGGAGGCGAACCTGCGTACCGAGGGCTACGAAGTGGTCACCGCGCAGGATGGGTTGCAGGCCATCGAGGTCTTTTCATCCCAGCCGATAGACCTGGTGCTATTGGACATCATGATGCCGCGCCTGGACGGTTTCGGCGCATGCCAGCGCATCCGCGAGTTCTCGAATGTCCCCATTATTATTTTGACAGCCAAGGGCGAGGAACAGGATCGCGTCCGCGGCCTGGACTTGGGCGCGGACGATTACCTTGTCAAGCCGTTCTCGGCCACCGAACTGCTGGCGCGCGTCCGCGCCGTGCTGCGCCGCGCCCAGCCGCCCACCGAAGCCGGGCAGGCGCGCTTCTTCACCCACGGCAATTTGAAGATAGATTTTGCCCGCGCCGAAGTCTGGCGCGGCGAACATGCGGTCTCGCTCTCGGCGACTGAATATCGCCTGTTATTGCAATTTGCCCATAACCTTGGCAAGATCCTTACCTCGGAAGATTTGCTCACCAGCGTATGGGGGCCTGAATATAGGACCGACAAGGAAATCCTGTGGGTGAGCATTGCCCGACTGCGCCAGAAACTGGAAGAGGACGCCCACAACCCCGCGCACATCGTCACCCGTTCCGGGCTGGGCTACCTGATGCCTCCAGTGGAGTCCTGAACGCTGAGGAGGCGAATTGACCGATAAAGCAGTCCTGGTCATTGACGCCGACGGAGCCAGCCGCGACTTCCTCGTGCGCGCGCTGGCCGAAAAAGGCCGCAGGGTGCTGGAGACCAGCCTCGGCAAGGAGGGCCTGATCTTCGCCTGGCGCGACCGCCCCGCCCTGATCATCATTGACCCGCGCCTGCCCGACCTGCCCGGCGAAGATCTGATTCGCAAGCTTCGTCACGACGTGCGCACCGCCTCCATCCCGGCCATCGCCCTCAGCAGCGACCCCGATCCCGCCCGGTCGAAAGCCTGTATCGAGGCGGGCTTCAATGAATATATGTTCAAATCCTCTGAGGTGGTCCCGTCGCTGATGGAGATGATTGCGCGGCTCCTGGGCGAGACGGAGTCGGCGGTGGAATCATTCGAGGAGGGAGGCGGGCGGGGAAAACTGATCGTCTTTCTGAGCGCCAAAGGCGGCACGGGCACATCGTCGCTGTGCGCCAACCTCGGCACGAGTCTCAGCCAGAACCAGCCAAAGGCCAGGGTGGTCGTCGCGGACTGCGTCCTGCCCATCGGGTCCATCGCCCAGATCGTCGGCTACGACGGGAGCGCCAACCTGGTCAGCATTGCCAACAAAGAGAAGATCGAGGATCCTGCTTCGTTCGTCAACTTTTTACCGGAGCCGCCTCCGTGGAGGTTCAAACTGCTCGCCGGCTCCCCCGACCCGGAAAGCGCCAACAGCCTGCACGTCGAGCGGATCGAAGAGATCGTCGCCGCCCTGCTTGCCGCCAGCGATTACGTGCTGGTGGACCTGGGGCGTTCCCTGGCGCGCTTCAGCCTGCCCATCATCCAGAGGGCCGATCTGATCGCGCTCGTTCTTGCCCCGGACCTGAGTACGGTCTCTCTGACCCGCACCATGCTGGGATACTTGCGCGCCCAGCGGGTGAAACCCCAAGCCCTGTTCCCCATCCTGAACCGCGCTGTGGGATTGGAAGGCATGACCCGGCTGGAGATCGAACAGTTCCTGGGAATCGAGATCAAGGCCGCCCTGCCCCACTTGGTCGGGAATTTTGCGCTTGCCAATAATCAGCACCTGCCCATCTCCGTCAAGTTTCCGCATGAAACCGCCACCATCGCATTGCAGGAGATGGCGGTCAAGGCGGCGGATCTGGCCAACCGTCCGGCTGAGTCCCACTAAAGGAGCCTGCCATGACTTTGGAATACGACGACAAGGGAAAGTTTTTTACAGATGTAATCTCCAAGGTGGCCGTGCCTGCCATTGTGCAGACTACAACCCATCAAATTCATGGAAAGGTACACATTCGCCCGGACGAACGCCTCAAAGACGAACTCGACCGAGACGAACTTTTCATGGCCCTGACGGACGCCAGATTGATCGACTCGAACGGCAACGTGGTCTATCGAACGGATTTCGTGGCCGTGCGCCGCGCCCAGATCGTGTGGGCCATGCCCGATCCCTCCGCGAAGAAAGACTAACCCATGACCACGCCCGGCAGTTCCTCCCACACCAGCCTGACCAGCGCGGAAATGGTCAAGCTCCGGAAATACCTGATCGAGAACATCTCCCGTTCACTGGAGGGCGTCAATGTGCCGGCCGAACAGCGCAAGCAGTTGGTCGCGCAGGCCGTAGACGAGGTCTACGAGCGCGCCCACCTGAACCTGCCGACTGCGGTGCGGCAGCAGTTGTTGAAAGACGTGATGGAGGAATTGCTCGGCTACGGGCCGATCCAGCCGCTGCTGGACGATCCCGAAGTGACCGAGGTGATGGTCAACGGATCGAGGAAGGTCTACATCGAAAAAGAAGGCCAGTTGATCAAGACTCCCATTACGTTCGAGAACGACGCGCACGTCCTGCGCATTATCGAGCGCATTGTCCTGCCGCTGGGCCGCCATGTGGACGCGGACAGTCCCACTGTGGACGCGCGTCTGCCGGACGGCTCGCGGGTCAATGCCGTCATCCCACCTGTGGCGATTGACGGCCCCTCCATCACCATCCGAAAATTCCGCAAGGACAAACTATCCATCATGCAGTTGGTGGACTATGGTTCGATCACGCAGGGCATGGCCGAGTTTCTGCGCGGCTGTGTGCTGGCGCGGTTGAACATCGTCATTTCGGGCGGCACGGGTTCGGGCAAGACCACGCTCCTGAACGCGCTCTCGGCCTTCATCCCCGAGGAGGAACGGATCGTCACCATCGAGGACGCCGCCGAACTGCAACTCCAGCAGGAACACGTCGTACGGCTGGAGACCAAGACCGCCGGCGTGGACGGCCGCGGCGCGGTATCCATCCGCGAACTGGTGCGCAACTCCCTGCGCATGCGCCCCGACCGCATCGTGGTGGGCGAGGTGCGCGGCGGCGAAGCGCTCGACATGTTGCAGGCCATGAACACCGGGCACGATGGTTCGCTGACCACCGTCCATGCCAACTCGCCGCGCGACGCCCTCTCGCGCCTGGAGACTCTGGTGCTGATGGCAGGCATGGAACTGCCGGTCAAAGTGGTGCGCCAGCAGATCGCCTCCGCCGTTGACCTGATCGTACAACAGTCGCGCCTCAAAGACGGCACGCGCAAAGTCACGGCCATCACCGAGGTGGCGGGCATGGAGGGCGATACGGTAGTGTTGACCGACATCTTCAAGTTCGAGCAGAGCGGCATCGGCGCGGGCGGCAAGGTACAGGGAGAACTCAAGCCCACCGGCATCCGCCCGCTCTTCTACCCGCGCCTCGAGGCGGCAGGCATCAAACTCAGCCCCGAAATCTTCGGCGCGAGCATCGCCGACATTTTGGCCGCGAACCGCCCCAAACGCGACCGTTAGCCTTTCGCCTCTGCTATAATCGAAGGACATTCGTCACGCGTCAGGACTTTTCATGGATACTCGCTCCCAAATCGCCATTCGCACCAAAAAACTGGGCGTCCTCATCCGCGACGCGCGCACAGCCTCGCGTATGAAGGTCAAGGAATGCGCCGAGGCCATCGGGGTGACCAGCGGCGTGTTCAAGTCCTATGAAGACGGCCGCCGCGCCCCGTCCCTGCCCGAACTCGAGGTGCTGGTCTTCTTCCTCAAACTCCCCATCAGCCACTTCTGGGGACGCGAAGCCATCTCCGACGATGCGCCGCCCACCGAAGCGCTGGATGTGCCGCTGCTCATGTCCCTGCGGCATCGCATGATCGGCGCGCTGCTTCGCCAGGAACGCATGAACGCCAGTATCTCCGTCAAGGCGCTTTCCGAAAAGACGGGCATTTCCTCCGCCCGCATCAAGAACTACGAACTGGGCGAGCGGCCCATCCCCCTTCCCGATCTAGAAGCCCTGCTGGGCACGCTGGGCAGTCCCATCGAAAACTTCTTCGATTCGAGCGGCCCGGTCGGTCAGTGGATGACCGAGCAGAAGGCCATTCGCGATTTCCTCAAACTGCCGCCCGAACTGCGCGCCTTCGTCTCGCGCCCGGTCAACGTTCCTTACCTCGAACTGGCGCGGAAACTCAGCGCCATGTCCACCGAAAAACTGCGCTCCGTGGCCGAAGGCCTGCTCGATATTACATTCTAGCTATGTCCCCCGAACCGCATCAACTCGCCGAAGAGGGCAAGCGCGCCTTTGCAGACGGCCGTTTCACGGAAGCCGCGCGCCTGTTCGAACAGGCCGCCGAAGGATTCACGCTCGGACGCGACGGCCTGCATGCGGCCGAAATGCGCAACAACTTGAGCGTGGCTTTGTTGCAGGACAAGAAACCGCAACAGGCCCTGGACGCCGCGGCCGGCACCGATAAAATCTTCGAAGCCGCGTCGGACACAAAACGCCAGGCCATGGCGCTCGGCAACCAGGCCGCCGCGCTGGAGGCGCTGGGCAGACTCGACGAGGCGCTTGCCCTGTACGAGCGCGCCGCTGAACTCTTCGCCGGCGTGCGCGAAGGCGACCTGCGTTCCATGGTGCTCAAATCCGCCGCGGCCATCCGCCTGCGGCAGGGCAGGGTCACCGAATCGGCCATGAAGATGCTCGGCTCGCTCGACGCGGCCGAAAAACCGACGCTCTTCCAACGCATCCTGAAATTCTTCCTGCGTCTGCGCTCATGATCGCCCTCAACCTCCAGACCCGCCCGGCTCTCGCCAGCGATTCTCAATCCCTCTCCAATCTTATCTTTTTCGAGCCGCACGTCCACCGCCACCTCGACTGGCGCAGCCCGCTGGACTGGCTGGGCCGCCCGTTCTACTGGGTGATCGAGGAGGGCGGACGCCTCACTGCCGCGTTGGCCTGTCCCACCGACCCGCGCGACATAGCCTGGATTCGACTCTTCGTCCACGGCGCGCGCTTGCCCCTGCGCGAGGCCTGGAAGATGCTGTGGGATGCGGCGCAGAATACCATCCGCGCCGCGGGCGGCGCCACGGTCGCGGCCATCGTCATGCAGCGCTGGCTGGAAACACCCCTGCGTGAAAGCGGATTTGCCAACCCGCAGGACATCGTCATGCTCGAATGGAACAGCCGCCCGCTCGCGCCGATCCCGCCGGTGGACGGGCTGGCGATCCGCCCGATGACCACCGCCGACCTGCCCGCCGTCGCGGAAACCGACGCGGACGCGTTCGCCCCGCTGTGGCAAAACTCCATCGAATCGCTCGGACGCGCCTTCGGTCAGTCGCTGTATGCAACCGTGGCCGAAATGGACGGGCGCGTCGCGGGGTATCAGCTGTCCACCGGGCACGCGGCCGGGGCGCACCTCGCCAGGCTTGCTGTGCGGAAAGAGGCGCAGGGCCGGCGCGTCGGGGCCGCGCTGGTCTGGGATCTGATGAGTCTCCTGCGACGGCGCAACATCGCCCGTCTCACGGTCAACACACAGAACGACAATCACGCCTCGCTGGCGCTGTATCGGCGCATGGGCTTTCTTCGCACAGGCGAACAGTTCCCGGTCTATACGTTTCGGATTGGAGGCTGACATGGCCAGAGAAGACGCCGTCATCGTCAACGCGCTGGTACGGCAGGCGCTCATCGCCGCGCAGGAAGTGATGGGCGAGAACGGCCTGAACGCCGTCCTGCGCACGAGCGGGCTGGAGCAGTTCATCGGCCGTCTCCCGCCCGACGACCTCAAGCCCTCCATTCCCGCCTCGGCCTACGCGCGCCTGAACGCGGCCATCGAAGAATTCTACGGCCGCGGCGGGCGCGGCATGTTGCGCCGCATCGGCAAGGCTTCGTTCCAATATGCCGTGCGCGAGCAGGCCGCCCTGCTGGGCATCGCGGGCGCGGCCCTCAAACTCCTGCCGGAAAAACAGCGCATCAAGTTCATTCTCAACAGTATGGTCGGGGCGTTGAAGAAGAGCAACCCGCAGGTGGAAGCCCGCGTGGAGGAAAGCGGCGACCGCGTGGCTTACATCGAATCCACCTGCGCCATCTGCCACAGCCGCGAGAGTCAGGAGCCGATCTGCCATTTGTACGTCGGCTCGATCGGCGAAGCGGTGAAGTGGGCCACAGGACGCGAGCACGTCGTCACCGAGACGCACTGCCTTGCGAAGGGCGATCCCTATTGCCGCTTCGAAGTGGGAGACGCGAAGGATGCATGACACCCCGGCGGCCTTCCCGCCGCGCCTGCTGAAGATTTTCATCGAGACCCTGGCCAACGAACTCGGCGCGGACAACCTGATGGCCGTGCTGGACAAGGCCAGCCTGCCCGCTTCATGGGCGGACCTGGAGGCGGTATCGCGTTTCGACGCGGCTGCGGCCGGGCAGGCATACGCCGGCCTCCAGCAGGCGGTGCGGACGGTTTACGGCCGCGGCGCGCGCGGCATCCTCCAGCGCGTCGGCAACCGCCTCTGGCACAATCTGCTGGATCAGGGCGGGCTGGGCGCGAAAGCGCAGGCCGCGCTGATCAAGGGACTGCCCGCCCGCGCGGCGCGCAAGCCCGCGCTGGACCTGCTGGCGCGCCTGCTCTCGGCGAAGCCGGGCGACATCACCGTCCACACTCTCGACCTCGACCTGCTTTTCGTCGATCACGCCGCGCCTTCTGCGAACGGTCAGCGCGGCGACGAACCGATCTGCTGGCTGACGCTGGGCCTGATTCGCGAGGCGCTCTACTGGGCGACCGGCCGCGATTACGACATTGCCGAAATCAGTTGCCGCGCCCTCGGCGCGCAAACCTGCGAATTCAAGATTGCATAGGGAGAAGGGATCATGAAAACATTCGAATGGAAATGGAAATCGGCCGACGGCCTCGAAATGTTCGCCCGCGGCTGGGCGCCGGAGAATGAACCGAAGGCGGTTGTTTGTCTTGTGCACGGACTGGGCGAGCACATCGGGCGGTATGAACACGTGGGCGCGGCCTTCGCGGCGGCGGGATATGCCCTGCTCGGCTTCGACCTGCGCGGGCACGGCAGGTCGGGCGGTCCGCGCGGACATGCGCCGTCGCTGGAGGCGTTCTTCCAGGACATTGATGACTTTGTGCGCGAGGCGGAGGCTCGTTACCCGTCCGCGCCGCGCTTCATATACGGACACAGCCTCGGAGGCCTGCTGTCGCTTTCGTACGGTCTATCGCGCAAAGTGAATGTGCGCGGCATGATCGTCTCCTCGCCGGGCCTGCGGACGGCCATCCATGAGCAGAAGGCCAAATTGATCCTCGCCAAATTGCTGGGTTCCCTCGCGCCGACCATCACGCTGCCGAGCGAACTGGCAACCGAGCACCTCAGCCGCGACCCGCAGGTGGTGAGGGATTATGTCAACGATCCGCTGGTGCATGACAAGATCACGACCGGGTTCGGGCGCGCCGGGCTGAAAGCGACGGAGCTCGTCTTCGAACGCGCCGCGCAATTGCCCATCCCCATTTTGCTGGTCTATTGTTCAGGAGACCAGATCGCGTTCCCGCGCGGAAGCGAGGAGTTCGCCGGTCTCGCGCCGAAGGGATTGGTCACGTTGAAGCGTTACGAGGGTCTGTATCACGAACCGCATAATGAGCCGGAGAAGGCGGAGGTTCTGAAGGATTATGTTCAGTGGCTGGATGAACAGGTTAAGAAAAAATAAGCAATCCCGTTCCCGTCTGGACAAAATGATTTGAACGTGGCACAATCCTCCAACTTTACCGAAAGGAGAGCGGAAGACAAATGCCACAGAAAGAAGGAATGAGCAAGCGCCAGCAGTTGCGCGAGAAGCGCCGCCGCGAACAGCAGCGCGGACGTCTGCTTGGTATCGGCCTTATGGTTATCGGTGCGCTGGCGGTTGCCGCCTTTTTCATCGTCCCGAATCTCAAGCCGGTGGACATCGCCGAGTTCACCACCTACGAGCGCCCGCAGGCGAAGGCCAATGCGGCAGGCGACCCGAACGCTCCCATCACTATCACGGAATTTTCCGATTATCAGTGCCCGTTCTGCAAACGTTTTTCCGATAACACCGAGCGGCGGTTGGTCGAGACGTACGTTGCGACCGGCAAGGTATATTTCGTCTATCGTTCGTTCGGCCAGTTCATCGGTCCCGAATCCCGGGCAGCGGCCGAGGCGTCTTACTGCGCCGGCGACCAGAACAAGTTCTGGGAATATCACGACCTGCTCTTCGCCAATCACACCGGCGAGAACGTGGGCGACTACACAGACCGCAAACTGCTGGCCTTCGCCGATTCGCTTGGGCTGGATATGGACATCTTCCGTTCCTGCTACAACGGCGGCAAGTACAGCGACGCGGTGGATCAGGATGCCCGGGACGGACTGGCCGCGAACATTCAGGCCACCCCGTCCTTTGTGTTGACCTATGTGGTCAACGGCGAGACAAAGACGCGCCTGATCGAGGGCGCGCAGTCATTCGAATTCTTCCAGCAGGAGATCGAGGCCGCGCTGGCAGAGATCGGGCAATAACGCGAAAAACGCAAAGCGAGAGGACGTCCTATTGCAGGACGTCCTTTTCGTTTTTAAGTGATGCGCTTCGGCTGGACAGAATGATTTGAACGTGGCACAATCCTTCCAACTGGTCTCGAAAGGAGAGGAACACCAATGCCGCAAAAGGACGGAAAGAGCAAACGCCAGCAGATTCGTGAAAAGCGCCAGCGTGAACGCCAGCGCGGACGGTTAATCAGCATCGGTCTCATCGCCATCGGCGCGGCGATTCTGGCGGGGTTGCTCATTTACCCCAATCTCAAGCCGGTGGAATTTATTCCGATTACGCCCGGGGCATATCCACAGGCGGACATGAACACCATGGGCGACCCGAATGCCCCGGTCAAACTGGAAGTGTGGGAGGACTTTCAATGCCCCGCCTGCAAAAATTTCAGCAGCGACACCGAGCCCTTGCTGATCGAGAATTACGTCGCCACAGGCAAGGTCTATTATATCTTTCACCATTATCCCTTCATTGACGACGGCGCGGCGGGAAAGGAATCCGACCAGGCCGCTAACGCCAGCATGTGCGCGGCCGAGCAGGGACAATTCTGGAACTATAAAGCGCTTCTGTTCGCAAACTGGACCGGAGAAAACATCGGCTCGTTCACGGACCGCAAACTGCTGGCCTTCGCCGGCTCCCTCGGACTGGACATGGGGCGGTTCAGGGGGTGCTTCGAGGCGAACACGTATCAGGCTCAGATCGAGCAGGACTACAAAGACGGCCTCGCGCTGGGCGTGCACAGCACTCCCTCCATTTTTGTGGACCGCGTGTTGGTGGAGTTTCCCGGCGATCCGCGCTATGTACCCGCCTATGAACATATCGCGGCCGCCATCGAAGCCGCGCTGGCCGCGAACGATCAGTAGCAGGCTGTGACAGAAACGAAAAAGGACGCTCTCACGAATGGAGCGTCCTTTTGATTCGCGCGGGATTTCCTCACGAAAAGAGTCCCAGCGCCCAGACAATGAGCGGCGCGACCGCCAGCGACGGCAGGAAATTGCCGACGCGGATCGGCTTGATCTCCAGCAGGCTGCTGACCGCCAGGCCGATCAGGATGACGCCGCCGGTGGCGGTCATCTCCAGGATCATCGGGTTGTCCGCCGCGACCGCTCCCCCCGCGAACGCGCCGAACTGCGCCGCGGCCAGGCTGAGCCCGCCCTGGAAGATCAGGATGGTCAGCGTGGAGAACAGCACGCCCACGCCCAACGTGGAGGCGAAGGCCAGCGATGCGAACCCGTCCAGCACGGACTTGACCGCCAGCAGGTTGTAATCGCCGGTCAGGCCGTCCTGGATCGAGCCGAGGATGGTCATGGGGCCAATGCAGAACAGCAGGGAGGTGGTGAGGAATCCGCGGATGAAACGCGCCGAGCCTTCGACCGAATCGTCGCGGGCGAAGCGTTTTTCGAGCGCCGCGCCCAGGCTGCGCAGTCCATCTTCGATGCGCCACCATTCGCCCAGCAGGGTACCGATCAACAGCGCGCCCAGCACGATGAGCGGGTTTTGGGTCTTGATGAACATCTGCAATCCCATCGCGGCGGTGAACAGGCCCATGCCCGCCACGACGGTCTGCTTCAACCGTTCGGGGATGCGCGCCCCGAAGAACAGGCCCAGCGCGCCGCCGATGAGGACCGTGATGATGTTGAGGATGGTGCCGGTCATAAGGATTCTGTCAACCCTTTGCAAGGGAGGTATTCTTCCCCGCCGCCTCGTTTTCGATCAGTTCCAGCACGAAGCACAGGGAGGACAATCGGTTCAGGTAACGCTGCAGTTCGGGATTCTGGATCTCGCCCGAGTCGAACAACTCGACCACGCGCCGCTCCGCGCGGCGGACGACCGTGCGCGCGAGGGAGAAGGCCGCGCCGCTGGTGCTGTCGCCCGGCAGGATGAACTCCCTGGGCAGGGTCACGGAATCGCCCAGCGCGTCGGTTTTCGCTTCGAGCCAGGCGACGCGCGCCGCGTCAATGACGTGGAACTGTCCGGCGTGTTCGGGCGCCGCGGCCACTTCGGCCATCAGGCGGTACAGGTCGCGCTGGATCTCGATGACGAGCGGGCCGCAGCGGGGATCGCGCGCCGAAGCGCGCGCCAGGCCGAGTGCCGCGCTGGATTCGTCGAGCGCGCCCAGCGCCTCCATGCGCGGATGCGTCTTCGGGACGCGTCCCTCGCCCAGCAGGCCGGTCGTCCCGTCGTCGCCTTTGCGGGTGTAGAACGAGGTCATGCCGCCATTATATCAGCCGTCATGTCGTATAATCCGCCCATGCTTGCCGCTTATCATACCGCCATCACACGCCGCGCCCTCGAACCTCATTTCGGCCACGCCGCGCTGGCGCGCATCATCCGGGCCAACCTGGGGCAGGATTCGCTGTTCGGGCTGGTGGGCCACGATGAGTTCCATTTCGATAACGATGCTTTCGAGGCAAGTTATGCCTATATGGACGAACAGCGCGGCGCGATTGCCGCGTCGCTCGAACGCGGCGATGCCGATTCGGCGCACGCCGCGTTCGGCAGACTGCTCCACACCGCGCAGGATTTCTACGCCCACACGGATTACGCCGCCCGCTGGCTGGCGCGCTTCGACGGCGCGGCGACTCCTCCCCCTTCCGAAATTGATGCGATTGACCCCGGCCTGCTCTCCAGCCCAAGCCTGCGCTCTGCCAGGGTGAATTACGCGCTGGAGGCGCTCGTCCTCCTGCCCGGCCTCAGGGGGCTCATCCTGCCCCGCATGGCTGCGGACTCGCACGCCCGCATGAATCTGGATTCGCCGGCCAGCGGCCCGCTGTTCGAGTACGCCTTCGAGGCGGCGGTGAAGAGGACAGTTTATGAATTCGAGCAGGTCAAAGTACAATTGACGGATGATCTCATTGAACGCTTTTCGCGCTGAGCGGAGGGTCGAGCAGGCCGGGCATTCCGACCGTATCGAGACCCGCAGACGACACTTGTGCCGCGCTGCGTTCGGCGCAGTGCAGGTGAGCGCAGGTTTCATGGAGACCTGCGTCTCGTCTTCGTGGCGCTATGCGCCGCTCCGCTCGACGCGATGATATGTCAGCTAGAAGTCATCTCAAAAATAAGCGGTTGTCATTGCGAGGAGGGCATAGCCCGACGAAGCAATCCCCAATTCTACGAGGTCACCTCGTTTTCAAGGAGATTGCTTCCCTTCGACAGGCTCAGGGCAAGCGCTTCGCTCGCAATGACGGGGCCGGTCGGTATTTTTGAGACAAGCTCTAGTTGTTATTTTACAAAAATCGTTATTGCAGATTAACCATGCCGCGAAAGGCCACCAAAACCAGTCCCTTCGGCTCGCCCGGACGCGAGGCGCACGACGCCTCGGCTTTCTATTCGGCGCGTCTGTACGACGGCCAGCCGCAGGCTGAGAAGACCGCGTACGTGGAAAATCCCATTCCGCCCGAAAATCTCGACAGGATTTTCAATTCGTCGTCGGAGAAGATGACAGAACTTCCGGATAACTGCGTGCATCTGATGGTCACCTCGCCGCCGTACAACGTGGGCAAGGAATACGACGAGGACCTCTCGCTCAAAGAATACCTGTCCCTTCTCAGACGCGTGTGGGCAGAGACTTACCGCGTGCTGGTGCCCGGGGGACGCGCCTGCATCAACGTGGCGAATCTAGGCCGCAAGCCGTACATCCCATTGCACGCTTTGATGATTGCTGATTTGCTGGATTTGGGATTTTTGATGCGCGGCGAGATCATTTGGGACAAGGCCGCCAGCGCCAGCAATTCCACGGCGTGGGGCTCGTGGCAGTCGGCCAGCAACCCCACCCTGCGCGACGTGCACGAATACATCCTCGTGTTCTCCAAAGGCGGCTTCCGCCGCGACAAGATCGGGTCCCGCGAGGACACGATCTCGCGCGACGAGTTCCTCGAGTTCACCAAGTCCGTCTGGCAGTTTGGGACCGAGTCGGCCAAAAAGGTGGGACACCCCGCGCCGTTCCCGGTCGAGTTGCCGTATCGGCTGATCCAGTTGTACACATTCTCAGATGAGGTGGTGCTCGACCCGTTCATGGGCTCGGGGCAGACCGCGCTGGCCGCGCTGAAGTGCAGGCGGCATTTTGTGGGGTATGAGGTGAATGAGGAGTATCGCGCGCTGGCGCTCAGGCGCATCGAGCAGGGCAGGGGTTGACAGGGATGCTATAATATTTTTGAGCGTTAATCTTTTGCCGCCTACATCGTCCCCTTCAGGGGAACGTCCTGATTGAATTAGGCAATTAGACGGCGAGTAGCCGCCCATAGTCAGTTATACAGACGGTTGCCGTCTAATACATAGTTGGGCGCACAAGAGCCATGCCATCAAGTTCTGAAAACAGGAAATGAAATTATGGCTAACGTAAAGAAAGAAGCAATTGCAGATAAAACAAATATCAACGATGTTTATCTAAAAATTTGGGAACAGCAACAGGAATCCGTCAAACAACGTTGGAGTGTCATTACTTTCTTTTTTACAATCAGTTTCGCTATTTTTGGTTTCTCTTTGCAAAGCCAAAATCTTAATCCTCCAATTGCAGGCACATTTCAAAGAATTGCGGCGGTTGTTATCTACTGGTTTGCTTATTTAATTTACAGGCAGTATAGTGATTGGAGCGGGTTCCTCAGAAAGCAACTTGAAAAAATAGAGTCTGATCATCATATTTTAGTTCCGCTTCAATTTGAGTGGCAGAAGTATTCAAAGGGAATTCGCAAATTCTTTTTTGTCAAGAATTTGCTTTTGTATTTTGGTTTGCTCTACACACTTTCAACAATTCTCTTGTTTTTCTGGTCAGGCATCTAACGCAGTTCTTTTGGTTCTTGCTAAAGGCAAAGATGCGTGCAATAATTTTGTCAGTTTGGGCGAGTCGTCTTTTATCCGCCGTTGAGTCTTGCGTTCCGCGAGTGCGCCTAACAAAGCGTGCAGCGGACAGGCGGGTATGCTCCCCGCCTGAAGGGAGTCTGCCCCTTTGGGCTTTTTCTACGCTCGGAGTTTTCCCTGCCAAGTCCCGCCCACACGCAGGTAACGCAAGCCGTTGGGCGGCTGAGTAAATTAATTGGGTCACCAAATAGTCATATTTCTCAAGAGTATTGCCATGAAATCAACTGCGATGTTTTTGGCGTTTCTTACAGTAGGGCTAATCATTGGCATTATCATATCGCCCCCGATTGTTCAACAGATGCGCGATGGCGTGTTCACAAGCTGGCAGTCTTTGGGCAGTCCACCTGAACCTATTGTGCGTCTCTTAGGCTATGAATTCGGTGATCGTGGTCGTATCTTAGTGCGAGTCGAAACAAACTCAGGCTCACTGTATCAGTGTTGCTCGCAAGAAAACGCAGAGTGGCGCAAAGTCGCCTCTTCTGAATTAGTTTACATGGATCCTTGTTTGGATTTGCCACCAAAAGCAAGCGCACCACCTCGAAAAGTTGTTTCATGTGTTGAAGCCGCAACTTTTGAATGGGCAACTGTACGTACTCAATTTGCACTCATGGATGACGGGAGTATTTGGACTTGGCATTATTCTTTTGGTTTTTTACCAGAGTTAGGGATTACCTGTAATAGCAGTTTAATCGGCGGGTTGTTAGGGATTGTCGTTATAATAGTCATGAAGATTATTCAGCGGCAGAGAGACAAACTTCGTTAACGAACGCCGGCTAACACAGCGTGCAGCGGACAGGCGGGTTTCGACAAGCTCAACCCGGCGAGTTTCGACAATCTCAACCCAGCGGGTATGCTCCCCGCCAGCAAGTAACGCCAGCCGTTAGCCCGCCCCTTGCATTAACTATCACTGCTCATATTTTTACAGTCTAATGAATGTATATGTCTTGATTGGCGCTTCCATTTTATTGCTAATAAGCGTTCTTGTTAGCAAAATCTCTGACCGATTTGGCATTCCTGCCCTCTTGCTTTTTCTATTCTTGGGAATGCTGGCTGGGTCAGATGGGTTTGGTGGAATCTATTTTGATGACCCCGCGCTTGCTCAATTCGTTGGCATTATTGCATTAATCCTAATTCTATTTTCAGGCGGACTTGGCACAGAATGGAATGAAGTTCGTCCCGTTGTAAAAGAAGGTTTACTCCTCTCCACTTTGGGAGTTTTCATTACCGCAATTGTGGTTGGTCTTTTTGCAAGCGCGCTTCTTGGTCTTTCTTTTCTTGAAGGTTTACTACTTGGCTCGATAGTTTCATCCACAGACGCGGCCGCGGTATTTTCGGTCTTGCGTTCAAAAGGTATCAGCCTCAAGGGGAGACTCAAGCCATTGCTGGAATTAGAGTCTGGCAGCAATGACCCTACGGCAATATTTCTTACCATTGGTTTGATACAGTTAATAACAATACCAAATTTATCTTTACTGAACCTCGTTGGACTGTTTGTTCAACAAATGCTTGTTGGTGCGGTGATTGGGTATGGGATGGGGAAAGTGATGTTGTTGCTGATAAATCGCTTAAAGTTAGGGTATGAAGGTCTTTATCCCGTCCTGACCTTATCGTTAGTATTTCTTACGTTTGGCTTGACAGATGTAATTCGCGGTAGCGGATTCTTAGCAGTTTATCTGGCAGGTATTGTTTTAGGGCGACAAGATTTCTTGCATCAGAAGAGCCTTTTGCGTTTCCATGATGGGTTAGCATGGATTATGCAAATAACGATGTTTCTCACGTTAGGCTTGTTAGTTTTTCCGTCGCGTCTTGTGCCAATAATGGGCGTCGGCTTTCTAGTTGCAGGGTGTTTGATGTTTGTTGCTCGCCCGATTAGTGTTTTTATAAGCCTATTGCCAAGCGTATTAAATTGGCGAGAAAAGGCTTTCGTTTCTTGGGTTGGTTTGCGCGGCGCAGCCCCAATTATCTTGGCAACATTTCCGTTACTTGCCCAACTTCAGCAAGCAAATTTAATCTTCAATGTGGTCTTTTTCGTTGTTTTGGCATCTGTTCTATTACAAGGAACTTCATTGCCACGCATGGCTAAATGGCTAACAGTTGACACGCCGATAATACCGAAAAGGGTTTACCCAATAGAATATGTCCCAATGGGCGGATTGAAAAGTGAACTAAAAGAACTGCCCATACCGATAGAGTCTGGCATGAATGGAAAAGCCATTTTTGAATTAGGACTCCCTGATGATTTTCTAGTAATTCTCATTGCCAGAGATAACGATTTTATACTACCGAGTGGCGGAACAGTTTTGCAAGAGAATGACACCTTGTTGGTTTTATCCGACAAAGAATCTTATGATAAAGTTATTCAGAAGTTCAAGTTATGAGTAAAATAGAAAGCGGGCCAACAAGGTGTACATCCCGTCTCCGCTTCGCTCCGCGGGGCGAGCGGCCTGACGTGTGGGAGTCTGCGCGATTTACAAGCATTTTTCTGGCTTAGGGCTTTTTCTGCTCTCAGGCATTATTCCAGCCCGCCCGCAAACCACTACCGCAAGCCGTCAGTCGTCAAACTCAGTCATAATCTTATTTACCGAACAACTATCTGGGAGATGTTTCATGACAATTGATATTTCTACACTTTGGGATTTCAACAACCCCGAGTTAAGCGAAGAGCGCTTTCGCTCTGCGCTTTCCAATGCGTCTGCTGATGATGCCTTATTACTTCAAACCCAAATTGCTCGAACATATGGAATCCGACGCAACTTCTCCCAAGCCCAGCAAATCCTTTCCGACATCGAGCCACAGATTCAGAACGCCAACGTTGAAACGAAGGTTCGATACTATCTTGAGCTGGGGCGAACTTACTCCTCCGCCACCCATCCTCCAGAGTCACAGACAATCGAAGTTAGAGAACTGGCTCGTTCCGCTTACATGCGTGCTTACGAACTCGCACAAGACGGAAAACTCGACAGTCTGGCTATTGACGCTCTTCATATGATGACCTTCGTAGATACAGCACCCGAAGAACAGATTGAGTGGAATCGTAAGGCTATGGCACTCATGCAATCCTCTTCACAGCAGGACGCAAAGAAGTGGGAAGGTTCTCTCCACAACAATACTGGATATGCACTTCATCTTCTCGGACACTATGAAGATGCACTCTTAGAATTCAAACTTGCACTCGCCGCACATGAGCGGAGCGGAAATCCGCAGTCAATCCGAATTGCACATTGGATGATCGCTTGGACACTACGCGCGCTGGGTCAACTAAACGAAGCAATCGAGATTCAATTACGCCTCGAAAGAGAATGTGACGAAGCAGGAGAGCCTGATCCCTACGTCTTTGAAGAACTTGAACTTCTTTATAAAGCGCTCAATAACGACGAGAAAGCCGAGTACTACGCGGCACGCCGAAAGGCCACAGTGTAACCTCAATGGAAAGCCGGCTAACAAGGCATACATCCCGTCTCCGCTTCGCTCCGCGGGGCGAGCGGCCTGACGTGTGGGACTGCCGCTTCGCGGCATGCAGTGGCTGAGCGGAATTTCCATTCCCTCCTCCTCTAGTATAATGATGGGCATGGACATCAAAACGAGATTGACCGAAGCCATGAAAGAAGCCATGAAGGCCAACGACGCCGTCCGCAAGGTCACCGTGCGGATGGTGCTGGCGGCCATTAAACAGGCCGAAGTGGACAGACAGACGACACTCGACGACGCGGCCGTGATGGGGATTATTCAAAAAGAGATCAAGAACCGCCGCGAGGCCATCGAAGAAGCCAAGAAAGCGGAGCGCGCCGACCTCGTCTCTGCCAATGAAGCCGAGGTCGCCGTGCTCGAAACCTTCCTGCCCGCCGCCATGCCCGCCGACGAACTGCGCGACCTGGTCAAAGCCGCCATTGCCGAGACAGGCGCCTCCTCGCCTTCCGACATGGGCAAGGTGATGAAGGTCGTCATGGCGAAGGTGGCGGGACGCGCCCCCGGCGACGCTGTCAGCGCGGCGGTGCGGGAGCAACTGAAGTAACCGTGGACGCCGTCCCCGCGCCGCGTTCTTCGGCGCGTCTCTTCACGCTTCGCATCCTCCTGCTCGCGGCCGTCAGCGTGGTGGCCTTCGCCGCCCTGGCCCTGCCCGTGTCCCTGCGCCCGGCCGCCCTGCCGCTCGAAGCCGGAGACGTTGCACCCCGCGACCTGCAGGCCCCCACCGACCTCACATTCGAAAGCGCAGTCCTCACCGAACAACGCCGTGAACTGGCGGCCAACAATGTCCCGCCCGTTTACGCGCCGCCCGACCTTTCCATCTCGCGCCGTCAGGTGGATAGACTGCGCGCGGCCCTTCGGTCCGTTGCCAACATTCGCGACGATCCAGAAACCACCCGTGAGCAAAAGACCGCCGCGCTTGCCTCCCTCTCAGACCTCAGCCTGACTCCCGAAGCGATTCAGCAGATCCTCGCCTTCAGCCCCACCCGCTGGGAACAGATCGAAGCCGAGGCACTCAACGTGCTCGAACAGGTCATGCGCGGCGCCATCCGCGAGGACAATATCGAATCCGTGCGCGGAGGTGTGACCGCACGCGTCAGCCTCTCGCTCACCGAGGAGCAGGCCGCGCTCGTTGCCGAATTGGTCTCCGCCTTCATCGTGCCCAACAGCCTCTACAACGCCGAACAGACCGAGGCCGCGCGGGACGCCGCCCGCGAACAGATCGCGCCCGTTTCGCAATCCTTCAAGGCGGGCGAGATCATCGTCCGCGCCGGGGAGGTGATCAGCGAAGCGGACATCGAGGCGCTCGAGAAATTCGGCCTGATACAGACCGAGCCGGGCCCGCAGGATTACCTCGGCGCGGGTTCGCTGACGTTGCTCTCGGTTGCTTTTGTCAGTCTGTATTTCTTCCGCCGCAAACGGCTCGGCTTTCTGTACGACTCGCGCAGTCTGTTGGTCGTGGCGGTTGTCTTCATCGTCTTTTTACTCGGGGCGCGGCTTGCGATTCCCGGGCGCGTGGTCGTGCCGTATCTCTATCCATTACCCGCGGTCGGACTCCTGCTCACCGCCCTGTTCGGCATCGAAGCCGGGCTGGTGGTTTCGCTGGCCGTGTGTGTGCTGGCCGCATACGGCCTGAGCGCGGACCTGACTCCCTATTACTTGATGGCTTCGCTGTGCGGCGTGCTCACGCTGGGCCCGGCGCGGCGCTTCTGGTCCTTCGTCACCGCGGGACTGGCCGTGGCGCTGGCGGGCATGGCCGCCATCCTCGCCTTCCGCCTGCCGTTCACCTCCACCGATTTGGTCGGCACGTTCACGCTTCTGGCGGCCGCGCTGTTCAATGGACTGGCCTCCTCCAGCCTCGCCCTGCTGGGGCAATACTTCCTCGCTCAGGCGCTCGGTCTGACGACCGCCCTGCAATTGCTCGAAATCTCACGCCCCGATTTTCCCCTCCTGCAATACTTTTTGCGCAACGCGCCCGGCACCTACCAGCACAGCCTGCAGGTCGCCAACCTGGCCGAGCAGGCCGCGGAAAATATCGGCGCCGACCCGCTGCTGACGCGCGTCGGCGCGCTGTTCCACGACGTGGGCAAGGCCAAAAACCCCTCCTTCTTTATCGAGAACCAGGCTCCGGGTCAGGTGGATACGCACAACGACCTCGATCCGCTCGAAGTGGCCGAGACCATCATCCGCCACGTCACGGACGGAGTCCACCTGGCGCGCAAACACCGCCTGCCGCGCCGCATTGACGATTTCATCCTCGAACACCACGGCACGATGCACACGCGTTACCAGTATTCGCAGGCCGTCGAACAGGCCGGCGGCGACGCGTCGAAGGTGGACATCAATCTGTTTCGTTATCCCGGGCCGCGCCCGCGCTCGCGGGAGACCGCCCTGCTGATGCTGGCCGACGGCGCCGAGGCGCGCGCCCGCGCCGAACGCCCTCCCGATGAAGAGAGCCTGCGTGCCCTCGTCCGCAGTGTGATCGAGACCGCACAAATGGAGGGCCAGCTCGACCAGACCGCCCTCACCCTGCGCGACCTCACCCTCATTACCGAATCCTTCGTCACCACACTGCGCGGCACCTACCATCCGCGCATCCAGTATCCCGCCGCGAAAGCAATCACACCGAAAGAGCCGCAAACCGTTCCGCTCAAGAAAAAAGAAACATGATCTTCGTCGAAGCCAACTCTGAAGCCCCTTTGCCGCCCGGCGCCGCCTCCCTGCTCGAACGCGCCGCCCGCCTCGCGCTCGAACACCAGTCTGCGGACGGCGACCTGACCATCCTGCTCACCGACGACGCGCAGTTGCAGACTCTCAACCGCGACTATCTGAACGTGGATGCGCCCACCGACGTGCTCTCCTTTCCCGCCTCCGAAACGGACCCCGAGACGGGCGCGCGTTATCTGGGCGACATCCTCATCTCCGTTCCCCGCGCGGATGAGCAGGCGCGCGCCGCGGGTCATCCGCTCGAAGCGGAACTGCAACTGCTGACCGTGCACGGCGTCTTGCACCTGCTCGGGCACGATCACGCCGGGGCGGAGGAGAAAAAACGAATGTGGGCCGCGCAGGCCGAAGTCCTGGCGCGGCTCGGATTGTCGGGAATCAGAATCCATGAATAAACTCTGGCATTTCATCGTCTCGCGCTGGTATGCGTTCGGTCACGCCTTCCGCGGCTGGTGGTACGTGCTCAAGACCCAGCAGAACGCCTGGGTGCACGCGGTGGTCGCCACGCTCGTCTTCCTCGTCGGCCTCTGGCTGGGATTGCCGCCGCGCGACTGGGCCGTGCTGGTCATCACCATCGCGATGGTTTTCATGGCCGAGTTCGTCAACACAGCCATCGAGGCCGTGGTGGATTTGGCAAGCCCGATGCATCACCCGCTTGCCAAAGTGGGCAAGGACGTGGGCGCGGGCGCGGTGTTGATTGCCGCGCTGGCCGCCGCTTTGATCGGCCTGTTGATTCTGGGACCGCCGTTGTGGGTAAAACTCATTGGCTTGTTCAAGTGACAGTCACTTGAACGAAAGGAGCACCCATGACTTTATCGTTTTCATTCGGAACGGTCGGTTCGCCGATCAAGACGCCCAAAAAGCCCGGCGGCTCGGTCGGCGCGATCGAATTCAGCAGGTCCATCGGGCTGGACGCGCTCGAACTGGGATGGGTGCAGTCCGTCCGCGTGACCGAGGCAACCTGCGCCGCCATCAAGGCTGCGGGTGTGGAGCAGGGAGTGGCGTTGAGCGTCCACGCGCCGTATTTCATCAATTTGAATGCGACCGATGAAGAGTGGCCCAAATCGCGCAAGCGGTTGATGGACGCGGCGCACTACGGCAACCTGGCCGGCGCAACCGACATCATCTTTCATCCGGGCTCCTACTTCGGCAACGACCCGGCTGAGGTCTTGAAAGTGGCCCTGCCGCGTTTGCGCGGCTGTGTGGAGGAGTTGCAGAAGGCGGGCAACCCGGTCACGTTGCGGCCCGAGACGATGGGCAAATCGGCCATGCTGGGCTCGTTCGAGGATACGCTGGCGATGAGCGCGGCCATGCCGCAGGTCCAGCCCTGCCTCGATTTCGCGCATCTGCACGCGCGTCCCGGCGATGGGACGATGAACACGTACGACGAGTGGTCGCGTTATCTCGAAGTCTATGGAAAGACTCTGGGCGCGGATTCGCTGAAACGCCTGCATATTCATCTATCGGGAATCGAATACGGCCCGAAGGGCGAAAAGAATCATCTGCCCTTGGCGGAGGCGGACTTGAATTTGAAGGCGCTCTTCAAAGCCTTGAAGGATTTCCGCTGCGCCGGGCGAATCCTGTGCGAAAGTCCTATCATGGAGGAGGACGCGCTGAACATGAAGAAGGCGTGGAAGAAAGTCAGCGGCGAGAAGGAGTAAAAAGAGTGCGGACGTTGAGTCCGCACTCTTTTTTGCTGTTACTTGCCCAGCCACAGGTCGCCGTTGAACTGCGCGGGGTCCTGATCGGTAAAGACTGTTTCTTCGTAAATCGTGATCTTGTAACCTTTCAGGTAGACCACAATCACATAAGACTTATTGCGCTCCAGGCCTGTGATGCTGTAGTTGCCATTGGCGTCCGATTTGGTGAAGGCATAGATGTCTTCGTCGCGGTAGTTGGCGCTTTCCCATTCCTCGAACGTCACGCCCGGTTTCAGCACATAGACCTCCGCGCCCGCCAGGAGGGCGTTGGTATCCGCATCGTAGACCACGCCGTACAGTGTGACCGTGTTCGAAGCCGCGGGCGTAGGCTGAACCGTCCCGCCTGTGCCAACAACCACCTGACCCGTCGTAAGCGGGCTGGACCCGTCGCCTGCATAAAACTCCACAAGGTACTGCCCGTCGGGAAGGGTGCCTTCACTCGTGTAGAGGCAGTACGAGTAATTGCCGTCCGCGCCGCCGTCCCAATTCTCGTTGCTTTGGTAGACGACCTCGCCATCCACATACCAGATGGAGCCCCAGCCCTGACCGTCGGTCATGCCGCTGAAATCGAAGGCGGCCGTCACCGCGGGGATGCCGGACGGGTAGGAACTAACCCGGTCGCCGGTCGTGCAGTCGCGTTCGGTCTCGAACCAGCTGACCGGGCCGAAGGTCTCCTGCCCCGATCCGCTGGACGAGGCGGCCGGGCCCCCATACGGGCTGTTGTACGCGATCCCGGACCGGGCCGCGTTAATCAGCGGCAGAGCCAGATTGACGGGACGCAAGGCGTTGATAAAACCGCCGATGGGAATGCAGGTATCCTCGTTCGTGAGCACGCCGTCGCCGTTCGTATCCTGGACGACGCGGCAGTCGGTCATCTCGACATTGGCCGCGCCCGACGAGGCGATGGTCGGCACGCCGATAATGAAGCCGTCGTCGTTGGCGGCGAGGCCGCCCGAGTTGCCGCCCGAAATGGTCGCGTCGGTCTTGATCCAGGCGCGGTCGCCAATTTGATCCTCCGCGGAGAAGCCGGAGACGTTGCCGTCGGTGTAGGTGATGGTATCGCCGCCGATGAGCGGGAAGCCCAGAATGTTGATGTGGTCGCCCACGTGAACGTCGTCCGAATTTCCCAGCGGCACGAAGGGCAGGTTCAGATCGTTCGGATTCACGGCCGCGCCGTCGAGCGTGGACGCGATCTGCAATACGGCCAGGTCGAGATAACCGTCCGCGGCCAGCACCTCTGCCAGGTAGGAATATACCGGCGGGGCGTCCTCGGACTGGACCAGGCCGATAATCAGCGCGTCCGGGTCCGGGTCACCCTGCGTAGACGGCTTGCCGACATGCGCGTTGGTCAGAATCATGCCGGTGGGCGAGATGATCGTGCCGGAGCCGACGTAGATTGGGAACAGGTCGCCGTTGTTCTCCTCGGCGCCGTAGATTTGCACGGTGGCATGTACCAGCGTGGAACGGCTGGCGCCCTGGCCTGTGTTCGTGGGCTGGGTTGTCGTGGTTGTGGGCGTCGGCTGGACGTCCACAGGCTGCGGCCCTCCACCGCCGCCCTGACAGGCCAGCGCGGCCAGCGATAAAGCAAGAATGGCGATCCAGAGGCGGTTTAGTTTGCGATTGTACATGTCTGCCTCCTAGAACCTGATCGATTCCACGAAACGATAAAAGCGGTCCAGCCCGCCCTCATAATCGGACTGGTCGGCGTGATAGGTGGCGATGACCGCGCTCCCGTCGCTGACGAAGATGTAGTCCAGCCCGCGCACCACGGCGGGAATCTCCGCGTTGGTCAGGTCGGGATTGGATTCGATATAGACATAGGAGACTTCGAGCGCCTCGCGGCCGTTCATGGTCACCTCGCGCTGGCCGAGGACGCGGTAACCCGTCAACGCGGTGGCGCGTTCCAGGGTCAGGAGCGAGGCGATGGTGCCGGCCCCGCCGTCCTGCGGCACGGGAAGTTTCGAGATGATGTAAGTTGTCTCATACCCCGCCGATCCAAGTTCGTGGACGTTCAACAGTTCGCCCTCGGCAGGCGTCGATTCCTTCCAGCCGGCCGGGGCCGCGGCGGAAACGCCGTCCGCTTCAAACGCGACCGTGCGGCCGGTCACGCCGCCCATCACGAACCAGCCCGCGATCAGGGCAATGACCGTGATGATAACGACAGCCCATTCGGCGTAACGGTCGCCGAGAGATGCTTTGATGTTCATGTCCGCCTCCTATTTCGCCGCCAGCGCGGACTTGATGTTGCGGCGCACCAGCGCCAGGATGACGCCGAGCGTGACGACCGCCACCGCGCCGGCCAGGACGAGACCAAGCCAGGGATTGGGCCCGCTGGATAACGTGCCGCCTCCGTGCGTGACCTCGCCGCGCGCCCACGTAAACAGGCCGTTCGCGGCGGCTGACAGGGTGAGGCCGAGCGGCATCCACCACAACGGCTCGCTCTCGAATTTGGCGCGGCCGAGGAAGTAACCGGTGATGCCCGCGAAACTGGCCTGCGCCATGGCGACGACCGCCATGTAGATGACAGCCGCGCCCAGGTCCACGCCGCCGTTGTCCACCACGAACCTGACGTTCAGGACGGTAGCGTAACCGAGGCCCGCGGCCGTGGCGTAGACCACGCCGTCGGTGGCTTCGTCGAATTCGCTGGAGTGGTAGACGCTGTAGCGCACCGCGGCATATTTCAGGAACTCCTGCACGAAACCGACGACGAGGATTCCGCCCAGGATGGTTGTCATGGTGTCGGCATACAGCCAGTTCGAGACGTCGAATACGTCCTCCACCAGCGGAACGCCGACCGCCCCGGCCAGCAACGCGCCCAGCGCGAACACGCTGAACAGGTGACCTTTCGGCTCCGGCTCGAGGCGATCCTGCTGATAGAAGAACGCCAGCCAGACGACCGCCGGTACGAGCGCCAGCACGACGCCCGTAAAAAGCAACGTCGAAGCCGTGAAGACCGGTTGGAGCGCGGCGTCCAACCCGTACACAACTCCGACAAAGATGACCAGGGCCACGATCAGGCCCAGTACAGAGCCGAACGCGCTTCGCCGCTCGTGTGTGGCTGTTTTGTAATGCTCCTCACAGAACCACCGCGAGCCGATGGCGTGCACGCCCGGCTTGCCGCAAACACAACACGTGTTTTCAGGCATTTCTCCTCCTCGTGGTTGAAAAGATTTCGAAAACCAGCCCGATTGTAGCAAAAAGGAGGGGGGATTGCAATAAACCACTTCCGAGGTTCGGACATCCAGAAAAAACAGGGCTTCCGCTTCGAGGCTTGCATACAATCGGGCGGCCTCGAAGGGCCGCCCAATTGTTCCGTGCCGGTTATAGCGCCGCGGCTTTCTTCAGCGCGGCGGCCTTGTCGGTGCGTTCCCACGGGAACTCGATATCGTCGCGGCCGAAGTGGCCGTAGGCGGCCGTCTTGCGATAGATGGGCTTGCGCAGGCCGAGATCGCGGATGATGGCGCCGGGGCGCAGGTCGAAGTGCTCGTTGATCAGCGCGGCGATCTTCTCGTCCGCGATCTTGCCCGTGCCGAACGTTTCCACGTTGACCGAGAGCGGGTGCGCCACGCCGATGGCGTACGCCACCTGGATCTCGACGCGGTCCGCAATGCCTGCGGCCACCACGTTCTTGGCCGCGTAGCGCGCCGCGTACGCGGCGGAGCGGTCCACTTTCGTCGGGTCTTTGCCGCTGAACGCGCCGCCGCCGTGACGGCCCATGCCGCCGTAGGTATCCACGATGATCTTGCGCCCGGTCACGCCCGCGTCGCCCTGCGGTCCGCCGATGACGAAACGCCCGGTGGGGTTGACGAAGATCTTGAGGTCCTTATCCACCATGCCGTCGGGCATGCTCGGCAGGATGATGTGTTCGGTCACCTGTTCGCGGATGTCGGCATGCGAAATATCGGGGGAATGCTGGGTGGAGATGAGTACCGTGTCAATCCGCTTCGGTTTCCCGTGCGAATATTCCACCGTCACCTGGCTCTTGCCATCGGGCCTCAGCCAGGGAAGTTCGCCGCGCTTGCGCGCCTCGCTCAAGCGCCGCGTGAGTTTGTGCGCCAGGTAGATGGGCATGGGCAGGAGGGTGGGGGTCTCGTTGCAGGCATAGCCGAACATCATGCCCTGGTCGCCCGCGCCGATGGTTTCCACCTCCTCGTCGGTCACTTCGTGGCCGCGCGATTCGAGCGCGTGATCCACGCCCATGGCAATGTCGCTGGATTGTTTGGCGATGGCCACCAGCACGCCGCACGAGTTGCCGTCCAGGCCCTTCTCGCTCGAATCGTATCCGATCTCGTTGATGACCTTGCGGGCCAGGTCGTCGTAATTGAACACGGCGTTGGTGGTGATCTCGCCCAGCAGCATCACATAGCCGGTCTTGGCGGCCGTCTCGCAGGCCACGCGCGAGCGGGGATCCTGCTCGAGGCAGGCATCCAGCACTGCGTCCGAGATCTGATCGCAGAGCTTGTCGGGGTGGCCTTCCGTCACAGACTCGGATGTGAACATCAATTTGGGCGATGTCATGAAGGTCGTACTCATTGGGATTGGGTCTCCTTAGTAAAATGAAATTGCCCCTCCGGTTCGTGAAAGGGCAATTTGCGAAGTACGCGGCTGCCCTCTCATCTCCCAGAACATTGACAATCCATTCGGATCGTCCTCTGCCGGAATTGGCACCTTTCCCTGCGATTGCTCGCTGGAAGGTTGTCGAGGCTTCGTCGGGCCGGTCCCTCCGCCTCTCTGGATAAGAGTTGCCGTTAGGGGCTGTTGAATTGTAGCGGCATAATACCACAGCCGGGCAAGCCAGTCAATTTAAACGATCCTCGGGGACCAAGCAGGGGATGCAAATCAGGCGACGCGGCTGGCGGCGGTCGAAATGTTTACCAGTTGTTAACCCACCCTTCCATTGCCTTTAAACGTGGGTTGGTATCCTTGGCGGAGTATAAAACTAAAAGGAGACAAGAAATGACCAAATCAGTTCGTTCCCTGTTGTTCGTGTTTGTCGCAGCGAGCCTCCTGCTTGCCGCCTGCGGCGCGCCCGCCACGCCCGAAACGGTGACCGTGGTGCAGACCCAGATCGTTGAAGTTCCTGTAGAACAGACCGGTCCCGTCGAAGGCACCATCCTGGTGGACGGCTCCAGCACCGTCGCGCCCATCACGGCCGCGGTGGCGGAAGAATTCCAGGCGGAGTATCCCGAAGTGCGCGTACCGGTCGGCATTTCCGGCACGGGCGGCGGGTTCAAGAAATTCTGCAATGGCGAAACCGATATCTCGGACGCCTCCCGCCCCATCAAAGAATCCGAAACGGAGACCTGCGCTGCAAACAATATTGAATACATTGAACTGCCGGTCGCCTTCGACGGTCTGGCTGTGCTGGTCAACCCGCAAAACGACTTCGTTTCCTGCCTGACGGTGGAGGAACTCAAGAAAATCTGGTCGCCCGAAGCCGAAGGTGTGATCACCAACTGGAATCAGGTGCGCGAGGGCTTCCCCGACCGCCCGCTCGCTCTCTACGGCGCAGGGACGGACTCTGGCACGTATGACTACTTCACTCAGGCTATCGTCGGCGAAGAAGGCGCCAGCCGCGGCGATTTCCTCCCCAGCGAAGACGATAACGTCCTCGTGCAGGGCATCGCCGGCGACCCGAACGCGCTCGGCTTCTTCGGTCTTGCCTATTACGAAGAGAACGCCGACAAGTTGAAACTGGTGGCGATTGACAACGGCGATGGCAACTGCGTCGAACCGAATGCCGAAACCGTTGCCAGCGGAACCTACCAGCCGCTCTCCCGCCCGCTCTTCATCTACGTCAACCGCGAGCGCATTGACCAGAAGGACGAAATCAGCGCCTTCATCGAGTTCTACCTGAAGAACGCGGGCACGCTTTCCGCCGAAGTGGGCTACATCCCGCTGACGGATGAGATCTACGCCCTGGCACAGAAGCGTTACGACGCCCGCATTACCGGCTCCATTTTCGAAGGTCTCGGCTCCACCGTTGGCGTTTCGCTCACCGACCTGTTGGCCAAAGAAAAGTAAGCGACAATTGAATCGTCCTATGGCATAATGAGGGTTGGCAGGTTTGCCCTGCCAACCCTCACCGCCTGTAAAAAGGAGCTCCATGCAAGAAAG
The DNA here is from genome assembly GCA_037445635.1 of Chloroflexota bacterium. Lineage (GTDB taxonomy): Bacteria > Chloroflexota > Anaerolineae > Anaerolineales > Villigracilaceae > JBFMCC01. The sequence continues at coordinate 91,184 of JBBIKC010000004.1, forward strand.
TAAACTCGTCACCAACGCTGTCCTGTTACGCGGACGCGCAGACCATGACCGCCGCGAAAAAATCATTCGCGCCGTGCTGCTGCTTTTTGCCGCCGTGTCCATCCTCACCACGCTGGGCATCATCGCCGTTTTGCTCCAGGAGACCATCCTGTTCTTTCAGGAAGTCTCCATCATTGAGTTCTTCACCGAAACGCGCTGGACGCCGCTCTTTGCCTCCAAAAAATTCGGCGTCCTGCCGCTGGTGAACGGCACGATTCTCGTCGCCGCAGGCGCCATGTTCATCGCCCTGCCGCTCGGTCTGCTTTCCGCCATCTACCTCAGCGAATACGCAAGCGACCGCGCCCGCAAAATCCTCAAGCCCCTGCTCGAAGTATTGGCAGGCGTGCCGACCGTCGTCTATGGTTATTTCGCGCTCACATTCATCACGCCCTTGCTTCAAAAAATCTGGCCCGAAACCCAAGCCTTCAACGGATTGAGCGCCAGCATTGTGATGGGCTTCATGATTCTCCCCCTCGTCGCCTCGCTCTCCGAAGACGCCATGTCTGCCGTGCCGGGGTCACTGCGAGAGGCGGCGTATGCGCTTGGCGCGACCCGGCTCGAGGTCACACTAAGAACCGTCGTCCCCGCCGCACTTTCGGGCATCTCGGCGGCGTTCATCCTGGCTGTCTCACGCGCCATCGGTGAGACGATGATCGTCGCCATCGCCGCGGGGCAGCAGCCCAAACTCACCCTCAACCCGCTCCAATCCATCGAAACCATGACCGCCTACATCGTCCAGGTCAGCCTGGGCGACACGCCCCAGCAAAGCATCGCCTACAAGACCATCTTTGCAGTAGGCATGTTGTTGTTTTTGATGACGCTCGTAATGAATTTATTCAGCAATTGGATCACGCGCCGCTATCGGGAGGTGTACGAATGAACGGATTTTTTACGGACGAAGACGGACGCTTCGCCCCCCGCCTCAGCCTGCGTCTGCGCTTCGGACGCCTTTTCCAACTCCTCAGCCTCGCCGCCGTGACCCTCGGCTTGTTCCTGCTCTCTGTGCTACTGCTCGACATCATCCTGGACGGCTACAAATGGCTGCGCCCCGAATTCTTCACCGAATTTCCCTCGCGCTTTCCCGAAAAATCGGGGCTGCGCTCCGCCCTGCAAGGCTCGTTGTGGATGATTGGCTTGACCGCGCTGGTGGCGTTTCCCATCGGCGTGGGCGCGGCGATTTACCTCGAAGAATATGCCAGCGATAACTGGTTCACGCGCTTCATTGAAATCAACATCTCCAACCTGGCGGGCGTGCCGTCCATCATTTACGGCTTGCTGGGGCTGGGCTTGTTCGTGCGCGGGTTGGAATTGGGACGCAGCGTGCTGGCAGGTTCGATGACCATGGCGCTGCTTGTGCTGCCCATCCTCATCGTCTCAGGGCGCGAGGCGATTCGCGCCGTGCCGCAGTCGGTGCGTCATGCCTCGCTGGCGCTGGGCGCAACCAAATGGCAGACGGTGCAGCATCACGTCCTGCCGTATGCCATGCCGGGCATTCTCACAGGCACTATCCTTGCCATGTCGCGCGCCATCGGCGAGACCGCTCCGCTCATCACCATCGGCGCGCTGACCTACATCCGCTTCGATCTCAAAGGTCCGCTGGATTTGTTCACCGTCCTGCCGATTCAAATCTTCAACTGGGTTTCGCTGCCCAAAGCGGAATTTCAGCAGTTAGCGGCGGCAGGTATCATCGTTTTGCTGGCTGTTTTGCTGAGCATGAACGCGCTGGCGATTGTGTTACGAAACAGATTGCAAATTCGATGGTAGATGCTTCCCTCATCCCCAGCCCTTCCCCCAAAGGGGGAAGGGAGTTTCCCCTCTCCCCATGGGAGAGGGGTCAGGGGTGAGGTCCCAAAGGTAACTTCATGCACAAAACTCACGAAATCGCTCTCTCCGTCAAAAACCTCAACGTCTATTACGGCAGTTTCCGCGCGCTAGAAAACATCTCGCTGGAGATTCCCGCGCGGCAGATTACATCCATCATCGGTCCGTCGGGCTGCGGCAAGTCCACCTTCCTGCGTTGCTTCAACCGCATGAACGACCTTGTTCCCACCGCCCGCGTGGAAGGCGAAGCGCTGTTCTACGGGCAGAACATCTACGACCCGAAGGTCAACCCTGTGGAAGTGCGCCGCCATGTCGGCATGGTGTTCCAAAAGCCGAATCCCTTCCCCAAGTCCATTTACGAGAACGTGGCATACGGTCCGCGCATCAACGGCTACAAAGACAACATGGATGAACTGGTGGAGCGCTCCCTGCGTCAAGCCGCGCTGTGGGATGAAGTGAAAGACAACCTCAAAAAATCGGCGCTGGCGCTTTCGGGCGGTCAGCAGCAGCGGCTGTGCATCGCGCGCGCCATCGCCGTCGAACCGCAGGTCATCCTGATGGATGAACCCGCCTCCGCCCTCGACCCGATTGCCACGCTCAAAATCGAAGAACTGATGCAGGAACTGAAAAAGGACTACACCATCGTCATCGTGACGCACAACATGCAGCAGGCCGCCCGCGCTTCCGATTACACCGCCATGATGATGCTTTCCAGGGAAGGTGAACGCTCCGGCACGGTCATCGAATATGACAAGACCAATGCGATCTTCACCACCCCGAAGGACAAACGAACCGAAGATTACGTCACCGGACGTTTTGGCTAACAATCAGGGATATAATACGACAACCAGAATGGAAACGAGGGCTCATGCTTCGTAAAACTTTTGAATCGGAAATTCAGCAGGTCAAGGATGATGTGCTTGTACTCGGCAGTATGGTCGAGCAGGCAGTCCTTGATTCTGTCGAAGCGCTGAAAAAGCGCGATATCAAAGCCTCCGAGAAAATCTTCGCAGAAGACCAGGAGATCAACAAGAAACGTTTTGAAATCGAGAACAAACTGATGGTGCTGATCGCCACACAACAACCCATGGCGCGCGACCTGCGCCTCCTGGCATCCACCCTGGAGATCGTCTCCGAACTGGAACGCATGGGCGATTACGCCAAGGGTATTGCCAACATCAACATCCGCATGGGCGATACTCCCCTGCTCAAACCGCTGATCGACGTCCCGCGCATGGCACAGAAAGGCGTGGACATGCTCCATCGCGCCCTCTCCGCCTTCGTCAACAGCGATGTGGAAACCGCCAAAACGATCCCCGTCGAGGACGATGAAGTGGACGCGCTTTATAACCAGGTCTACCGCGAACTGATGACCTTCGTCATCCAGGACCCAAAGACCATCGAGCGCGCCAACTGGCTTCTGTGGGTCGCCCACAACCTTGAGCGCTTCGCCGACCGCGTCACCAACATCTGCGAACGGACGATCTTCATCGCCACCGGGGAAATGGGTGAGATCAAGAGCAGCGACGACGAATTCTGGAAACGGCAACGGCAAGAGTAGTAATGCGCACTGCCCTTTTCCTTTGCACCGGCGTCCCCTGTTCGGGCTTGTCGTTTGGGCGCTGTTTGGTAAAATTGCGCCATTGACTATCCAAGAGGAGAATCCATGAAAAAGCCTTTGATTGCCCTTTCGCTTTTGCTGCTCGCCAGCCTGGCCTGTTCGACGCTCTCGGTGCCCGACGGGGGAGGAGGAGGCGGCGGAGGCGGAGGAGGAGACACGCCTACTCAGGCCAGCAGCGACATTCTGTTCCAGGATGATTTCTCGAATCCGTTCAGCGGCTGGGACCGCGTGTCCGACGGCGGCAACGTGACCGATTACGGCGACGGCGTATATCACATGTACGTCGCCGAGTCTCAGTTGGACATCTGGGCCAACCCGGGCAAGAACTTTTCAGACGTCTCTGTGGAAGTGGACGCGACCAAGATCGGCGGCCCGGATGAGAACCTGGAAGGCCTGATCTGCCGCTACAATGATTCGGGCGGCTTCAAATTCTATATGTTCCTGATCGGCGCGGACGGGTACTACATCATCGCCCGCGTGGACAACGGCGCCCAGACCGGTATTTCCTCCGAGCAGATGCAACCGAGCGGAGTGATTCGCACCGGCAACGCCACCAACCGCATCCGTGCGGACTGCATCGGTCCGAACCTGACCATGTATGTCAACGGCCAGTTGGTCGCCTCCGCCACCGACGCGACCTACACCAGCGGCGACGTCGGACTGCTGGCGGGTACGTTCAGCACGCCCGGCGCGGACATCCACTTCGACAACTTCGTGGTGAGACAGCCGTAAGTTTCGGCAAACCAAAAGCGGCCTGACGATGACTCGTCAGGCCGCTTCTTTTTTGGACCCTAAGCCTGTTGCCCCGCTTCGACATGGCCCGGGCGGCTCGACAGTCTCAACCCGAGGAAGACAGCCCCAAAGTACGCGCCATAAGCCAGCATTTCGGTCAAAGACGGATTGCCGTTATATCCGAAGAGGGCTTTGAGCAATAGGCCAAAGGTGGAGTTCTCGTTCACAATGGCGTTGATGTCCCAAATGTGCTCCACAACCGCGGGAATCCAGCCGACCTCGTTGAACTCATGCACGCCGTGGGCCACGAGTCCCGCCGCGAAGAGGATCAGCAGGAAGCCCGTCACCTGGAAGAAGCGGCGCAGGTCGAGGCGGATGATGGCCGCGAAAATGGACCAGCCGAGCAGGATGGCCGTGCCGAGACCGAGGATCGCGCCGACGAGGGTTTGCACGGTGTCGGTGGCAAAGACGGAGGCGGTGAGGAAGAGGGCGAGTTCGATGCCCTCGCGCAGGATGGCAATGAACGCGACGAGAAAGACGGCACGCGTGCCCGTGGAATGCTTGCCCTGGTGAGCAGCGCCTGGGAACGCGGCTTTGTGGATGTCCGCTTCGAGGTCCGATTTGAGCGTGCGCGCGGTGCGGCTCATCCAGAAGATCATCCACGTCAAAAGCGCGGCCGCGAAGATCATGGTGACGCCTTCGAAGATCTGTTCGGCTGCGCCTTCAAAAGAGAGACCGAGCATGGTGAGCAGGACACCCCCCAGAATACTGAGCGCGGCCGCAGCGAACGTTCCCGCCCAGACGGCGGGAGTCAACTCCGTGCGGCGCAATTGACGAAGCGCGCCGAGCACAATTCCAATAATGAGAGCGGCTTCGATTCCTTCACGGAGGGAGAGCAGGTAACTGGCGAGCATGGACACCTCGATAAAGTGGGGAATAAAAATCAGTCTATTTCAGGCTGATTTGTCGTGAAAATTGTATCATGCAGGGCGAGGAAGCGCCAAGATATTTATCATATTTTTCATAAATATTTGTCATCACGGATTTAGGACGAGGCCGCCAACTCAATGGGACACGGACGAGCGCGGAAAGACGCGGAGAGGTTTGAATATCTGACATGTCTCCCCCGCGCCTTGACCGACCGTGGCGCACGTGGAAATAGGCCACATTCGATCAGACACTCGCGGACATGTCAGGTCTCTCCCCAGAATCAAAACCTGCCCGAGCGCTTCGCGCTCGAAGGGAGGCAGCGTGACAGCCGTCTTTTGAGTTGAAGCGCGCCGCGTAAGCTGTTTATCCGTTTTGACCGACGAGATTTATACTTCCTGAATGGGCGCTGCGTCGCTTTCGCTATGTTCAACATCCGGCATTTGGCTTCTGAAAAAGATTAATTTACTTCGCGATATAATTCGCCCATTCTTTTCCGGAGCGTAACCTTTGCGACTTAAATTAACTGCCGCCATCATCGCGCTGGCTCTTCTGCCCGCGGCCTGCGGACTGGGCGCTAACGAAGTCCCGACCTCGATTCCCACCGAGACGCCCACCCCGGCTCCCACTCTGACTCCTACGCCGACCATTCCGCTCGCGATCCTCGTCCTGCCGGCGGATATGGATCAGGCCACATCCAGCCTGTATCAGACGACAGTCTATGATCTGGCCCAGCAGGCGGGCTATCGCTTCCAGGTGCGGAACACGCTCTCGACTGCCGACCTCGAACCTGCGCTGAAGATCGTCATTGCTCTGCCGCCCGATCCGGGCATTGCCGCCTTGGCCGCGGCCGCGCCGCAGACGCAATTCCTCGCCATTAATATTCCCGAAGTCACGGCAGGGGGGAATATCAGCGTGCTGGGCAGTAACGTGCAGCAGGATCTGACCGCGTTCCTGTTCGGTTACATCGGCGCAATGGTGACCGACGATTACCGCATCGGCATGATCATCCCTCAGGGAAATGCCGAGGCGCAAAGAGCGCTGACCGCGTTCACCAACGGCATGTCGTATTATTGCGGCCTGTGCCGCCCGTTCTATTATCTTCCATACGAATTCCCGCAGTCCATCGCAATCCCTGCAGACGAGTCGCCCTCGCGCTACAACCCGTATGCCGATTATCTCGTGCTCCAGCGCAGGGTGGAATTTCTCTATGTCTATCCCGATGTCGCCACACCCGACTTGTTGAATTACATCGGCACCATCGGCGTGATGGGCATCGGAGTCAATACACCGGAACCGAGGCCGATCTACTGGGTGGCCAGTATGCAGCCGGACGTGGTCAAAGGCATCCAGCTTGCCTGGCCCGACCTGTTGTCCGGCGCAGGCGGAAAAGTGATTCAGGCGCCGCTCGGTCTCGCGGATGTGGATCCGTCCCTGCTCACCCCGGGCAAACAACTCGATGTGACCGAGGTCCTGGCCGATCTTACCGCTGGACGGATCGACACCGGCATCGAGCCGTGAGGCCGAAGCACTTGACGGTTTTCAATTTCCAGTGATAAACTTCGCCCGTTCGTAATCCTGACGAAAGGAGGCGCACGACCGATGGTAATCGCTACGTTTCACATCGAATTCCGCCGCACCGCCAAGGGTGATGCTGTTGATTTCGATTCGCGGAGTGCGCCTGTTCATCGTTAACATACACGCAGTGTATTAACGGCCGCGGTGCACTCGCCCGCGGCCGTTTTTATTTCACGCGGTCACGGGCAATGCCTGCGGCCGCTTTTGTTTTTTTTCTCTGGAGGAGAAATGCTCGACATTCAAACCCAACTGTTCGAAGGCCGCGACATTTGTTTCGGTCCGATTGACCACGAGAAAGATCCCGACGTGGAATCCAAATGGACGCACGACGGCGAGTTCATGCGGCTCATGGATTTGAAGCCCGCGCGCCCGCTCTCGCCCGCGCTGGTCAAGAAGAAATACGAGAACCTCGAAAAGCAGATCGAAGAGGACAAGAATCTCTATTACTTCACCATCCGCGCCAAAAGCGACGATCGTTTGATCGGCCTCGCCGCGGTCGAATGGATCGAGTGGACCAACGGCAACGCGCATCTCCGCCTGGGCCTCGGCGCGTCCGAAGACCGCCGCAAAGGCTATGGCACGCAGGCGCTGAAGATGTTGCTGAGATTTGCCTTCGCCGAATTGAACCTGTTTCGTGTGACCGTGCGCGTGCCCGAGTACAACGCCGGCGCACTGGCCCTCGCCCGGAAGTTCGGATTCGTGGAGGAGGTACGCCGCCGCGAAGCGCTGGAACGCGACGGGCGGTTCTGGGACCTGCTCGTCCTCGGGTTGCTGCGCTCCGAATGGGAGGACCAGGCCAGGGTCCAGATAGGAGGCGAGTCACATGATGAATGATCTCTTTCGCGGACGCCTGGTCCGCCTGGCGAATGACAGCCCCGAGACGCGCTCGAAAGTCGAGGCCCGCTGGCAGCGCGACACTGAATTCCACCGCCTCGCCGACAGCGAACCGGCCGGCGTGATTTCCGAGAAGAAACTCCGGGAGATGATGGAGAAGCGCATGGAACAGGGACCGGAGCGGTACGGCTTCTCGATCCGCACCCTGGAGGACGACCGGCTGATCGGCGGCATCGGACTGTACCTGCCAGAGGTGCACGGACGCGACGCCTTCGTGGGCATCGTCATCGGCGAGCGCGAGTTCTGGGGCAGGGGTTTCGGCACCGACGCCATGCGCCTGATCCTGCGCTACGCCTTCACGGAACTCAACCTGCACCGCGTCTCGCTGGGCGTCCATGATTACAACCCGCGCGCTCTGCGCTCCTACGAAAAGGCGGGCTTCCGCATCGAAGGCCGCACGCGCAAGGACGTGCAACGCGAAGGAAAACGCAGCAGTTCCCTGTGGATGGGCATCCTGCGCAGGGAATGGATGCAGATGCAATCGGGAGAAAAGACATGAACGACCTCTTCAAGGGCGAACTGGTGCGCCTGAGCGCCTTCGACCCCGAGGAAGTGGGCAAGGCTTACGCGCGCTGGAACACGGATTCCGAGTTCGTGCGCCTGCTGGATGGCGTTGCGCCGCGCCTGCATTCGGCCAAAGCCATCAGCAAGTTTCTCGAGAGGGAAGTGGAGGACCGGCCGCCTGCCGCGCACTTCTTCGGCATCCGCACCCTGGCCGATGACCGGCTGGTCGGCGATCTCAACCTCGATGTGACCAGGTGGAGTCATCGTGACGCCTTCGTGGGCATCGGCCTCGGTTCCCGCGCAGACTGGGGCAGGGGCTACGGCACCGAAGCCATGCGCCTCGCCCTGCGCTTCGCCTTCATGGAGCTCGGCCTGCGCCGCGTCTCCCTGACCGTGTTCGAATACAATTCGCGTGCGATCCGCTCGTACGAAAAGGCGGGCTTCCGCATCGAGGGCCGCATGAGGCAAGTCCTGAATCGCGAAGGACGCCGCTGGGATGTGCTCTACATGGCAATCCTGAAAGACGAATGGATGGAACAAAATGGGAACAAAAACTGACTCAATCGTGAATGCGCTTCTTGCGCCGGGCTTCAGCCTGCGCCCCGCCTCGTGGGCGGACCTCGAGCCGGTCGCGCAGTTGATCCTCGACGTTTGCACCGCCGACGGCGACCCGACCGTGGCCGTCACGCCCGAGGAACTGGCCCGCGAATGGAAGAATCCCGGCTTCACCCTCGAACGCGACGCGTGGGTGGTCACCGCCGCGGATAGCCGCGTGGTGGGTTATGAGGAATTCGTGAACCGCCACGCCCATGCCTCACTGAACGGCGATGGCTACGTCCACCCGGACTTTCTCGGCAACGGCGTTGGCACCGCCATGCTGCGCGCGCTCGAAACGCGCGCCCGCGAAGAACTGCAATTTGCCGCGCCGGACCTGCGCATCTACATCCGCAACGGCATGGCCGCCGCGGACACAATCGGACGCCAGATGCACGAGAACGAGGGCTATCGCCCCATTCGCTATTCGTGGCGGATGGAGATCACCCTCGACGGCGCGCCGCCCGCGCCCGTCTGGCCGGCCGGCGTGGAACTGCGTCCGTTCGTGTTGAGCGAGCACAATCGTGCCGTCTTCGAGGCGCACGAGGAGGCCTTCTCGGATCACTGGGGCCACACACCCGGCACGTACGACATGTGGCAGCACCGCATGACCGGCCGCGACGACTTCGACCCGTCGCTGTGGTTCATCGCCTGGGACGGGGACCAGATCGCGGGCTATTCTTTGTGCCGCTTTCGCATGGGCATCGGCTGGGTGGGAACGCTGGGAGTCCGCCGGCCATGGCGCAAGCGCGGACTCGGCCTTGCACTGCTGTATCATTCCTTCGGCACGTTCCATCGCCGCGGCATGAAGACCATCGGCCTCGGCGTGGACGCCGCCAACCCGACCGGCGCGACGCGGCTGTATCAAAAAGCAGGGATGCATGTCGCCAACGAGTACGTCATCTACGAGAAGGAACTGCGCCCCGGCCGCGAGCCGGAAGGCGAGGGGTAGCACGTTCCTTTGGGGGATGGGCTCCAGCGTCTCCTGACGCTTGAGTCCATGCGGATTCACGTTATACTCGAAGCATCCAAAAGGAGGCACTATGAACCTGCGCTGTATGTATTGTCAGAACATGTTCACCCTCAGCCGCGAGACGATGCTGGATGCCCTGCGGACCATGCAGGCGGAAAACCTGAACCACTTCGACGCACATTGTCCGCGCTGCCGCCGCGCCAACCCGATCTCGCGCGAGAGGCTGGAGATGGCCAACCCCGGCTGGCAGGCCGCGCTCGTGGCCGATCAACCCGCGCCCGCCGAACCGGCACCTGCCATGCCGACGCCCGCGCCGGTTGTGATGCCGCCCGCGCCCGTCGCGCCGGCGCCCGCACCGGTCACGCCTGTCGCACCCATGCCTGCGCCTTCGGTTGCGCAACCCGCGCCGGCTCCACAAAAGCCCGCGCCCGCCGCGAAGCGGCACGCGCCCGCGGCGGCGAAGAAGGCCAAAGCCGCGGCGGCCGCTTCCAAGTCCAGGAAGGCCGCGAAGAAACCGGCCGCCAAAAAACCGGCTGTGAAGAAAAAACCGTCCAAACCCGCGAAGAAGCCGGTCAAGAAGGCCAAGCCCGTAAAGAAATCCGCCAAGCCCGTGAAGAAGTCCAAGGGCGCCTCCCGCCCGGCGGCCAAAAAGAAGTCCGGCAGGAAATAATCGGTGTGAACTTTCGCGCTGTCTTTTTCGACCTTGGGGGAGTGATCGTCCGCACCGAACATCAGGCGCCGCGCCAGCGGTTGGCCGAACGGCTTGGGCTGGAGTATGAGGACCTGGTCAAGATCGTCTTCGAAAGCCCAACCGCCCGCCAGGCCTCGCTTGGCGAGATTCCTACCGAACGGCACTGGGAGGCCGTGGCCCGCAGGCTCGGCCTCCCGGCTGTGGAGGCGCAGTCTATACGCGATGAGTTCTTCGCAGGAGACGTGGTGGACCGCGCGCTGGTGGAATTCCTGCGTTCCCTGCGCCCGCGCTGCAGGACCGGCCTGATCAGCAATGCTTTTCCCGACCTGCGCGAGTACATCGTCCGCATGGGATTCGACGACGCCTTCGACCACATGGTCATCTCGGCCGAAGTGGGCGTGATGAAGCCCGAAGCGCGCATCTACCACATCGCGCTGGAGGCGCTGAACGCGAAGCCCGAAGAATCCATCTTCGTGGACGATTTCGCCGAGAACGTCGAGGCGGCCCGCGCCCTGGGCATGTGCGGCATCCAGTTCAAAGAGCCTGAACGGGCTCTCACCAAACTCAAACAACTTCTCGATCACAACTGACGGCTGTCCCTGACGGTCGTCAGGGAAAGATGAACGACCGTGACCACACAACCTATCCTTCGCGATCTGGGAGACGGCCTGATTCTGCGCCGCGCCGCGTCTGCGGACGCGGACGCGCTGGCCGACTTCAACGGACGCATTCACGGCGAAGACCCGGCAGACGAAGTGCGCGTCGCAGCCTGGACCCGCGACCTGCTGAACATCCTCTTTCCAAAGCGCCTCTCCGATGTGTTCCCCGTATTCTGATTCAGGCCCTTAAAGGTAAATCATGCAAAATAACTTAAAGTTAAATCCGCGCTTCGTTTATCTATTCATCGAATTCAGCGCGTCGGTGTTCTTCGCGATGATGTTTACTGTTACGTCCCTGTACGAAGCGGCTGTGGCAGGCCTGACTCCCGTCCAACTCATCCTCGTCGGCACGACGCTCGAGATCTCGGCGTTTGTGTTCGAAGTGCCGACGGGCATCGTGGCGGATGTGTACTCGCGCAGGCTTTCCATCATCATCGGCTACGTGTTGATGGGACTGGGCTTTCTTGTCGAAGGCTTCTTTCCGTCATTCATTCCGATATTGCTCGCGCAAGTCATCTGGGGGCTGGGTTACACTTTCACCTCGGGCGCGACGCAGGCATGGATCACGGATGAGATCGGCGAAGACGATGCCAACAAACTTTTCCTGCGCGCCACGCAGATCGGTCTATTCGCATCACTCATCGGAATGGGTCTTGCCATGCTGGTCGGCGCGAACAGCGTTGTCATGCCGCTTCGCGTTGGCGCATTCGGAGTCATGCTTATCGGCGTCACGCTCATGGTCATCATGCCCGAAACGGGATTCCACCCCACGCCGCGCGAGGACCGCACAACCTGGGGACACATGTGGCATACCTTCAAGCAGGGCGTGGATGCCGTCCGCGCCAGGCCGCATCTCATGAATATTGTGTTCATCGGTCTGTTCTACGGCATCCACAGCGAAGGCTTTGACCGCCTGTGGGTCAAGCACTTGCTCGATACGTTCGAGTTACCCGTTATCTTCGGAAATAATCAGGTCGCGTTCTTCGCGGCGTTGCGCGCCGTTGGAACCCTTCTCACGATTCTCGCGGTCCGTTTTGTAGAGAAGCGCGTGGACTCATCGAGTCCGCTGGCGATCGGCCGCGCCGTGCTCATCGTGACGGCTGGCATTTCCATTGCGATGCTTGGCTTTGCGCTCTCGCCGTTCCTGATTCTCAGCCTCGGCTTGTATCTCGTCATTGATGCGTTGCGCGATGTCCACATCCCTCTGCAGACCGCGTGGGTGAATCAAAAACTGGACTCCAAAGTCCGCGCTACGATTCACTCGATGTTCGGACAGGTGGATGCCATCGGGCAGATGATGGGAGGTCCCGTTGTCGCGGTGATTGCCGCGTTCGGTTCCGCTGTCGCTTCGCTCGTGACCTCGAGCCTGCTCCTGACCCCCGCGCTATTCTTCATCAACCGCGCCAACTCGCAATCCGTGATGGAAGCGGCTGGGGAGGCGGAGTCAGCACCCGCCGATTAGTAAGGGCGACCCGATGGGTCGCCCTTACTTTTTCGCCTTCCATTTCATCCGCATGTAGACTCCGCCGCGCTCCAACTCGTCCAGCATTTGATTCAGCCGTTTCTGCCGAGTGGCCTCTCGTTTGGCGCGCGTGATCCAGCCGATGTAATCGTTCTGCTGATACGGCGGACGCGAGCGATAGGCATCCATTAAGCCGCGTGCGTTGAGTGCGTCGCGGAAATGGTAAGGATAACAGAAACGAGGACAGGGGTTTCAGATGGCGGATTCATTGGACCCTCTTCCAATCCCCGATTTTTTCAGCGCGGACGGGGATTTTGCTCAGCGCCTCCCTGTCAGTGATGTAGGTCTCGAAGTAGCCGCAGTCGGCGCAGACATAGTCCGCGTATTCCACGCCTTTTCCATCCAATGTGACTTTATCCAGCGCATTAGATTTGAAATACACATTGGATGAATTGCATTTGGGACAGGTTCCTTTTTTCATGGCGGGCCTCCGATAAGTTTTATGGATTATATCCTTTCATGTGGGTGGAATTAATGACAGACTGCCTTATAATTCACCATACTTGTTTATCCGTAGAAAAGGAGAACTCAATGGAAACACATCCCTGCCCAAAGTGCAACCAGCCCATGGACGAAGGTCTACTGTCTGCGAGTGACCCG
>JBBIKC010000005.1:0-69510 GCA_037445635.1 Chloroflexota bacterium
TTCCAATATTTGCAAAGCCTGCTGATACAACTTCATCGCCCCGTCCAAATCGCCGAAGTGGCGCAGCAGGAAGGCGGTGTGGAAGCAGAGGTTCGAAAATTCTTTTGGATCCTGCTCTGTTATGGCGGCCGCGCGCTGAAGGTCGGAAAGCGAGAGGCGGAGGTAGCGCGCCAAAGCGGGTTCGCGGTAAATGCCGCCGTGTTCGAAGCCGGGGTAGCCTCTCCAGGCAAGAATGCGCGACCAGCGGAAGTGGGCGGCGTGGCCGGTATCCTGCAGGCGGGCAAAGTCGGCAAGGAGAGGGTGCAGGCTGGGTTCGGGCTGGAGCAGGGAAAGCCCTTTGAGCAGGTCGAGTGCCTCGCTGAAGGGCGCGTCTTCCAAACCGGCGGCGATTTGAAGCACGTCGAGCGGCAGGGGTTCGTTGGGCAGGCCGTATCCTGCCAGCAAAAAGACCTTGCGCGCCGCTTCGCTATCCACGCGTTCCCACGAGAGGGCGAAGGTGGCGGCCACGTCTTTGTCGTGCTGGGTGGCGGTGGGATGTTTGGCGCGCCAGTTTTTGAGCGAGGGATGGTCGAGGCTGAGTTGGCTCAAATAATCGGAAACAGACAGGCTCGCGACATGCGCCAGATACGAGGCGGCCAGTTCGAGGGGCAGGGGCAGGCCGCCAAAGCGCTCGTGCAGGGCTTTCAGTTCGGCGCCGCTGGCGCGGGATTCGTCCAGCGTGCGGCGCAGGAAGGCAAGGGATTCATCGAGGGCAAAGGTGGGCAGGGGGATTTCGCGCAGGCCGAACGAGGCGGGCCAGTCCTTTTGACGGGTGGTGACGAGGATGCGGATGGCGCTGTGGCGCAGGCGCGCCATCCACGGGGCGGCGGCGTCCATGTCTTCGAGGTTGTCGAGGATGACGAGGCGCGGGCCGTTTTCCTTCCAGGCGTTAATCGTGACGGCGGCTTGCTGTTCGATATCCTGCGATGGGAACGGCAAGCCCATTTCCTGTCCGCATTGGGCGATGGAGGCGGCGATGGCTTCGGATGTGCCCGCCCCTGTGTTGTCCTTGCGGTAGGCGCTGACCCAATGCACGCCCGCGAAGCGGTATCCGTATTCCCAGGCGAATTGCACGGCGAGTTGGGTCTTGCCGATCCCGCCCATGCCGACCAGGGCTTGCTGGTTGATGGCAATGGCGGCCCTCACCCCCGGCCCCTCTCCCGTGGGGAGAGGGGAGTCCGACCTCACCCCCGGCCCCTCCCCTGAAAGGGGAGGGGGGCAGAGGGCTTCGGCAAGTTGGCGCAGTTCGTCCACGCGGCCGGTGAAGTTTGGGTTGGGTTGAATGGGGAGGTAGGAGCGGGGAGGCAGGTCGCCTTTTTGGGTGGGGGAGGGGGCTTTGTGGAACAGGGATTGCATTGTTTCCGCGCTCAACTCCACGCGGAATTCAATTTGATTGTTGTCTCCCGCCAGGATGACAGAGTTCGTAACATTCCCGCCAACCGCGATTCCTTGTTGAACCGAGATTTTCCCCTCCGCCAATGCGGCGCGCAAAATCTCCAGGTCGGCTGGTTGGGCTTTGCCTTTTGCCAGCCTGTCGAGCGCGGCAGAAATGTCTCTCGTGGTGGTCATGGGAAAAAATGTACTTTGTGTTTAATAACTCACCTTACGCAAATTTGCCACGGAGTCACAGAGAGCACGGAGAAAATACCCTTTATTTTTCTCTGTGACTCCGTGTCCCTGTGGCGAGACTGCGTAACATCAGTTAATAAGTTTTCCACGCAAAGGCTTCTTCTGTGTGGATTTCTTTCCAACCTTTTTACGCAGTTTCTTTGTGCGAAGTTTGTTCTTCATAAAGCCTCTACGCTATTTTATCCCTAAAACCCCTCCGCCACATACTCACCCCACACGCCGCGGAGCGCATTACAAATCTCGCCCAGCGTGACATCGTTCTCCACGCACTCGATGAACAGCGGCATCAAATTCTCCGTGCCACTCGCGGCTGACTTCAACTTTCCGAGCAGACGATCCACCGATTCCCGATTCCTCGATTCCCGTAATTCCTTCAACCTCGCCCGCTGACCCAATTCAATCGCAGGGTCAACTTTCAAACGTTCCAACGTGAGAACCTCGTCAACGGCGAATTGATTGACGCCCACCACAACCTGCTCTCCGCGTTCGATGGCCTGCTGCGCGGCGTAGGCGGCGTTCTGGATTTCATTCTGCATGAAGCCGCGCTCGATGGCAGTCAGCGCGCCGCCCATCTCGTCAATTTTAGCGATGTACTCCTGCGCGCGCTTTTCGATTTCGTCCGTGAGATATTCGATCAGGTACGATCCCGCCAGCGGATCCACCGAATCGGCCACGCCCGACTCGTAGGCGATAATCTGCTGTGTGCGGAGCGCCACGCGTACGGACTTTTCCGTGGGAAGCCACAGCGCTTCGTCCATCGAATTAGTGTGCAAAGATTGCGTCCCGCCCAAAACAGCGGAGAGCGCCTGGATGGTCACGCGCACCACGTTGTTCTCCGGCTGCTGCGCGGTGAGAGTCGAGCCTGCGGTCTGTGTGTGGAAGCGCAACTGCCACGAAGACGGCTTCTGCGCCTTGAAGCGTTCGCGCATGATCTTCGCCCACAGCCTGCGCGCGGCGCGGAACTTCGCCACCTCCTCCAGAAAGTTGTTGTGCGCGTTGAAGAAAAATGAGAGTTGACCCGCGAAGTCGTCCACGTTCAGGCCCGCTTTCAAGGCGGCTTCCACGTAGGCGATTCCGTTCGCGAGCGTGAACGCAACTTCCTGCACCGCGGTCGAGCCCGCCTCGCGGATGTGATAGCCCGAAATCGAAATCGTGTTCCAGTTCGGGACTTCCCTTGCACAAAACGAAAAGATATCCGTGATGAGCCGCATCGAAGGCGCGGGAGGAAAGATATAGGTGCCGCGCGCCACATATTCCTTGAGGATGTCGTTTTGGATCGTGCCGCGCAGCTGCTTCATGTCCACGCCCTGGCGCTTTGCGACGGCAATGTACATGGCGAGCAAAACGCCCGCAGGCGCGTTGATGGTCATCGAGGTCGAGACCTTGTCGAGGGGAATCTGGTCGAATAACTGCTCCATGTCGCGAATGGATGAAATCGAGACGCCAACCTTTCCCACCTCCCCCTGTGCGATTGGGTCGTCTGCGTCGTAGCCGATCTGCGTCGGCAAGTCGAACGCGACCGACAAGCCTGTTTGTCCATTTGCAAGCAGATAACGATAGCGCTTGTTGGTCTCTTCGGCGGTGGCAAAGCCTGCGTACTGACGCATCGTCCAGAACCGCGACCGATACATCGTCGGCTGGACGCCGCGCGTAAACGGGTACTCGCCGGGGAAACCAAGTTTCGCTAGATATGATTCGTCCGCGCTGAGCGGCGGGACAGCGTTCTCCTGTCCCGAAGACGAAGCGCCGTCATCGAAACCAGCAGGCATCGCCACACGCGGGACCTCAATACCTGCCGAAGTCGCGAATCGTTCCTTCCGCTCTTTGAATTTATCCAATGATTTCTTGAGGGTGGTTTCTTTCCAACGGTTGTATTGTTCCTGGAGAGTCATTGAAAACCTCTTCAAACACAGGGGTAGAACTGCACTTAAACGTGGTGGGAGTCTCTTGCCACGGATTAGCACAGATGATCACGGATTTTTGAATTCAATCTGTGGAAATCCGTGAAATCTGTGGCTGAATGAATGCGTTGCGGCAGTCTTCACGGTTTACTGCGGCGCTACCAACACAGGGGACACGAAGAGAAACCTTCAAACTTTGTGCCCTTTGTATCCTTCGTGTTTAACTCTTTCCCAAGTATAAGCCAAACTCCCCGCTCGAGGAATTGGACAAAAACAGGAAGATTTAGAGACGAATGTCATTTGCCGCAAAACAACGATGATGCTAGACTTATCGTATATCGTCACAGGAGGCAGGTTGCCATGTCTGGTAAAACATTACTTTACATCGGCGCGGGGATTTTATTTCTGATCGGCCTGTGCCTGGTTGGATACGGCATATTAAACGTGATCGGCTCCACGTCCGCGAGCGGAAGCGCCTCATGGCTGACCTTCGGGATTGGATTCGGAGTCGTGGGCGTTCTCTTCCTCGCGGGCGGCGCGGGACTGGTCTACGCCGCGGCGCGTGCAGGCAAGACCGAAGTGGTCCAGCAAGTCACGATGAAAGTGGACCTGCCCGGGCAGACGAAGATCGAAGAGGTCAAATGCCGTTCCTGCGGCGGGACTCTTTCCGCCAAGGATATCACCATCGTCAACGGCGCGCCGATGGTCAACTGCCCGTATTGCCATACCGTCTACCAGCTCACCGAAGAACCGAAATGGTAAGAGGCGTGCGACGTACCATGTGCAACGTGCGCACGTCGCACCCCGCACTCCGCACGTCCTGAAAGGAGCATCATGCTTCGACGCTTATTCATTCTGCTTTTCGTCTCCGCGCTGACGCTCGCCCTGCCGACGAGCACGCTGGCGCAGAGTTACTCTTTCAGCCTCGACAAGGAAGTCGTACACGTATACTGGAACAGCGACGGGACAATGTCGCTGGACTACACCTTCACCTTCACCAACAACCCCGGCGCGCACGTGATTGACTTCGTGGATGTCGGCACGCCCAACGATCATTTCAGCGACATCCTGGCCGACGTAAACGGAAATCCCGTTTCGATCTCGACCGATTTTCAAGGACAGGGCGGCTCTGGCTTCGCGGTGGACATGGGCGCGTACGCCATCCAGCCCGGGCAAAGCGGGACGGTTCACGTTTCGATTGGCAGGGTCGAGCAGGTGCTATACCCCGACGACCAGGATGAGGCCTACGCCTCCGCGGTCTTCTCGCCGACCTGGTTCGGCTCCGATTTCGTGACCGGCTCCACCGACCTGACCGTCACCTTTCACCTGCCGCCCGGGGTCAAACCCGAGGAACCGCGTTGGCATAGCGCGCCATCGGGATTCCCCTCCGAGCCGCAGACGGGATTCGATTCCGACGGGCGCATCACCTACACCTGGCAGAATCCCGGCGCCAGCGGTTCGCGGCGCTACGAGTTCGGCGCTTCCTTCCCCAGGACCTACGTCCCCGCCGAGACGATCTACACTCCCCCGCCCCCGCCCGCCTTCGACTTCGATTCCATATTCGAGTCACTTTTCAACGTGGTGTGCTTCGGCACGGTATGCCTCTTTATGGTCTCGCCCATCCTTGGCATCATCCAGGGACAGCGGCGCAAACTGCAATACCTCCCGCCGAAAATTTCCATCGAAGGTCATGGAATCAAACGCGGGTTGACCGCGGTCGAGGCGGCCATTTTGATGGAACAGCCTCTCGATAAAGTGATGACCATGATTCTCTTTGGCGCGATCAAGAAGGGCGCCGCGACCGTCACAAAACGGGACCCGCTCGAAATCCAGGCCGCCGCGCAATTGCCCGAGGGAGTCCACGCGTACGAGAAGCAGTTCCTCGAGGCCTTCGAACAGCCGGCCGGGGTGAAACGTCAAAAGGCATTGCAGGACATGATGGTCGCCCTCGTCCGCGCCGTCTCGGACAAGATGAAGGGCTTCAGCCGCAAAGAGACGATTGAATTTTACAAGGGCATCATGGAGCGCGCCTGGCAGCAGGTGGAGGCGGCCGACACGCCCGAAGTCAAGAGCCAAAAATTCGACGAGACGCTGGAATGGACCATGCTCGACCGCGACTACGACGACCGCACGCGGCGCGTCTTCACGGGACCTGTTTATGTGCCGACCTGGTGGGGCCGCTACGACCCGACTTATTCGCCGCGTCCCGCCTCGACCTCGGGCCCGGCCGCGCCGCCCATGCCGGGACAGGGCTCGCGCGCCCTGCCCGGCGCGGACTTCGCCGCCTCGGTGGTGACCGGCGTGCAGACCTTCTCGCAGAAAGTCCTCGGCGACGTGAGCGCCTTCACCAGCAAGGTGACCGGCGTGACCAATCCCATGCCCAAGACTTCATCGGGAAGCGGACGGAGTTTCGGCAGCGGCGGCCGCAGCGGCGGATGCGCCTGCGCGTGCGCCTGTGCCTGCGCGGGCTGTGCCTGCGCTTGTGCGGGTGGAGGAAGATAGGTAGTTGAAGGCCGAAAGTTTATAGGTTCAAGGTTGACTATGTTGAGAAAATTATTCAAAACTGAAACGGATGCATCCGCGGGTTCAAAGAACCTGCGACCTTCGACGTTAAACCTTCAACCCGGGTTGTATCACTACCAACGCGAAGACGAGCATGAAAAATCGCGCATTCACCTGCGCGTCGACCCGGACGGAACGGGCACGCTCATCGTCAACGCCAACCGCGTGATGCACTTGAATCCGACGGCGGCGTTCATGGCGTGGCTGATCCTGGAAGGAAAGACGAAAGAGGAAAGAGTGCGCGCCGTTACTTCGCGCTTTTCCGTCCACAAGCGGCAGGCCGAATCCGACCTTTCAACCTTCAACTTCCAACTCGACAACTTAATTCGCCCCGACGGCGCGTGCCCGGTGCATGAACTCGAACTGGACACCACCATGCCGTTCAGCGCGCGGCCGACCGCGCCCTATCGCATGGACCTGGCCGTCACTTACCGTTGCAACAACGATTGTCCGCATTGCTATAACCTTTCGCATCCTCCCCCTCTCCCCGCGGGAGAGGAGCCAGGGGTGAGGGGCGAACTGAGCACTGACGACTGGAAGCGCGTCCTCGACCGCACCTGGGAACTGGGCATCCCGCACATCGTCTTCACCGGCGGCGAGCCGTCCCTGCGCAACGACCTGCCCGAACTCATCGCCCACGCCGAGAAGAATGGACAGATCACAGGCATGAACACCAACGCGCGCCGCCTGTCCGACCCGCGCTTCGTGGAGCAACTCGTCAACGCGGGGCTCGACCACGTGCAAATCACAGTCGAATCGTGCGACGCGGCGATTCACGACAGGATGGTCAACGCGAAGGGCGCGTTCCCGCAGACGATCAAAGGGTTGCAGAATGCCCTCGCCAGCAGGTTATTCGTGATGACCAACACCACCATGCTGCGCGACAACGTCCACACGATTCCCGACACGCTCGATTTTCTCGCCGACCTGGGCGTGCCGACCATCGGACTCAACGCGCTGATCTACGCCGGTCACGGCGCGACGGTGGGCACGGGTCTGCCAGAAAAAGACCTGATGCCCCTGCTCGAAACCGCCCGCGCCAAGACCGAAGCGCGCGGCCAGCGGCTCATATGGTACACGCCCACGCAATACTGTCACTTCGACCCGATGCAGTTGGAACTGGGCGTGAAAGGATGCACCGCCGCGCAATACAACATGTGCGTCGAGCCGAACGGCGCGGTGTTGCCATGTCAGTCGTATTATCGTCCGCTTGGGAACCTATTGACCGACTCGTGGGATTCCATCTGGAACCATGAACTCTCGATTCGGCTTCGAGAAAGAAAAGGACTGCCCGCCAAGTGCAGCGGCTGTGCGCTGATGGCCGAATGCGGCGGAGGCTGTCCGTTGCAGTTCGAACAAAATTTGATTTCATTGGAGATTCCTGCATGAACGAAAACGATTGGGTCAGGGAATTCCCCGCCTCCATCACGGTCTGTGACGAGGAGGGAATCATCCTCGAGATGAACGACAAGTCCGCCAGGACGTTCGAAGACGACGGCGGACGCAAACTCATCGGCTCGAACGTGCTGGACTGCCACCCCGAACCGGCGCGGACGAAGACTGAACGTCTGCTCGCGGCGCAGGAGAAGAACGTTTACACCATCGAGAAGAACGGCGTGAAGAAACTGATCTATCAATCGCCCTGGTACAAGGACGGCAAGTACGCGGGATTTGTGGAGATCGCGCTCGAAATCCCGTGGGACCTGCCGCACTTCGTTCGATCCTAGCGGTAGTCAATCCGTCTGTGCTACACTAGTTGTATGACTATCAAGAACGCTGAAATCTGTTATCTGCTCTTCTTCCCCGACCGCGTGGAGAAGACCGCCGAGCCGCCCGAACAGATCCACGGCCTCAAGGACGCGCCGTACTTCCAGCCTGTGGATATCCGCGTCCGAACGCTGGGCCAGGCCCGGGTCGAGGCGGGAGGCGTGGACGTGGCCGTCACGCGGCAGAGATACGACGAGCGCGTCCAGGTGGTCGAGTGCCGCTTCACGCTGCCGGATGTGTTGAGCCTGGAGGCGGGCCAACAGCGCGAAGTCATCGAACGCTCCCTGCGCGAACAGTTCATTCCGCCCGTGCATCTCCAGAGCGGCATGTATGAGGAATACGTTGTTCTTTTACTGCGCGAGGCGAGGCCGACACCCGATAAGTTTTTGGACAAGAACGCCGCCGCGCTGGCGCGCTTCATCCGCTCGCAGCGCGAGGTGTTCGACAAGATCGAGATCGAACAGATATTGAGTTCGCGCGTGCGTTATTCGAAAGACGACCTGACCCTCGTGGACTGGCAGGCGGCGGTCATCATCGCCCCCGAAGGAGATTTTCAATCTGACATCGAACTGCTGAAAATCGGCAATTATCAATTGTTGCGATACCGCAGGCTCGACGAAAACGTGGACGCCAGCCTGCGCGACCTGAACGAGCAGTTCCGCGAGAATCCACGCGGTTTTCGGCTGGGACCCTCGCGCAATCAGATTCGCCGCATCATCCAGCACCGCCTCGACCTGATGCTCGACTTCGAGCACACCGAGCAGAACCTCCTGCTCATCGGCGACTGGTACACTTCGCAACTCTATCACGCCATCCGCGAGGAGTTCTATCTCGAAGGATGGAAGCAGGCCGTCAAATCCAAACTCGACAATCTGGAGAGCATCATCGAGACCATCCAGGAGCATTTCTCCCTTTCCTGGTCGGCCCTGCTCGGTCAGGTGGAACTGGCAGGCTGGATCATTTTGCTCATCGGATATTTCATTTTGTATTTCATTGACATTGGCGCTATCAAATAGCGGAGGGCACCATGCAAATCTTCAATCGTCTCGCCGACCAGTTCAGCAAGGTCAAGCCGTTGCCTGTCGGGCTGTATCACTTCCAGGCGGACCAGAAGCCTCTGCGCATCCATCTGCGATTGCGCGGGGATGGCAGCGGCCTGTTGATTCTCAACGCGTCCACCGTCCTGCATCTCAATCCAACCGCGGCCGAATACGCCTACCATTACATCAAAGGGACGACTCCTGAGGAGGCCGCCAGACAGATCGCTTCGCGCTACCGCGTGGCGCGCGCATTAGCCTTGCAGGACTACACCGATTTCGCGGACCGCATCCAGGCGTTGATCGAAACGCCCGACCTCGATCCCGTTTCCTTCCTGGATTTCGAGCGGGTCGCGCCGCATTCGGCCGAATTGACCTCTCCCCTGCGCCTCGACTGCGCCCTGACCTATCGCCTCCCCGAAAAAACGAAGGCTGAATACGCCCCGGTCAAGCGCGTCGACCGAGAACTGACCACTGAAGAATGGCAAACGATTCTCGACAAGGCCTGGCAGGCAGGCATCCCGCACGTCACGTTCACGGGCGGGGAACCCACCCTGCGCGATGATCTGCCTGTCCTCATTGCCCACGCCGAAAAGAACGGCCAGGTCTGCGGCCTGCTGACGGATGGCCTGAAGCTCGCCGACAAAAAATATCTTGACCTGCTCCTGCAGACGGGACTCGATCACATCCTCTTCCTGCTTCAGCCTGAAAACGACGATTCGTGGAAAGCGCTCGAAAAGACCATGCCCGAGGATATATTCGTCACCGTGCATTTGACCGTCACGAAAGAAAACAGGGACGGCATCCCCGCCGCCCTCGAAAGACTGGCTGGGATGGGCGTGAAATCCCTCTCGCTTGGATTTACCGATTCCCAATTACCGATGACCGAATTCCGCCAGCGCGCCGCCGAACTCGGCCTCAGCCTGAAATTCGATTTACCTGTCCCCTACTCCGAGCAAAATCCCGTCTCGCTCGAAACCGCCGAAGACGAAATCCCGGCGGGCGCGGGCCGTGCCTGGCTGTACGTCGAGCCCGACGGCGACGTGCTCCCCGCGCAGGGCATGGCGGAGAAGGTGCTGGGAAACATCCTGCGCGATCCGTGGGAGAAAATCTACAAGTAGCATCTTCGTCAAACCAGTAACTTTTTGAAAAACCCGGTGTTGTGGTAGTCATGATACAAGAGCTTGCCGCGATAGGATAGGAATGCACCAGCCAATCGAGAGGCAAGATGAAACCAAGCGCCTTCACTTTCAAACGGCTTGCAATCCTGTTGATTTTCGCTTCCCTGCTTCCACTGACAGCCTGCGGGCCTGCCGGACGGACTGAACCATCCATCAAAACGGTCGGGGAACTCAACCAGGAGGTATGGATATATGAATGGGGCTATTGGAAGGTGGTGAACATTTGGATATTTAACGCCAACGAATGGCGGTTGATCGGCAATAAAATGGACATAGTTGTATTCCTCAAAACTTATCAGGCGGAAGGAAGAGGAGTTATAGTGAAACTCCAAAAACAAGACAGTCCAGATGGAAACGTGATTTACATCATAGAACTCGCGGGCAGAGGAATGGACGAACTGAATTGGCAGGCGTTCAATGGGACCGCTGTATTCAACCAGCAAAACGGTCAATTGCATCTGATGTTGCCAAGCCAGCCGCTGGACGACCTGAGATCATACCAATTGACCATCCATGGGGGTAACATCCTGTCGGCCAATACAACCTCCTACGCAAACGACATGGTGCAGTGGGTAAATCCCGATTCGGTCGATGTTCGAATGACCGGTCGTTTCCATGCCGGAGAACTTGTGCCTATCATTCTTGCGGTGAATCCGAACTTGAGAACAACCATCCCGGCCGGTGTGATAGCGGCCCTCGGCCTTCTGGCGTTGATTTTGGCAATTCGCGTCATACATAACAAGGGGCGGCGGAAATCCTTGAAGCAGCAGTCTGCGTAACTCACATTACGCAGAACGTCCCGAAGGTTTTCGCTATTCAGGCTTGCTGTCCGCCCAAACCTTCGGGACGGTGCGTAACATCAGTTACTCCGCGAAATCTACGCCAAGCGCGAAGATTCTACTCAGCACCGCAAGATTTATCTTGCCTGCGCGGGCGCAAAATGAATTTTGCGGTACTGACCGCGCTATGGTATCCTTGCCGAAAATCCCAATCGGGAAGAAACCATAATGACCCAAACATCCGAACGATTCACGCGCGGCAAGGGCTTGCTGGAGCCCCTGCTTGCACAATTGCGCGCCCGCCGCGCCAACCGCCTCATCCCCGCCGAATTGCGTAATGGCAGGATTCTCGACATCGGCTGCGGCTCTTATCCTTATTTCCTGTCGCATACCGAGTTCAAGCAAAAATTCGCTGTGGACCAACTGCCCCCCAGCGAGCAGGGGAAGCAACTGGATGTCGAATGGTTCACCCTCGACTTGAACTCCACGCCCAAACTCCCCTTTGAAGATAACTTCTTCAACGCCATCACCCTGCTGGCCGTGGTGGAGCACCTCAACCCGGCCAGCATGGCCGCCCTCTTCAAAGAGACCCACCGCGCCCTCCAGTCCGATGGCATCGTGGTGATGACCACGCCCGCCGCCTGGTCCGACGGCATCCTCAAGACGATGGCGCGCCTCAACCTGGTCAGCGCGGAGGAGATCAACGAACACGTCTACGCGTACACATTGCCGCTCATCGGCTGGTACTTCGGGCAGGCAGGCTTCGAAATGACCAAAGTCCAGTTCGGCTACTTCGAGTTCGGGCTGAACCTGTGGGCCGTGGCGCGCAAATGAATGACATCGCTCTCCCCATTCCCAACTCCTACTGGGTGGAGCCCGGGCGCTTTCTCGCAGGCGAATATCCCGGCACACTCGACCCCGAATCCACGCGCCGCCGCATGGACGCCTTCCTCGAGGCGGGCATTGATACATTCTTCGACCTGACTCAGGATCATGAACTCCCAACCTATCTGCCCGAACTCACCGATCAGGCGCGTCGCTACAGCCGCGAGATTACGTACCACCGCTTCGCCATCCGCGACCGCGGCCTGCCCGAACCCGGTCAAATGCCCGCCCTGCTCGATGCCATTGACGCCTCCCTCGCCGCGGGACGAAAAATTTACGTGCATTGCTGGGGCGGCGTGGGACGCACGGGGATGACGGTCGGCTGTTACCTCGTCCGCCGCGGACGCACCGGTCAACAGGCCCTCGATCAACTGGCCGCGTGGTGGCAGGACGTGCCCAAGCGCGTCCACTTTCCGCGCTCGCCCGAAACCGACGAGCAGGTGGAATTCATTTTGAATTGGCGCGACCCTCACCCCGGCCCTTCGCAAAGCACACCTTAGGTGCTCCCTAAAGCGGAGAGAGAGTCAAAGTGAACTGGCACAGCCGTTTCCTGCAACAAGCCAGTTGGACGCGTGGCCTGCGCAAATACCTCTTCCAAAAAGCGGGATTGGACACAGCCCGGCGCGTTCTCGAAGTGGGCTGCGGCACCGGCGCGATTCTGACCGACGTCTCCTCCCCTGCCTCGCTCCACGGCCTGGACCTGGACCGGGCGCGCCTGGCCGAGGCCAGAATCCACGTCCCGCGCGCGCTCCTCGTCTGCGCGGATGCACATTCCCTGCCCTATCCCGATCTGGCATTCGACCTCACGTTCTGCCACTTCCTCCTTTTGTGGGCTCGCGATCCGCTGACCTGCCTGCGCGAGATGGCGCGCGTCACGCGCCCGGGCGGATTCGTCCTTGCACTGGCCGAGCCTGATTACACCGCGCGCGTGGACGAACCTGCCGCGCTCGCGCCCCTCGGCCGCTGGCAGACCGAGGCGTTGCGGCGGCAGGGCGCTGATCCCTCCCTTGGGGCGCGCCTGGCCGACTTGTGCGCGCGGGCGGGGATCGAAGTCCTCGAAACGGGGACCGTGCGACGGTCCGCGCGGGAAGCGCTTTCGCCCCTCGAACGGGAGATCGAATGGGCGGTGCTGGAATCCGATTTGGCGGGATACGTCGCGGCGGAGGAAATCCAAAAGATGAGCAATCTGGACGAACAGGCCTGGGCGCGCGGGGAACGCGTGCTCCATATTCCTACCTATTTTGTAATGGGACGGGTTTGAGAAACGGGTATAATTCCAGACGATTTGGAGGCACTTTTTGGAACCATCGCAGATTGAAGGTCAGACACTCACACAGGCCGGGGCCCTGCCCGAACAAAAAGAAGAAAAGCCCGCATGGAAACAGTTGCTGTTCGATCTGATGGAAACGCTCTTACTGGCTCTCGTTCTATATGCGGGGATCAACGCGCTCACGGCGCGCGTGCGCGTGGACGGGTTCAGCATGAAGCCGACGCTGCAGGACGGCGAATATATCCTGGTGAGCAAACTGGCCTATCGCATCGGCGAGCCCCAGCGCGGCGACATCATCGTATTCAGGTATCCCGGCCAGCCGCCCCAGGATTTGATCAAGCGCCTGATCGGCCTGCCCGGCGACGTGGTCGAGGTGAAGGACGGGCTGGTGTTCGTGAACGGCGTGCAGTTGGACGAGCCGTACATCGCCGCCAGTCCGCTTTACGACGGCAACTGGAGGGTGCCGGACGGATACCTGTTCGTGCTGGGCGACAACCGCAACGATTCGTCCGATTCGCACTCGTGGGGTCCGCTTCCCAGCAAGAACGTAATCGGCAAGGCCGTCGTCATCTACTGGCCGCCGTCCGACTGGAACGTGATTGACCATGCCGAGATCCTGCCTGCCCAGTGAGCGAGGAACACGCCATGACCAAACCTGAAACGCCCCTCTCCGAGACGGCGCCCTGCACCGAGTGCGCCGCCGGTGTCATGCACCTGCGCTTCATCACCTATTTCACCTGGCTGGACGAGGAACTCGTCACCGTGCCGAATTTTCCCGCGTGGGTTTGCGATGTCTGCGGCCGCCGTGAATACGACGAAAAGGCCATCTCGTGGCTGACCATGCTGCTGGACCCGAACGCCGGCCGTCCCACCGGGCGGCCTCAACCCCGCCCCGCCCTGCGACCCCGGCCGGCCGCGCCGCGTCCGCGCCCCGACCGGGCCTGAGCCTCTCCTCTTTTCTGCACAGGAGTGACTCATATGACACTCGATACCGCTCCGCGTACCCACCGTTTTCTCCCCGCCGATATCATGACCTCCGGCTACCGTGTGGTCGGCAAAGTGATGGTTACCAACAACGGCGTGATGGGGATGATGAACGATCCCAACCACACCTACATGGAAATCCACGACGCGCGCCTGGCGCGCCTGCACATGCCCACCAAACTAGTGGATCACTTCGAGGTGGTGCGCATGGCCAAGACGCGCGTGTATGCCCTGTGCGTGGCGCGCCGCGAGGATCTCGGTCCGCAGGCGGTGGTGCGCGGCGGCTACGCCGCCATCACCGAACATCAGGTGCGGCTGACCACGCAGGTTTACGAGATCGAGGGCAGGCTCGAAGTGCCTGGCCGCTTCGAGTTCTCGGCCATGATGTCGGACGGGACGCGCGATTTCGTCCCGATCTACGACGCGGTGCTTACGGCCATCCTCATCCCGAACCTGCGCGTGGAAAGCCCGGGCATGCTCTTCAACCGCAAGCACGTGGATTTGATGGCCATGATCAACCAGCGCGTCAAACCGCAGTAAAAGCGCTTGACCGCATCGGGGCGGGATGATAAAATCCCCCCGCTCTCACAAAGCCCCCATCGTCTAGTGGACCAGGACGCAGCCCTTTCAAGGCTAAAACCGGAGTTCGAATCTCCGTGGGGGCACAAACAGCCGCGTGAGCGGCTTCTTTGTTTAAAGCCCGCGGCCTCCTCAAAGTCTGAGGATTTTCAACGCGCACAACTGCACTTGCGCCAAGTGTGCCGCAACATCAAGCAATTTTGAGAAACCCATATTAAAGCCTGAGCCCCCATCGAGAGATATCATTCCAATCACCTCCCCCAACGGCTAGTCCCGCGCCTCCCCATTCCCCCGATGCAAAACTCAGATGCAACTCTTACAATGCTCCCCATCGAACCATGATATAAGGAGCATCACATGAGCGACACGAAATCCCTCTCTGCATTTTCCGATGGACTGGCCGCGGCGGTCGAAGCCGCGTCGGCATTCACCCTGCTCGTGGACGCGCGCAAGCGCTACCCCGCCAGCGGAATCGCCTACGCCGCCGACCTGGTCTTGACCGCCGACCACGTGGTCACGCGTGACGAGGACATCCGCGTCGGCCTCCCCGACGGGAAACGGGTCGCCGCGACCGTGGCCGGGCGCGACCCCGGCAGCGACCTCGCCCTGCTTCGTCTGAGCGAGAAAACCCTCACGCCCGCGAAAACCGACAAAGGCCCGGCGCGAATCGGTCAGATCGTGCTGGCGCTTGGGCGGCCGTCCGAAGCGGGCATTCAAGCCTCCTTCGGAATCGTCACAGCCATCGGCGGGCCGGTACGAACCTGGCGCGGCGGCCTGCTCGAACAATATCTGCAGACTGAGGCCACGCCTTATCCCGGCTTCTCCGGCGGCCCGCTCATCAACGCCGCGGGCGAAGTCCTCGGCCTGAACACCTCCGGCCTGACGCGCGGCGCGGCGCTCACCATCCCCATCAGCGTAGCCTGGGTCATCGCCGACTCGCTCGCCAAACACGGCACGGTCAAGCGCGGCTATCTCGGCGTGCGCACCCAGCCGGTGGAAACCGGCCTGCTCGTGCTGTGGCTCGAAAAAGACGGCCCCGCGGAACAGGGCGGCCTGCTGGTCGGCGACATTCTCACGAAGGTCAACGGCCAATCCCTGCGCGACGCAGACGATTTATTCGCCGCGCTCACCAGCGAGACGGTCGGCAAGAAGACCGACGTGGAAATCCTGCGCGGCGGACAGCCGCAAATCCTGAAAGTGACCGTCGGCGAAAGGAAGTAATTTGATCCGCGTCCTGCTGGTTGCCCCGATCCCCGCCCTGCGCCTCGGACTGCGCGCGCTTCTGGCGGATTCCGAGGTGGAAATCATCGGCGAGGCGAATCGGCTGGACTCTCCCGACTTGATCGACACGGAGGCCGAGGTGGTCATCTACGCCTCGGCCTCCGCCTCATTGCCGGACCTCGAAGCGGGTCCCCTTCAAGGGGCCGCGTTCCTGCTTCTAACGGACGACGCCTCGACGGTCCAGGCGCTGATGCGCCGGCGCGGGACGTGGGGTGCTCTCCCGCTGGAGGCGTCCCGCGAGGAATTGCTGGCCGCCGTTCGCGCGCTGGCGGAAGGACTGATCGTCAGCGCGGCGCATTTTCTCAACGGACGCATCGTCTCGCCCGGGGAATCCGATTCCCCCGCGTTGAGCGAGCGCGAGGTCGAGGTGCTCGGACTGCTCGCGCAGGGGCTGGCGAATAAACAGATCGCCGCCGCGCTCGGCATCAGCGATCACACCGTCAAATTTCATGTGTCTTCGATTTACACCAAACTGGGGGCGACGAACCGCACCGAGGCGGTGCGGCAGGGCGTGCGGCGCGGCTGGATCGCTATTTAGTCTCTGATGCGAAACCCGCTCGAGCCGCCTCTCCCGGCGGCATCCTGCGCCAAGGACGGCGCAGGAAACACTTTTGCACCAAAACTATTTTACCGGCCCGCCCGCCCGGAATTTTGCAAAGGGGATGAACATCAGGAAGCCGATGGCGATGACAACCTGTCCCGACACAACGCCCACCGCCTGCCACGGGCCGAAATAGGGTATATCGGGCAGGGACTGTGTGCCCATACCGAACACATCCGCCATCCCCGCAAAAACAGCAATCACATAGCCGGTGGCGACGAGACGGATTCCGATATCGGCGACGATCGTGCGGACGCGTCCGCGCCAGAGCGCGCCCAGCCCAAAATAGCCCCCCGTACAAATCAACCCCAGCCCGACCAGGAACACGGCGATCTGCACGAAACCGACAACCGGCGTGCGGTCTAGGCCCAGCCAGCCGGGCTTGGCGCCAACCACGAAAATAAAAAAACCGACCAGTGAAAGGCTCATCCCAAAGCGGGCGCGTGCCCGTGAGGGCAGGCCCTGCGCCGGGGAAGGTTCGGAAGCAAAGCGTTGAGTCATGCGGGGAGATTCTCTCTTAGATGATTCAGCCAGTTCCCGCTCAGCACAGCCTCGATGTCCGATTCCGAATAACCGCGCGGCCGGAGGAAATCTGCAAGTTTATGCAGGTCGGCAATGGTATCTATCTCCGGCGGGACGGATTGCAGTCCGAAACCGCCGTCGAAGTCTGTGCCGATGCCCGCGTGGCGGACGTCTCCGGCCAACTGGCAGATGTGGTCAATGTGATCGGCCACCGCCGAGAGCGGGACCTCCTCGCGGCGGCTCCCGCCCTTGCGAAGCCAGCCCACCTTGAGGAAGCTATTGAACGGAACGACTCCCATGACGCCGCCGCGTTCGATCAAGCCGCGAATGACGCGGTCGGAAACGTGACGGTTGGTGGCGTAACCCGGCAGGAGCGCCAGACAATTGGCATGGGTAATGACGATTGGGCCGGGATAGATATCGAGACATTCGAGCGCAGCGGGTTCGTCCATGTGGCTGAGATCGAGGGTGAAGTTGAAATCGGCCATGGCCTCGAGCAGGGCGCGGCCGTCGTCAGTGAGCGGGCCGGGTTCTTTCGTCCCGCCGCAGAAGCGCGTCCCCGCCCAGGCCGGTCCGATTTGGCGCAGGCCGAGGTCGTACCATTCCGCCAGTTCCGCGGGGTTGCGAATGCCCTCGGCGCCTTCCATCAGGAACGCCAGGCCGATGGGATGTTCGTCAGCCGGGGACGAAGCCCAGGATGCGGCGACAGATTCCAAGTCCGCGCGCGAGGCGACGAGGCGGAATTGATCGGGATGTTCGTCGGCGAGACGATGGTACAGGTCAACCTGGGCGCGATAGAGCCGATGGGCAGTCTCGAAGTCGCCGTCCGGATAGACCAGCGTTTCCCACTCGTAGGTTTTCTGGCGGGCGGGCGCGGCGAACAAGGTGGAGAATACGACCGCCACGCGGCCGCGCTGATAGGCGTCCCAGCCCAACAGGGTGTCGCCGTTGTCGCGCTGCGCGAACGAGCCTGCCTCGAGGCGGCGCGTTTCGGCCACCGGGCGGAGATAATCCCGTCCGAATTCGAGCATGTTGTAGGCGATGTCTTCGTGGGAATCGACGATCAGCATTGTGGGGAAAAGAGCGCACCGTGCGGTGCGCTCTCTCGTCAGGCTTCGGGTTCGGCCGGGGGAGCCTCGCCGGTGGGAGGTTCGTCCATGGGACCGGTCTCGTCCCTCGAAGGAACTTCGCCGCCCGATTGTTTCCCGAGCAGCATCTTGAAATCCTTGTCGGCGAACGCGCCCGAGTCGACCTTCTTCAGGCTGAGGCCGATGCGGTGCTGATCGTGGTCAATGCGGATGATACGCAGGGTTTTGACGTCGCCCTCGTGCAGGACTTCCTTCGGATGCTCGATGCGGTGGTCGCTCAGTTCGGAGATGTGGATCAGGCCTTCCACGTCGCCCTCGATGCGGGCGAACGCGCCGAACTTGGTCAGGCGTGTGATGACGCCTTCCACCAGTTGTCCAACGCTGTACTTCTCGACTTTACTGCTCCAGGGATCCTCGGCCAGGGCGCGCAGGGACAGGCCGATGCGCCTCTTCTCGAGATCCACGTTGATGACCTTGACCTTGACTTCCTGTCCGACCTCCAGGACTTCGTTGGGATGCTGGACGCGTTCCCAGGAGAGTTCGGAGAGGTGCACCAGGCCGTCCGCGCCGTTGATGTTGACGAAGGCGCCGAATTCCGCCAGGCTGGTGACGCGCCCGGTGTAGACCTTTCCGACTTCCAGTTCGGTAATGACGCGTTCTTTGAGCGACTGGCGCGACTCACTGCTGGCGGCGCGCTCGGAAAGGATCAGGCGGCGGCGTTCGCGGTCCACTTCGAGGATGCGTACGGAGATCGGGTCGCCGATCATCTTCTGCCAGCGTTGTTCGGGCGTATCGCCCACAGCCTGGGCGCGGCGTGCCGCGCTGATCTGCGAGGCGGGCACGAAGCCGCGCAGTCCGCCGACGGTGACAATGAGGCCGCCCTTGTTGAAACCGGTGACCTTGCTATCAATGACTTCCTCGTTGGACAACATGCGCTCGATATTGTCCCAGGTCATCTGCTCCTGGGCGCGTTTGAAAGAGAGCACCACGTTGCCGTTGGCATCTTCGGGGTTGACGACGTAGACCGGGATCTGCTGACCGACCTTGAGCGCCTCGCGTTCCTCGGCCGAGATGGTTTCCAGATCGCGGCCCGAGATAACGCCCTCCGATTTGGCGCCGATACTGACAAGGATCTGGGTCGGGGTAATGCTGGCAATCGTCCCCTGGCGGATCTCGCCCGCCTGGGGCATCTCCACGCTGGAGGATTCTTCCAGAAGGGATTCCATGCTTTGCGTGTTCGTCTCGACCTGGTCTCCCTGCAGGTGTTCAGCAGCCCCCTGCCCGGTCAGGGCTTCATTCTGTTCCATTGACTTGACTCCGGTTAGAAAAATGTAGAGGGCATTATAAAGGTAAAACGACGAGTCTGCAACCCTCGCACGCTTGCCGCGTTTCGAGGCCATGCGCGATGGAGTATAATGCGGAGCGGAGTCATCTATGCCAGCCATCTACCCGTTTACTGCAATCGTTGGCCAGGAACGCATGCGGCGTGCCCTGGTTCTCAATGCTGTGGATACCCGCATCGGCGGCGTGCTGATTCGCGGCGAGCGCGGCACTGCCAAGTCCACGGCGGCGCGCGCCCTGGCCGCGCTTCTGCCCAGCGTCAAGGTGGTCGACGACTGCCGCTTTGGATGCGATCCCGATAAGCCCGCCACCTGGTGTACGGAATGCAAGGAACGCGCGGCCTCGGGCGAGAAACTGCCTTCGCACAAACGAAAGACCTCCTTCGTCAACCTGCCCGTCTCCGCGACGGAAGATCGCGTGGTCGGCACGCTGGACATTGAGCAGGCCATTCAGAAGGGCGAGCGTCACTTCGAGCCGGGCGTACTCGCCTCCGCCAATCGCGGACTGCTCTACATTGACGAGGTGAATCTCCTCGACGATCACGTCGTGGACGTGTTGCTGGATTCCGCGGCGATGGGCGTCAACACCGTGGAGCGCGAGGGCATCTCGTTCGCGCATCCCGCCCGCTTCATCCTCGTCGGGACGATGAATCCCGAGGAAGGCGAACTGCGTCCGCAATTGCTGGATCGCTTCGCCCTGTCTGTTGATATCGTCGGCATTCGCGACGCGCGCGAGCGCGTCAGCATCATGGAACGCAACATCGCCTTCGAACGCGACCCCGAAGCGTTCCGCAGAGAATGGATGCCGAAGGAAGAGGAACTCTCACACCAGATCGAACGCGCCCGCGAACTTGTGGACCAGGTCACACACACCAGCCGCGACCTTTTATCCATCGCGGCGCTAACCGCCTCGCTCAATGTGGACGGTCACCGCGCGGATTTGGTCATCTTGAAAGCCGCGCGCGCCCAGGCTGCCTTCGAGGGGCGGACGAAAATCAACGATCACGACATTGCACTCGCAGCCGAACTGGCCCTGCCCCACCGTATCAAGCGGACGCCCTTCCAGCAGGCCGAGATGACCACCGAACAGTTGCAGGAGCGCATCGAGCAACTCGCGGGTCAGTCCATGCCTGCGGAGGCCGAGGAACAATCCGAGTCCCAGCAGGGCAAACCCGAGGAAAAAAAAACTTAAAACTCGAAGATGAGAAAGAGGAAGGTCCGCAGCAGGGCCAGCCCGAGCCTCACAAACAGGATGTGTTCGACAACGCCAGCGCCAACTGGTGGGAGGGCGGGCAAAAGGTCAAGGTGGGCGAGACCTTCCAGCCGCGCAAACTCAATACCCCGCTCGATAAATTAACCCGCAAGCACGCGGGACGCCGGTCGTTGACCAAGACCGAGCGCAAACACGGACGCTACATCAAAGCGCGCCCCGCGGGCAAAAAAACCGACGACATCGCCTTCGACGCCACCTTCCGCGCCGCCGCGCCGCACCAGAAGAAACGCGCCGAAAAGCGCAAACGTCTCGCCTTCGCCATCGAAAAAAGCGACCTGCAGCGCAAGGTGCGCGTCAAGCGCGTGGCCAACCTCGTCCTGTTCGTGGTGGACGCCTCCTGGTCCATGGCCGTGGCGGAGCGCATGAACGCGACCAAGGGCGCGATCCTCTCCCTTTTAACGGACGCATACCAGCGTCGCGATAGAGTCGGCCTGATCGTCTTCCAGAAAGACCGCGCCACGCTCGTCCTGCCGCCCACCAATTCCGTCCAACTTGCCAAGCGCGCGTTGATGGACATCCCTGTCGGCGGGAAGACGCCCCTCTCGGCAGGGCTCCTGCTTGCGTCCGATGTGCTTCGCCAGGAAAGGATCATCCACCCGGATGTGGAGCCGCTGTTGATCGTCCTGACCGACGGCGCGGGGAACGTCTCGATTGGCGCGTTACCGCCGCAGGAGGAATCGTATCGCTTCGCGGACCTGATCGCGGATTCCGAGACGAGGAGCGTGGTCATCAACATGGAGCACGCCGCCTTCGATCAGGGCTTGGCGCAACAACTCGCGAATCATCTCAAAGCGCCATGTTATGCACTGAACGAATTGAAAGCCGAGAATCTATATCACGCAGTAAGACAGGAGATGGCGGCAGGCAGTACGAAGGGCGCGGGAGGATAACATACTTTCCCCGAGATATTCGAAAGTTTCCGCGTCAAACCTCACTTAAGCTTTTTCTATCCTTATTTCTCCTCCTCTACGGTGGGCGGCGCTTTGCGTGCATCTGCCGTTCCCTGCGTGCCATCTTGCGCCAAATCGTCATTGCTTCTTTTTTCGTTTGCAACGCGTCATCCCACTTGTGTTGCATTCGATACAACTCACTCAACTCCTCCAGCCAGCCCGCCAATTGCTCTTCATCCTCTGTTTCCCGCAAAGTTTCAATAGCCTGACTGTAATACTCCCGCGCCTTTGCCCACTCTCCTGTTTCCTTGAGGATATCAGCGATTCCGCCCAATCGCCGCGCCTGCTTTACGCGGTTACCCATTGCGAGTGCAACCTTCAACGATTCCTCGTAGTAACGGATTGCATTGGCCAATTGCCCCTTTTTCTTTAAACTGGATGCAGTGTTGTTTAAATAGCAACCTCACTAGTGCGTCCAGACTTTTGGTGCTCGTCCGAGTTAGGAAGATATTTCGATTATACGGTTAAACCAGTTCCTGCGGCCATACTTCCAACCCCGCTTTTTTCGCGGCAGACCAGAGGGTACGATCGAAGGTGGCAAAGGTAATCCGTGCACCCAACGATTCCTGCCAGAGGAGCGCGGTCGCCAGGTGCAAAGAGTCATAGCCGCGCAAGCCGTGCTCCCATGCAAGAACGCATGCGCGTTCAATCATCAAAGGCGAGACCGGCACGCGGCTGAATGCCGCCCAGTCATCCAAAAAATCCTGCCATGCTTTCGCAGGTATCATTGACAGGCCGATGATGCGGATTGCTCTTTGAATGGCGGAGGCCATCTCTACTTGGGTGACATTCACACTACCAAAGGTATTTTCTTCGTCATCCAATAACGCGAGAACCTCAGCCGAGCCTGCTTCCTGAACGTAACCTTTAACCAACGCGCTCGTGTCAAAATAAACGATCATCGCCGATCCTCCACAATGAGATCGGAAATCTGGCGGTCACTGGTATTGACGATCGTCGGTTTGTGCGGTTTTAATTTCTTCCCGCTCCATTCCAGAAAACCCGAGGCTGCCAAAGTCTTCATCCGCTCTTCCAGTGTCACACCCACAGGCATGATCTGCCCAATGGCCCTGCCGCGTTCGGTCACGATGATGGTCTGGCCGGCTTTGACGCGGCGCAGATATTCGCTCAGTTTGTTTTTCAGTTCACGAGTACCAACGGTCATCGCTTTCATCTCTACTCCTTCAATGTAGCCACATTATACACCAAAGTAGACACCAGAAAACCGCCAAATAACCTTGACAAATAGAATATTCGTTCTATAATCTTGTTTAGAACATATTTTCTAATCCATTGGTTGATTTCGACAAGGAGGTCGAGATGAACACTGCTTACAAATACAAACCCGGCGACGGACTGGGGACGCTGTTCCGCAGTTTCACCCGCGGGCGCAAACTCAGCCGCGGCGCGACCTGGGGCATCATGATTATCGGCGCCCTGCTTGCATTCGAATTGTTCAACTACAGCACCACCGAGTTTGCCCTCAATGACGTGCTCGGCGATTTGAAATTTGCCGGTATCCGCTGGGCTACGATCTTGGCCATCGCCTTCTGCGGCATTGACTTTGCCGGCATTGCCCGCATGTTCACCCCCGAGCAGGGTGCGGACGAGCCTGCCGAAGTCTGGTATCTGTTCGGCGCGTGGCTGTTGGCCGCGGCCATGAACGCCACCCTCACCTGGTGGGGCGTCTCGGTTGCAATTGTCAACAACAGCAGTCTGGGCGGCGGCGTGGTCATCAGTGATGCCACGCTCACCAAGGCCGTCCCGGTCTTCGTAGCGGTCATGGTTTGGCTGATTCGCGTGCTGATCATCGGCACGTTCTCGGTGGCGGGCGAGCGTCTGTTCAGCCAGGAAAGCCAGCGTAACTATCGCCCCGTTCAAACTGCCCAACAGCGGTCCCCGGCTGTCAGCAACGCTGTCCTGCGCCCGGCTTCTTCTCTGGCCCGCCCGGCCGCCAAGCCGATGACTCAGGCCACCTTCAACTCCAATCGCGCCGAGCCAACCTACCACAATCTGAATTACACCGCTCAACCTCAACAGAAGTCAATCGGCTTCTACGACCCCTCGCACGAATAGCAGCATCCACAATTTGCAGACTGAACAGAGATTTTCTCTCCCCGCCAACCGAATACATTTTCGAGCCGGGTTCCCCGACCCGCTTCCTGAAAGGTAACCTATGCCCCGCGCTCGCACAACCCAATCCCCGCATCGGCAAACAGCCGCTACCAGCACAGGCAGCGGCTGTTTGTCTGGTTTCATGATACCGCCGCTGGCGGTTGTATTATTCGGGATTCTTCTCGCAGCCTTCGTCTATAGTCAGCCCGCCGGGGCCGGACTCGCGGCAAGCAACCAAACTCCCGCCTCGACAGAGAGCGGACTCTCCCCCATCTTCACGCCGGAGGTTCAATTCTGGGGAAAAAAAATCGCCGCGTGGGCGGCCGCCTCCGGCCTGGACCCGAACCTGGTCGCCACAGTCATGCAGATCGAATCCTGCGGCGACCCGCGTGCCCGGTCCCGCGCCGGCGCGATGGGACTTTTCCAAGTGATGCCTTTTCATTTCCTGTCAACGGACAGCCCCTACGACCCGGACACCAACGCTTCACGCGGACTTGCCTATCTGTACCGTTCGTTCGAGGCGGCGCGCGGCGACCCGCGCCTGACGCTGGCAGGTTACAACGGCGGCATCGGCGTGATCAGCCGCACTGAATGGACCTGGTCCGCGCAGACGAAACGCTACGTCTACTACGGCGCTCCGATTTATGCTGACGCCCGGCATGGAAATACCTCCAGTGCAATGCTGGAGGAGTGGTACAAAAAATACGGAGCAAGTCTTTGCCGCCAGGCAAAAGCGCGGCTCAATTTACCGTGAAATTGGAGACGGTTTCAACTTTCGACTTTTGGGGGGCCAACCGTCAACGGCAGCCAGATCGCGAACGTTGTGCCCTTCCCTTCCTGCGAACGGACCTCGATGCGTCCCCCATGTTGATCCACAATCCAGTGCGCGATGGACAGCCCCAGCCCGAAGCCTCCGGTGGCGGCACGCGTGCGGGATTTTTCGGCGCGGTAAAAACGTTCGAAAATATAGGGCAAGTCTTCGGATGGGATACCGGGACCGGTATCGCGGACGATCAGCCGCGCCTGTTCGCCCACCCGCGCCAGACTGAGGAAAACCTCGCCGCCCTGCGGTGTGTATTGAATGGCATTGGCAATCAGATTCAGCAAGACCTGTTTAAGGCGGTCGCGGTCGGCATGCAACTGAATCTGGTCAATCTCGTTGACCTTGATGTGAACCTTGTTCCCCGCGAGCACGCGCATCTCCTGAAAGACTTCCAGCAGGAGCGCATCTAATTCGACATTCGATTTGGTCAATGGCAGCTGGCCCGCTTCGGCCTTGGCGAGCAGGAGCAGGTCGGTGACCATGCGCGTCATGCGGCTGGCTTCCTGGTCAATGCTCGTGAGGGATTCTTCGTCGAGAGATTTCATGCGGCGCATCAGGTCCACGTTTCCCTTGATGACCGTCAGCGGTGTACGCAATTCGTGACTCACGTCCGCGATGAACCGCTGTTGGGAAGTGAACAGCACTTCCAACCGCTCGAACGTCTGGTTGAAGGCGGTGACCAGCTGGCCGATCTCATTATCGGGATCGCCGTCGTAGGGGATGCGGCGGGACAGGTCGTCGGCGCGGTTGACCTGGTCGGCCGCATCGGTGATAACCCGCAGGGGAGCGAGTTCGCGGCCCAGGGTCCAGCGCGAGGCGAGGCCCGCCACGATGACGCTGAGCATGGTCATGAAGGCCAGCACGGAGAACAGGTCGCCGCGTGCCGCATCCACGACAGCCAAATTGGAGGCAACTTGCAGGGTGCCGATCCGCCGCGTGCCGGAGACCAGCGGAACGGTGAGGACGCGCAGATGCGTGCCGTTCACGGTGGATTCGCGATAGACAGGATAGGGCATCTTTAGCCCGACGCGGTCGAGGGGCTCCATCATGCTGGAGAGACCGGGCGAGGCGGAGATCAACACATCCGCGCGGTCCCGCACCTGGACAAAAACGGTGGCGGTCAGTTCGAGTGAAAGTTCGGGCAGGCGGCCCAGTTCCCCTTCCGAACTGACGCGGATTTCCGCGACTACCTGATCCGCCGTGCTCGCCAGCAGATCGTCAACATAATTGTAGAGCAAAACGGTGATGGCAACGTAAGCGATGACACTGACAAAGACGAGGATGGCCCCCACGAGAATCAATTGTACCAATGTGAGGCGGTCGCGCAGGGACACGAACACCGCCTACGGGTTTTCGCGCATCACATAACCGACGCCGCGCACGGTGTGAATGAGACGCGGCTCGCCGCCCTCTTCGAGTTTCTGGCGCAGGTAGCGCACGTACACTTCGAGCACGTTGCTCTCGCCGCCGAAATCGTAACCCCAGACGCGGTCGAAAATGACTTCGCGGGTGAGCACCTGCTTGGGATGACGCAGGAAAAGTTCGAGCAGTTCGTATTCCTTGGCGGTGAGGGAGATCACACGGCTGCCGCGCGTTGCCTGACGGGAACCGGTATCGAGGGTGAGATCCGCGAATTTCAACAGGGGTACGCGTTCCGGCTGGGTGCGGCGCAGAAGGGCGCGGACGCGCGCCAGCAGTTCGTCCAGGTTGAACGGTTTGACCATGTAATCGTCAGCGCCGGCGTCCAGTCCCTGAATGCGATCCTGCACGGCATCCTTGGCGGTCAGCATCAAAATGGGGACACTCCCGCTGGCGGTGCGCAGGCGGTGACATACTTCCAGCCCATCCATGCCCGGCAGCATCCAGTCCAGTATCACCAGATCGGGGGTGTGGTCGCGCGCCAGGATCAGCCCGGTGCGTCCCTCGGTGGCGGTGTCCACGATGTACCCTTCGTACGCCAGCCCGCGCTGAAGGAGCTTGAGAATGGCCTGATCGTCTTCGATGATTAAAATGCGTCCGTTCATGGTTCGCTCCATGCAGAATATACCACATTTGGCATAATGTTCGCATCTCTCCCCAGATGTGTGATCAGGATTGACATTTATCTCCGGCCGCGTATAATCACCGCAACAGATCGCGCAGAGACAAGTAGTCAGGCAACGGTCCAGAGAGTCGCCGGTCAGTGCGAGGCGACCCGCCAGATAACGAAATCCCCTCTGCCCACTCGCCCTCGCAGGGTGCTGCAAAATAAATTTTGCGGTGCGTAAGAGGGACGGGAGCGCCCGTTAGCGCGCAGCCGAGAGACCCGACCCCCGCCCGGGAGTCCTCCAAGTTCTCCGAATTTGGGGGAGGTCCCCAAAGGGACGGAGGGGTGGGGTAAAGCAGGTGGCACCACGAGACGCCCCCATGTGCTGGCAATTCCAGCGCTCGTCCTGCATGGACCGGGGGCGTATTCTATTGTCCCCCGCACCCCTCTCCCAGCGAGAGAGGAAGGGTGAGGGGACACACGGAGGTGCAATATGCTCGACATCAATCTCATCCGCGAAAAGCCCGACGTGGTCCGCAAAGCATTGCGCGACCGGCAGGACAACGCGTCTGTGGTGGATACCATCATCGAACTCGATGGAAAACGCCGCGCCCTGCTCGCCGAAGTGGAGGCGCTCAAAGCGGAACGCAACGTCGTCTCGAAGGAAATCGGCAAGTTGAAAGACGAGGCCGGCCGCCAGTCGAAGATCGAGGCGATGCGCGTCGTCGGCGACAAGATCGCCGCGCTCGACAAGGAAGTCGAAGCAGTGGAGGCCGAACTCAATGCGGTCATGTCCACTCTGCCGAACATCCCCGATCCGCGCACGCCCTACGGCAAAGACGACAGCGAGAACCCGATCATCAAAACGGTAGGCGAGCCGCGCAAATTCGACTTCACGCCGAAACCGCACTGGGACCTCGGGCCTGCGCTCGGCATCATTGACTTCGAGCGCGGCACCAA
The DNA here is from genome assembly GCA_037445635.1 of Chloroflexota bacterium. Taxonomy (GTDB): domain Bacteria; phylum Chloroflexota; class Anaerolineae; order Anaerolineales; family Villigracilaceae; genus JBFMCC01. The sequence goes on from JBBIKC010000005.1 coordinate 27,593, forward strand.
ACTGACCGGCTCGCGCTTCTACGTGTTGAGCGGCGCGGGCGCGCGCCTGCAGCGCGCCCTGATCGCCTGGATGCTCGACCTGCACATCCGCCAGGGTTACCGCGAACAATATCTCCCGTTCATGGTTCGCACCGCCACGGTCTATGGCGCGGGACAACTGCCCAAGTTCGCGGACAATCTCTACAAGGATCACGAAGAGGATTACTACTTCGTGCCCACCGCCGAGATTCCGCTCACCGGCCTGCATATGGACGAGATTCTCGACGAGGCCAGCCTGCCGCGTCTCTACACCGCGTACACACCCTGCTTCCGCCGCGAAAAGATGAGCGCGGGCCGCGACGTGCGCGGCATCAAGCGCGGCCACCAGTTCGACAAAGTGGAGATGTATGCCTATTGCAAGCCCGAAGACTCGGAGGCCATTCATCAGAAAATGCTGAAAGATGCGGAGGAGACCTGCGCCCAATTAGAGATTCCCTACCGCGTCAAAATGCTGTGCACGGGCGACATCGGCTTCGGCTCGACGCTCACTTACGACCTGGAGCTTTGGGCGCCGGGCTGCGATGAGTGGCTGGAGGTCTCGTCGGTCTCGAATGTGACCGACTTTCAGGCGCGGCGCGCCAACATCAGGTATCGTCCCGCGAACGGCGGCAAGACACGCTTCGTCCACACGCTGAACGGCTCGGGACTCGGGTTGCCGCGCACGCTGATCGCGGTCATGGAAAATTACCAGCAGGCCGACGGTTCCATCGGCGTGCCCGAGGTGCTCCGCCCGTGGATGGGAGGAGTTGATATAATAAGACCGTAACCGATGCCAGGCAGTCGCGGTTCGATGGTCCTCATCACTCCTCGCTCACGGAACAACGCTTGACCCCGGAATTTATCCTCTGGCTCTACCAAGTTGGCCTGCAAACCCTCACTCTGTTCTTTATGCTAGTCGGGTTATTCGGGCTGATCGTCCCCGTCTTTCCCGGCTTGACCGTGGTCTGGCTGGCCGCGCTGATCTACGCCGTCCTGCAAGCCCTGATCGAACAGATGAACTGGGTGGACTGGACGCTGTTCGCGCTCATCACCCTGCTGATGCTGGGCGGCAACGTAGTGGACAACATCATCATCGCTTCCAAGATGCGCGGTCACAGCATTCCGTGGAGTTCCATCGCGATCAGTTACGCGGCGAGCCTGGTTCTCAGTCTGGTGTTCACCCCTTTGATCGGTTTGGTTGCCGCGCCGCTCGCCTTGTTCGGTGCGGAGTTCTGGCGTCTGCGCGACCGCAGACTGGCATTTGAATCAGCCCGGGTCTACATGATCGGCTGGGGCGCGGCGTTTGCCGCCCGCTTCGGAATCGGTGCGCTGATGATCGTATCCTGGATGCTGTGGGCCTGGCTGTAAAATCCATCCATCTCAAAAAGGAGAGACCTATGCCTTCGATCGTTTATGACATCTTCAGTTTTCTCGGTTTTCTGCTGCGCGCTCTCGGATTCCTCGTGGCGGGATTCGCGCTCGGGCGCTTCACGCTGGACGCCTATCACAAGGCCGGCTGGGAGTTGCAGATCGCCCTGGCGCTCGGCTTCTTCGGTCTGCTGATCGCCCTGACCCATTTCTCCTCGCCCGGCTCGGCCGGCGCGTTCGCTCTCGGGGCGGGCGCGGCCCTGCTGATGGCAGGCATGGGCAGGAAGAAAGAGGATGAATCGCCAGCCGAAGGTAAATAGCATAGTAGAAGCAAGACAGGCTCCCACAACGGGAGCCTGTCGCTCCGGCTCAACTCACGCGGCGCTGTGCGTGAGGTAGGCTTCCACCATCAGCAGGTTCTTCTCGCCCGCTTTCCTGACCACTTCGAGCATCGTCTCCATCGTGGAGATTTCCTCGACCTGCTCGGCTACGAACCATTGCAGGAAGTTCTGCGCGGCATAGTCTTTCTCCTTGATGGCCAGGTCCAGCATGGCGTGGATCTGGCGCGTCACTTCGAGTTCCCAATCCACCGACATCTGGAAGGCCTTCTCGGCCGATTCGATTTGATACTTCGGCGCGGCAACGGCAGGGACATTAACGTCCGCCCCCACCTCGGTCAGGTAATCGAAAAACTTGAGAGCATGTTCGCGTTCCTCCTCGGACTGCTTCTTGAAGAATTCCGCCAGTTTCTTCATCGCCTGTCCTTCAAAGTAGGCCGCGATTTGCAAGTATTGATTCGACGCGCCCAGTTCGTTCCCGATCTGGGCGTTCATCAGGCCGGCCAGGGTTCCACTGATATGCATGAGATTCTCCTTTCAGAATCAACCAGAAGTCATCTCAAAAATAAGCGGTTGTCATTGCGAGGAGGGCATAGCCCGACGAAGCAATCCCCAATTCTACGAGGTCACCTCGTTTTCAAGGAGATTGCTTCCCTTCGACAGGCTCAGGGCAAGCGCTTCGCTCGCAATGACGGGGCCGGTCAGTATTTTTGAGACAAGTTCCAGTAAATTTACCATGCCAAATTACATTCCGCTCACTTCAGCTCAATCGGCGAGCGCAAGAGGGCAACGAGCAATTTGATCGAATTTTGCAGGTCGCCAAAATCGATCATCTCGGACGGGGAATGCACATATCGCACAGGCACCGACAGCGCGCCCGCCAGCGCGCCGCTGCGGGTCAATTGAATGGCACGCGCGTCCGTGGAGCCGCCTTCGAGCACTTCGAGCTGGTACGGGATGCGCGCCTTCTCCGCCGTGCGCCGCATCCAATCCACCAGGCGCGGATCGGCGATCATACCCGAGTCTTTGACCTTGATGGCGGGCCCCTTCCCCAGCATGACCCTGTTTCTTGCTGTGGATTTGGGCGTATCGGCGGCGGGCGTGACGTCGAGGGCCAGGCCGATCTCCGGGTCCAGGCCGAAGGCCGCGGGTCCCGCCCCGCGCGAACCGACCTCCTCCTGCACGGTGAAGACCGCGGTTACCTCGTTCGGGCCGGACCCGAGTCTGCGCAACGCTTCGACGGCCATCAGCACGCCGACGCGGTTGTCCATGGACTTGGCCACCAACCGCCCGCCCAGGTCGAGGAAAGATCGCTCGAAGGCGGCCACGTCGCCCACTTTCACAGGACAGTCATCGCGGCTCACCGCGCCTACGTCTATGAAAAATTTATCGGGCGAAGGTTTGGAAGGCCGTTCCTCGAACTGGTTCTCGATGCCGATTACACCGCTCACGCCGTTCAAAAATCGCACGCGGCTGCCGATGACCTGGGTCGCGAACAGATAGCCGATATTGCTGAAACGCACAAAGCCATTCTCGTCCACGTGCGAGACCATCAGGCCGATCTCGTCGAGATGCGCGGCCAGCATCACGCGCCTGCCGTTTTTCGACACCCGCCCTTTGCGGACAATCAGGCTGCCCAGCGCGTCCACGCGGACTTCGTCGGCGAAGGGCTCGACCTCTTTCGCGACCATCTCACGGACGCTTTTTTCATAACCCGATGGGCCGAACACTTCAGTGAGGGATTTCAACAATGCCTTCATGGTTTCCTTGTCTGCAACGGAACTTCGTCGCCTGCTTTATAAACCTGCGTGCCCTGTTTTGTGATGACAGAAACGGTCTGCCTTCCCATCACGCGCCACGTCCCGCCCAGCCTGCCGACCAGCGCGGTGTCCTCGTCCAACCCGAGCATCCATTCATCATTTTTCAATTTCTTCCGCAAGGCGAGTATGAATGGCCTCCAAAGAGCAGGTATGGCATCGAAATGCGGAATGATGTAACGGGCGGGCAGGACGCCAAATCCGTTCAGACTGGTAAACGCCATTCGGCGGATGTCTGGCACGAACTGGCCCAGAATCATCGCGCCCGCCGAACAGCCCGCGTAGGCTGCGCCGCGCGCCCAGGCCCGTTGCGCTGCAGCCCAGGCGCGGCTGTCTTTCATCGTCTCCAGCAGGTACATCGGACTGCCCCCCGAAAAATAGATCAGGTCCGCGGCCTCGAGCAGGGACTCCCACTGCGGATCGTCGGCAGAGGCGCGGTCAATGATGCGCGTCGCGCGGACGTCCGCGCCGAGGCGCTGGAAGTGACCGAGTCCCATGCGCGACCAGCGCTCCACCGACTCGTCCCCCTCCTGCCCTGCCGCGGTCGGCAGGCAGACGACACGCGGCGTACGCCCGTCCGCGCTCGAGTTGGCGAGCAGGTACTTGTCCACTTCGTCCATCACGGGCAAATATTCACCGGAGCCGAGCAAGGCAATCGGGCCGTTCATAAGTCACCTCTAACGTTTCAATATCGCGGGCGTCATGCACGCCAGCGCGGTATGCAACAATAACAAAGTATTCTTCCAATCCTCCACGCGGCACAAGCCCGCAGCCGTGTGCGCGTACCGTCCGGGCACCGAGACGGAAATCGAAGGGACGCCCTCCAGTTGTTTATGGATGGCGCCCGCGTCGGTGCCGCCGCCCCCCGGCTGGCGGAATTGAAATGGGATATTTGTTTTTCGCGCCGTCTCCTCGAAGAAACGAATCAAACGCGGATCGTTCAGCGTGGCCGCGTCGGCCAAATACACGGCGGGGCCGAATCCAAGCCTCGTATTGTAAACGGTGTTCTCGCTCCCGTCGTGGGTCGGCAGGTCGTAGGCCGGGGTGGAATCAATGGCGATGCCGATCTGCGGATTCAGCGCGTGCGCGGCCACCTTCGCGCCGCGCAGGCCGACCTCCTCCTGCACCGTGAACGCCGCCAACAGGTCAATGTTGGGCGGCGCGTGCTTTACGAGTTCGATCAATGTCGCCACACCGATGCGATCGTCAATGGCTTTGGCAATGATGGAAGGCCCGACGCGCTGGAAACGCGTGGCGAACACGGCGCGGTCGCCGACCTGGACCTTCCCACCGCCGGGGCCAACGTCAATCCGCAACGCCTCACGCGAGACCTTGCGCTTGCGTTCACTCTCAGCGACAAGGTGAATGGGACGGATGCCGATCACGCCCGGCATGCGGCCGCGTCCCACCCAGACCGGCTTGCCAGCCATCTGGCGCTCGTCAATCGAGCCGACCGTCTCGAAGGAATACAGCCCTTCGCCTTCGTCCGCCACGATCATGAAGCCTACCTCGTCCATGTGCGCGGCCAGCATGACGCGCAGGCGGTTCCTCCCCGACCCGCGGCGCGTGGCCAGCACGTTGCCCAGCGCGTCCACCCTGACCTCGTCCGCGGCGGGTTTGACCTGTTCGAGCACGATCTTGCGCACCTCCCCCTCGTCGCCGGAGATGGCGGACGCGTTGCACAGCCGCTCGAGGAGTTTGAGCTGGGACGCCCCAATCGAAAGCGCGGTCCGTTTCATGGCTTCGGCACCATCACGACGAAATCAAGATCGGCGTATTCCACACTGACCTCGTAATATCTCAACAGGGGAATACTCACCTCGCGAAGCCAGGCATTGTTCTCCTCCGCGAACAGGTCATCGGAAGTCTGCATTCGGCCGGGCGGCTCGGGCGCGATGATGAGCGCGTACTTCTGCGCGCTTATATCTGCCACGAACTGCCGCAGGGTAGGCTCGAAGCCGGTCATGGCGGCCTCCATCAGGGCGATGTTATCGTATTCGGGGACGAGCGGCACGCCCTGAATCAGATCATACATGAGCAGGTGGCGCTGGGTGATGAAGAGCACGCGTCCGCCGGAGGCCGCGGTCTCATCGGTCATGGCCTGGAGTTCGGCAAGGATTTTCTGGGAATCCTTGTTCGGAGGGATGGGCAGGCCGGGAGTCAGGCCGTGACGCGTGTAGATAACGAGAGTGGTCAGTACCGCGACGACGACCAGGAGCGGAGGAAAGGCCGGAGCCGCGGAAGCAGGCTCGCGGTCGGGAATAAAGCGGTCGAAGATTAAATAAACGGCGACGACGAGGGAAAGTAGAAAGAACGTGTCCAGATTGTGCAGGTTATCCCCTCCCCCGATCTTGGCGCTGACGACCATCCCGCCGGTCAAGAGAATGAACAGAATCGCGCCCAGGCCGAACAGACGAATCCAGTGCCAGAAGGCGCGGCGAGTCCGCAGGTGATAGATCGTCAAAGCCAGGGCAGGAGCCGCGGCGATCAACCCGGTGGGCAGGATGCCGATGGAATTCCACGACGTGGGAAACAGGCGATACCACAGCATGGTGGAGGTGAAGGCCATGTTGTACATTTCGGGCGCGATCTCCGAGATTACCAGAAACCATTGGCGCGCGGCGAGGGCCGCCGAGAGGCCGAGAACGGAATACGAGGCGGGAGGCAATAGATAATGCCAAAGCGGACGATTTGAAACGGGCATTTCCATCAGATACATTGCAACCGCCAGCATGGCCGGGACGGGCGCCCAGTTGATGCGGCTGATGCCCGCCCACAGCGAGGCAACAACGACCGCCAGCGCAGAGCGGACGGGGCGCCTGACGTCGAACCATGCCAGCACGGGAATGGCTGTGATAAGAAGATAGTGGAAGATCGGCGCCTGATAAAGATAATACATGCCCCACACGAGGCAGGCAAACCAGAACAGGCGATGACCGGATGAATCGCCAACGCGGCGGAGAAGCAGAAATACGACAATGAGAGCAAGAAAGAAAGCCGAGTACATTTCCCAAATGCGTTGAATCAAAATCGTCGGTCTCGGCAGAAGGAGCGGAACCGCCTCCAGGACGTAGCGGCTGAGGTCCTGATAGAACGGCGGCAGGGACATGCCGTAGTATCTCTCGGAAAGCAACAGCGAGGCGTGGTAGTAACGGGTGGCCTCGGACCATTTCAGAGAAAACGGCTCGCTCGAAACGCGGGAGAGGACAGCCGCGCCAAGATAAACGAACGCGAGGGCAAGCAGGGCAAACAGGACGAGGTTCGAGTGGCGCACCGATGCAAAGCGCGGAAGCCCGGCCAGGAAATACGCCGCGAGGAGACTCAGACACCAGATGAAGAGATAACGATTCGCAAACGGAGTGAACAGGGAACGAAACGACCCCATGTAGGCAAACAACAGCAGGAAGACACAAACGAGAAAACCCAGCCAGTTCAGCCGGCCCAGTCGAGTCAACGGGCGGATGCGGGCGATCAATGCCTCCAGCCGGGCGCGCCTCTTCGTCCACGTGAGAAGCGTCAGGCCGAGGAGCCCGGCCGAAAGTCCCGCGAGAGCGAGCACCAGCAGGGTGCGCCGCCAATAGACGAAGAGCACGCCGCCCTGTCCGAGATTCCAGGCGAGCGCGCCGATCAGCCAGGCAATGATTGTTAATGAAAGCCGCGTTAGTCCGAGCGGCGTCAGCGGCTCGATGCGGCGGCGGGCGACCTCGAACGCGTCAGTCATCCCAGACGACCTTCTTCAGGAAATCTTCCTCCAGCCCGGCGGCGAACGCGGCCAGCAGGCGGCCGGCGCGCTGGATGTCCTTCATCGCGACCACTTCCACGGGCGTGTGCATGTAACGGATGGGAATGCTCAAGACCATGGTCGGCACGCCCTCCGCGGCGATCTGCAGGCCGTCTGCTTCAGTGCCGGAGAAAGTGGGCATCGGTTCAGGCACGACGGGAATTTCCAGCCGTTCGGCCAGTTCCTTGAATTTCGCATGCAGGAAAGGATGAATGCTCGGCCCGATTCCCAGCGTCAGGCCTTTGCCGATCGGGAACGCGTCCCAGCCGGTCGCGCCGGGGCCCTTGCCGAAGGTGGTGTCCACGACGACAGCCAGCGACGGGCGCAACGCGAACGCGGACGTAACCCCGCCCGCGAAGGTCAACTCCTCCTGCACGGCAGCCGCGGCCCACACGTCCCATGCGTGGGTTTCAGTTTGTAACGCCTCGAGACACAGGGTCAGCGCCGCGACGGAGACGCGGTTGTCACTCGAATGGCCGCTCAACGTCTCGCCGCTCAGTTCGACCGGTTCATTCGCGAACGACACCAGATCCCCCACCCGCACCTGCCGCGCTACCTGCGCGGCGGTGAGACCGACATCTACCAGCAGGTGTTCCAGCCCAATTCCTTCGTCCGCGGACGAATCGGGCAACAGCCGCGCCGGCCGCTGGACAATGATGCCGGGCAACGGTTTCCGTCCGTGGACAATGACCGGCGCGCCCGGCAGGACGCGTGTATCAATCCCGCCTACCGCGCTCAGGCGCAGGAACTCGCCGGAGATGCCCGACACCATCAAGCCGATGGCGTCCATGTGGGCGGAGACCAATAGCGAGGGGCGCGGCGCGGCCGCGCTGCCGCGCATCAGCGCGTGGACCGAGCCGAGGCGGCTCAGGCTCACTTCGTCCGCGAGGGCGCGCCAGCGTTCCTCGATCAGACGCGCAACGGGCGTCTCATGACCGGTCAGCCCCGGCGCGGAGAGCAACGACTTAAGAAACGGGGAAATATCCGTCATATCCGGAAAAGCCAGACTCGATTATGGAGTGCTGGTCGAGGAGGGTGTGGGCGTGTCCGTCGGCGGGACAGGCGTATTGGTAGGCGTAGGCGTCTCGGTTGGCGAGGGTGTGATGGACGGAGTCAGTGTAGCTGTAAATGTCGGCGTGACCGAGGGAGTCTGCGAGGGGGTCAATGTGGGTGAAGGCGTATAGGTGCGCGTCGGCGGGAGGAAAAAGGTCGGTGAGACGGTTGGGGTCAGAGTGGAGGTGGGAGTCGCGGAGGGCGTGCTCGTGAAAATGGACGGAGTCAGGCTCAGGGTCGGCGTGAGCGGACCGAGAGTCTCAGTGATGGTCGCAGTCAGGAAAGTCGCGGTGATCGTCGCAGTGGGTGTGGGCGTGCGGGTGTCGGGCGCAAGCGAGACCGCCACCCAGCCCAGGCAATAACATGGCAGGGTGGCGAGAGTGATGGCAATCAACATGATGCGGCGGCGCGCCCGGGCGGCAATGGGATCGTCCATGGGGCGATGATAACATGGGAGAGAGGGGTTGGTAAATGGTATCAAGTTTCAGGTTCCAGGTTCCAAGTTTGCCTGTCCACTTGTGTACGTGGGATATGTACCGCGCCCCTGCAAGGTATAATCCATTCCATGATCCCCCTCAAACTTCGAGTCGCTGGATTTCTCTCGTACCGCGAACCGTCCGAACTCGATTTCGACGGATTCGACCTGGCGTGTATTTCGGGGCAGAACGGCGCGGGCAAGTCGTCCCTGCTGGATGCGATGACGTGGGCGTTGTTCGGTGAAGCGCGCGGCAAGGACAAGGACGCCGTCATCAACCTGCAATCGAAGGCCGCGGAAGTCTCTTTGACGTTTGCATATGAAGGCAACACGTATCGCGTCCAGCGCACCGCGCCGCGCGGGAAGAGCACGATGGTGGAATTTCAGATTCTAGACGGTGGACAGCCTGCCGTCCACGGTCAGGGCAGTTGGCGTCCGCTCACAGAAAAATCGGCGCGCGAGACACAGAATCGCATTCAGCAGACCCTGCGCCTGGATTACGAGACCTTTGTCAACGCCTCGTTCTTTTTACAGGGCAAGGCCGATGAGTTCACACAGAAGAAGGCCAGCGAACGCAAAGCCGTGCTGGGAAGCATCCTCGGCCTGGAAATCTGGGAAACATACAAGGAACGCACGGCCGCACGCCGCAGGGAACTCGAGAAGGAAATCGCAGGCATTGAGCGAAGCATCGCCGACATTGACGCCGAACTCGCGGAAGAAGAACCGCGCAAGAGAGAGGTGAAAACGCTGGAAGACGAACTAAAGCGGCTGAACGCGGCGCGCAGGACGCAGGAGGCCGCGCTGGAGAGCATCCGCAAGGCGACGGCTGAATTGGATCAACGACTTGCGGCGGAGAAAGCGAAGTTAGAGGTAGAGATGCGGGCGCTGAGGGAACAGGAGAAAGCGATCCGTGAGCAGTTGGCGTTCATCGGCGAATCGACGGGCAAAGTCGAGAGCGCGGCGAAATCGCTGGCGGAGGCCGAGGGACAAATTGCGAAACGCGGCGAGTTGGAGGAGGGCCGAAACGCGGCGCGGGAGGAATTTGCCACGTTGAAGGCGGAGAACGATCTGCGCAAACTGGAAATGGACGAACTCAAGGCGCGGATTGACCAGTTGGAATCCGCCGAGGGCGCAGTCTGTCCATTGTGCGGGCAGGAATTGACCGAGAAACACCGCCAGTCCACGCTGAAGCAACTTAAAGCAGAGGGCAAGGAAAAGGGGGACCGCTTCCGCGCCAACAAGGCGCGCATGGACGAACTGTCGAAGCAGATCGCCGCGTTGGAAGCACAGGCGGCGCGGCTGGCAAACGCGGAACGGGAGCGATTAACCCTGTCCAATTCAATCGCGCAGTGGACCGAGCGAATCGAGGCCGCGAAAACTTCCATCCGACAGTGGGAGACGACTGGCGCGGCGAGGCTGAAGCAAGTCGAAGCGATTCTCGCCAGCGAAAAATATGCAGCGGAGGCCAAAAAACCAGCCGTCAGCCTGGAAGAGGCCGAGCGCGCCCTGCTCGAGTTACAAGAGCAGGAGAACGCCAAGAATCAAGAGGTCGGCGCGGCGCGGCAGAAAGTGGCCGTGCTCGATTCCCTGCGGGCGCGCAAAGCCGACCTCGCATCGCAGCGCGAGGAACTCGGGCGCGCCGTTGCCCGCCACAAAACGCTGGAACGCGCCTTCGGCAAGGACGGCGTCCCCGCGCTTCTCATCGAACAGGCGCTCCCGCAAATCGAATCCAGGGCCAACGACCTGCTCGACCGCCTGAGCGACGGGCAGATGTCCATCCGCTTTGTGACACAGGCCGAATACAAGGACAAGAAACGCGAAGACCTGAAGGAGACGCTCGACATCCAGATCAGCGACGGGGCGGGCACGCGCGACTACGAGATGTATTCGGGCGGCGAGGCCTTTCGCGTCAACTTTGCGATTCGGCTGGCGCTCTCCGAGGTGCTGGCCCAGCGCAAGGGCGCGCGCCTGCAAACCCTTGTCATTGACGAGGGCTTCGGCTCCCAGGACGCGCAGGGACGCCAGCGATTAATCGAGGCCATCAACACCGTGCGCGGCGACTTTGCCAAGATTCTGGTCATCACGCATTTGGACGAATTGAAGGATGCCTTCCCAACGCGCATCGAGGTGGAGAAAACGGAGCGCGGGTCAACGGTGAAGGTGATCTGATCTATTTACAGTTAAAGAGAGACTCTCATGTTCACGAACTCCATACCCGATTTCGGCCCGTACAACGACCTCGAAAATAGGATGATCCAACGCCTCCTGGCGGTAAAAGTGGATGAACAGATAATTGGAATTGTGCAGGCAAAGTATGAAGAAGAATTAGTCCAACGAAATATCGTGCTTTCACGCCCTGAGAGAAAGCGTCTGTTTCAACAGGTCTCGAAGGCAGTGCTGGCCAGCGTGCTCGCCAAGCTGGACGAATAATCCCGCCCTCTTGAATCCGTATTGTCAAAATACAGGTCGAAAGTCTGATCTCCGACTTTCGACTCGCTACTATGCCTTACCTCCTCATTTCCACCACCCTCTTCCTCCTCGGTCTCGGCATCATTTACTGGGTGCATTCGCAATATCACATGGACATCGTCGTCCGCCCGGCGGACAGCGCGCCTCCGCCGCATCCGCTCATCTCCATCTGCGTCCCCGCGCGGAACGAGGAGAGGAACATCCGCCGCTGTGTCGAATCCCTGCTCGCGCAGACCTATCCCAATTTCGAAGTCATCGTGGTGGATGACCGTTCGACGGATTCAACATTACAGATTCTTGAGGAACTCCGTAACGACGACTTAAGTCGCCGCCTGCAAAGGCCGACGGGAGTCGGCACTACGAGGGAATCGCGTTTGCAAATCATCCACGGATCAGACCTGCCCCCGGGCTGGGCTGGCAAACCCCACGCGTTGACCCAGGCCTCGGCCGCAGCGCGCGGCGAGTGGCTGTGCTTCGTGGACGCGGATACCTTCCCCGCGCCCGAAACGGTCGCGGCGTGTTACGCCAAAGCCCTCGAAACCAAAGCCGACCTGTTTACGATCCTCACCCACCAGGAACTCGGCTCGTTCTGGGAAAAAGTACTCATGCCCCTCGTATTGACCGCGCTCTCGGTGGGATTCTCGCCGCGCAGGGTCAATGACCCGAAACAACGCGTCGCGGTCGCCAACGGACAGTTCATTCTCATCAAACGTAGTGTGTATGATGCCATTGGCGGACACGAAAAAATCAAAGACCAGATCGTGGAGGACAAGGCCATCTCCGAGCAGGTCAAATGGAACGGCTATCGGCTGATCGTTGCCAATGGCTACGCGGTGGCGCGTACGCGCATGTACACATCCCTGTCCGAGATTTGGGAGGGCTGGACGAAGAACATCTACCTCGGCCTGCGCGACACACCCGCCATGCTCCTGCTCGGCGCGTTCGGCGCGACGCTGGCGTTGATCGCGGCATTGTTTCTGCCAATCTGGCCATTGCTGGGATTCGTGTGGTATCATAACGGCGGCGGATGGATGGCCGTTTCCGTTATCCTCAAATCGCTGATCGTGTGGGGCGCGCTGTTATACGCGCGCGCCGCCGTCAGCCATGGACTCGGCATTTCGAGGCTGTACGCGCTCACGGTCCCGCTCGGTGCGGGTTTGTTCGCGGCAATCATGCTCACATCCGCGTGGAAGGTTCTTTCCGGTCAGGGTGTCACCTGGCGCGGGCGCGTCTATCGTCCGCGCTAAAAATCAAAAGGAGAGAAGAAAGAATGAAACGCATGTGGATGGCTGCCATCGCGGGGGCACTGCTGTTGGGAGCCTGCGCCCCCGCGGCAACGGATATGGAAGCGTCGAACGTCTGGGCGCGGACGGGAATGCAGGACGGGAACAGCGCCGTGTATCTGGTGCTGGTCAACAGCACAAGCGCGGACGATGAGTTGGTGTCCGCATCCTCTGAGATCGCGGAAGCGGTGGAACTGCACTTGAGTCAGATGGGGCCGAACGGCGAGATGCAGATGATTCCCCAATCGTCCATCCCGTTGGGGGCGGGCAAGGAAGTGGAGTTCAAGCCGGGCGGACTGCACATTATGCTCATCGGCCTGAAACAGGACCTCCAAGTTGGCGACCAGTTCGAGGTGACCCTGCACTTCGCGAATCACGCCGATATTGTCCTGACCGTTGAAGTCAAAGAAGGCATGGAGATGGATATGTAATTGATTTGTCAATCTGCCTGCTTTGCCCTGCCAGCCATGAACCCCATGGCTGGTTTTCGTTTTGAAGATTGAATAATTCTGACCGCCTGGGTGTGATAATAGTTACAATCGAATCTGACAAAATTTGTTATATTAAGCGCTAATTAGAAAAATCGACCGGCAGGATGAAACGATGAACAAAATTTCCCTCCCCCTCCTGATCGGACTGGCGGTTTTCGTGATTGCCATGAGCGTCTTCGCCTATGTGACGGACGCGCCCGCGTACGGCGGAACCGCATCCGAGACCTGCGCCAACTGCCACGTGATGGACGCGATGTACGAAAACTACTACCACGCCGCGCACCAGCCCTGGGCCGAATGCGCCGACTGCCACCTGCCGCACGAAAACGTAATCGCCTATTTTTTCGAGAAGGGACGTCAGGGCGCGCACGATGTCTACGTGTTCACCACAGGCCAGACGCCCGAAGTGATCCGCGCCAACGAACATTCGCAGGAGATCATCCAATCCAACTGCGTGCGATGCCATGAAGAGACCGTCGAGACAATCATGATGGGACCCCAGGCCTTCGACCGCAACTGCTGGGACTGTCACCGCTCCGTGGCCCACGGCGAACGCGGCATGTCCAACAGTCCCTATCAGGATTCGACCTTCTACCCTGTCAGATAATTTATTCGAGGAGATGCTACAATGAAGAAATATACCACCCTCATTCTGGTCGGCATCATTGTTGTGTTGGCTGCGGCCCTCGTCGGCGTGCTGGTCTTCCTGAAGAACCAGCCCCCACAGGAACGCGCCGTCCAACCCATCGTCGAGATCGAACCGATGGAGCCTGATTCGTCCAAATGGGGAATCAATTTCCCAAACCAATGGGCGACTCTGCAACAGACCGAGTTCAATAATATTGATACGACCTACGGCGGCTCTTCCAAATTCTCGCACCTCGAGCGCGACCCGCGCCAAGTCATCCTGTTCGCGGGCTATCCGTTCAGCAAGGATTACAACGACGACCGCGGTCACATGAACGCACTGACCGACGTACGCGAAACGGGCCGCCTCAACCTGGACCCGGACGATCCCAAGCACACACCGGGCACCTGCTACTCCTGCAAGTCGTCCAATAACCCGGGCTTGTGGGATGAGATAGGCATGGCCGAATTCGACCGGCTGACTTTCGTGGAAATCGGCGAAAGAATTGACCAGCCTATCGGCTGTGCCAACTGCCACGAAGCCGGGACGATGCGCCTGATCGTCACCAACCCCGCGCTGGAGGAGGCGCTCGAAGCCCAGGACAGGGACTGGACCACGTTCACCCGCCAGGAAATGCGCACGGTGGTCTGCGCCAACTGCCACGTCGAGTATTACTTCGCAGGCCCCGATAAATATCTGACTTTCCCGTGGGCCAACGGCACCGACATTGACAGCATCCTTGCATATTACGAAGAGATCGGCTTCAAGGACTGGGACTATCCCGAAACGGGGACGCCCATGCTCAAGGCCCAGCATCCCGAATACGAGATGTTCACCGCGGGTTCCACCCACTACGCGGCGGGCGTCTCATGCGCGGACTGTCACATGCCCTATGTCCGCGACGGCGCTTCCAAGTATTCGACGCACGACGTCCACAGCCCGTTGCTGAATCCTGAACTAGCCTGTGGTCAGTGCCACACAGACACCGAGTACGTTATTCGCCGCGTCAACGAGATTCAGGACCAGGTCTACAACACCAAGATCGAGAACGAGAACGCGCTGATTGACGCCATCACCGCGCTCAAAGCCGCCGCGGCGAATCCGAACTCCGATCCTGCCCTGCTGGATCAGGCGCGCGCCCTGCACCGGCGGGCGCAGTACATGTGGGATTTCGTCTCGGCTGAGAATTCAATGGGCTTTCACAACCCGGAGTACATCCTGAAGATCCTGGCTGACTCGACCAACCTGGCGCGCCAGGCGCAGATGCTGGCGGCGCAGGCCGCCAACGATCCAAGCCTGCTCACCACAGATGTGTATGAGGCCGCGCAGGAGGCTGTCTCGCCCACGGCTGAACCCACACCATAAGGTTTCCTACCTTACACAAACGATGCCCCTCGTAAGCAGAGGGGCATTTTGTTTTGGAACATTTTTAGCAGAACTGCGTCTTACCTTCATCAAAAACATCGAGGAGCATTCCCATGAAAAAGCAAAGTTGGATCTTTATCGTCCTGGTTCTTGCGCTGATTCTTTCCGCCTGCTCGGGCCGCGCATTGCAAAGCAATCGCGAGAAGTGGGATTCACAGGCTGTATCCCATTATCGGTTCAAACTTTCCATCGGCTGTTTCTGCCCGTATCAGGGCATCATGCCTCTGACCATTGAAGTGAAGGATGGTCAGATCGTGAGCCTGACCGACGTTAACGGTCAACCTGTCGGCGAGGAATTTCGTGCAAACTTCGAGGAGGCCGCGACCGTCGAGAGGCTGTTCGCCGTCGTCGAGGAGGCCGCCTCGGGCGGCGCGGACGAGATCCAGGTCGAGTACGATGCGAAGTACGGATTCCCATCATCCATTTCCATTGACTACATCAAAGAGGCGATGGACGATGAAATCAGTTACCATGTCCTCGATTTCGAGGTCCTGCCTTGAACGGAACGGACGGCCGACGCCGTCCGTTTTCTTTTAATTGACCCACTGACTGAGCACGTTTTTATCCATGATCGTAATGCGGCGGTTCTCCACCTGGATCGCGCCGCTGCGCTCCAATTCACGCAGGGAGCGCGCCACCACCTCGCGCACGGTGCCGAGGCGCGCCGCCAGTTGCTCCTGCGTGAGGCGCGTCCCGCCGCCGCGCAACTCCTCCGGCGGCAACTCGCTGATCAGGCGCGCCAGGCGGTGCGTCACTTGATAGAAGGCCATCTCGCTCACCTTGCGCACCATGCCGCGCAATTGGGCGCCAAAGTTGACCAGCACCTTCTGGGCAAACTGCGGATGGGCGGCGACGAGCCGTCTCAACATCTCGCTGTCCACCACCCAGACGGAGCACGTCTCCAGCGCCTCCACATTGACCGGGTTGGGGCCGCCGTCGAAGGTGGGCACTTCTGCGAACGTATCCCCCTCCTGTAAAACGCGGATGATATACTGCCGTCCCTGCGATGAAATGCGATAGATCTTGGCGCTGCCCTGGAGGAGGATGTACAACCCATCGCAGGAATCACCCTCCCAGAGAAGCACCTCGCCGCGCTCGTATTGACGCAACTGAACATGATCCACGATTTCATCCAGCAGGGACTTTGGCAGGGTATCGAAATACTCGTTCTGCCGGAGCAAAGCCAGCCGCTGTTTCTCGTCGGTATGCAGAAGTTTCATGGCAGATCGGAAAGCAATGCCATATCATCCCCGCGGGCGATTTCCCACGGATACACGATGAATGCGTCGGTGATGGCCGCATAATAATCAGGGCGGACGCTCCCAAACAAATTGCGATAGGGATTGAAGTGCAGGACACAGGTTTCGGGAAAACCGCCCGCCGCCGAAACGCGATTTTTCACGGCGGTGATCGTGCGCCCCGAACCCCACACGTCGTCCACGATCAGGGTCGGGCGGGCACGCAGTTTGTCGTCTGCGGGGAATTGGATGAATTCAGGCCAGGCCATGAGTTGACCCTTCTCCTGCGCCATCTGTGCCGGGAAGTCCACGGCCGCGGTCAGCACGTGTGTGATGTCCATCGCCTCGGCCAGCAGGCCGCCGGGCACGATCCCGCCGCGCGTGATCATCACCATCGCGGTGAACTCGCGGCGGAACTGCGGAAGGAGGTAGCCGATCAGGCGGTCCACCTCCTCCCAGGAAATCACTTCGCGGCGCGGCTCTGCTGGCATTACGAAAGCACCGCCGCCAACGGAGCGGGCGCGGCCACTGCAGTGGCTTTCCCGGCCTCACGCGCCTTCTCGGTCTCGCGCGCCCACAGGTACAGGCAGGTATGATACGCCGTGCCGGTGTAGGAATTGATCACGCTTGCCACCATCACAAACGTGAAGAAGATCATCGCCCCCAGGCCAATGCCGATGATCAAGCCCAGCGCTTCGCTTCCCAGCAGGGCGATAATGCCGTACCCCACGCCGAAACCCAGCACCGCCCCCGCCGCGCCCAGCGCGAACCCGATCAGCCCGGTCACCCAGCTAACCCCCACCGTGCTGACGCCGATGAGCAGCAAATTCTCCTTCGTGATCTTCCACACGCGTTCCAAACCGTTCTTCAAATTCAGGTCGTCAATCACCATCGCAGGCAGGACGAGATAAGCCGCTTCGGTCCACAACGTTTGCAGGAGACCCGTCGCGGCGCGCGCCACACCCGCGCCGATTCCGCGGCGGCGATTACGCTGGGCCGCGCTTCGCAGAAGATTGACCGCCGTCGAGACCGCGGCCAGAGTCAAGATATCGAAGAAATCGCGGCGGACGATGGCCCAGGCCTTATCCATTCGGCCATCGCCCTCGGCCAGATAGCCATAGATGAGATAAACCGTCATGGCCGAAAAAATATAACCCACCACAAACTGCACAAAGACCAGGAGCGCGCCGAACACGAACATCACGATATTGCCCAGGTCCGAATCGCCCAGCAGGAACGCGGCGCCGATGATCGGGATGATGCCGATCACCGAAACGACCATGCCCACAAACAGGGAATAGATCGAGGGCTTGATCAAATCCTTATCCTTGAACGCCATGTCCCAGGCCTGTTGCATAAAAGACCAGCCTCGCGAAAACGCCTGCATAAGAGCCTCCTTTGGAATTTGACTGATTATAGCAAAGAGTCGGGATCCACTTCAATGCGCCAGCCATCGGGAACGCCTCCGCGCAGGAGACCGGCGGGATTCGGTCCGCGCAGGATGACCTGCCAGCGCGACAAACCATTGACCTTCGCGAAGAAACATGGGACGGGACCGATGATCTCGGTCTCGCGGCGGCCCTCCGCTTCGATCCTGGACTTGAGCCTGTCCGCCATTTTCCAAGCCTCGGATTCCGCTTTGGCCGCGTCCCGCTCGCGGCGCTCGAGGCGGACGAGACGCGCGAAGGGCGGATACCCCAGCCGTCGGCGCTGGGCCAGCTCCTCGAGGTGGAATCCATTCACGTCATGGCGCGAGGCGGATCGAATGGCGTAATGATCGGGCATGAAGGTCTGCAGGACGACCTGTCCGCCGCGCGCACTGCGTCCCGCGCGTCCCGCCACCTGCGTCAGCACCTGAAAGACGCGTTCCGCCGCAAACGGGTCGGGCAGATTCAATCCCACGTCCGCGAGCACGATGCCCACAAGCGTGACCTTCGGCAGGTCGAGGCCCTTGGCGATCATCTGCGTGCCGACCAGCACATCCGCGCGGCCGGCCGCGAAATGACTCAGGATGATCTCGTGCGCATCTTTCTGGCGCGTGGTCTCCCAATCCCAGCGCAGGACGCGCGTGGACGGGAACATGGCTTGCACTTCGCTTTCCACTTTTTCACTGCCCAATCCGTATTCTCGAATCTGCGCGCTCCCGCATTGAGGGCACTTCGAGGGCTTCCCCCGCGTATACCCGCAACGATGACATAACAATGTTTGCTGGGTGGAAGCGCCCAACTTTTCAACCTGCAAACCTGCCAACCTTTCAACATGAAGCGTAAGCGGCGTCTCGCAGCGCGGACATTTGAGCACATGCCCGCACTCGCGGCAAAACACGTAGGTGGCCGTGCCGCGCCGATTCAGAAAGAGAATCGCCTGCTCGCCCGCGGACAGGATCTCTGCCAGCGATTCGGACAGGGCGCGGCTAAAGATGCCGCGGTTACCCGACTTGAGTTCCTCGCGCATATCCACCACATGAACGGGCGGCAGGGCGCTCTCGGTGACGCGTTCGGGCAGTTCCAGCAAAATGCTCTTCCCGGTTTCCGCGTGATGACGCTGGACTACAGAGGGCGTGGCCGAACCCATCACACACACGGCTCCGCATAAGCGCGCGTATACCTGCGCGGCAGTCACGGCGTTGTAAAACGGCGGCTCGGACTGGTAATACGAACCGTCGTGGCATTCGTCCAAGACAATCAGGCCGATGTTTGGGAGCGGCGCGAATAACGCACTGCGCGGCCCGATGACCACTTTCAACAATCCAGCCCGCGCCCGCCGCCAGGTATCGTAACGCTCCCCCTCCGAGAGTCTCGAATGAATCAGCCCCACCTGCCCGGGGAAGCGCGCCAGGAAACGGCGAACGGTTTGCGGGGTGAGGGCGATCTCGGGCACGAGGATGATGGCTTGTTTGCCGCGTCGCACGGTCTCCTGCGCGGCGCGGATATAAACTTCAGTCTTGCCGGAGGCGGTCACGCCCTGGAGGAGGAAGGTTGAAGGTTGAAGGTTTGAAGTTGACGCGTCAACGATCTGTTTCAATGCAGATTCCTGCTCGGCCGTCAGGGCCACCTCGTTATTCCCTTCCCCTCTGCCACCCATTTTCTCCAAAGGATCGCGCCAGATTTCGTTCTCGAACAAACGAATCAGCCCGCGCTCTTCCAGTTCCTGCAAATCGGCGAGATTGCAGCCCGACTCGGCATAGACCCAGGAAACGTTGACCGCGCCGGGCTCGCGGACGAGACAGCGCAACGCGGCCTCGCGCCGCTTTTGCGTGGATTCGGTCTTTCCCAGATCAGCCATCGCGGATTCGGCCGCCTCGGGAGCGACGGCCAGTTGCGCCACGCGGACGAACTTGGGACGGACGCGCGGCGGCTGGAGCACAGAGCGCGTCTGCAACAGGCCGCGCCTCACCAGCGCCCGCGCCGCGCCGCGCCACTCCTGCGGCCCGAAATGGCGATCAATCTGGCGACCGCGCAGGGGTCCGCGCGCTTGGAGCAGGTTGAGGATTCGGTTCGCAACTGGACCATGGACCGTAGACCGTGGACCGTCGTCTATCGTCCTCCGTCCGTCGTCCGCCATCTGATACAACATGTCCGCCTGCTGGCTCAGGCCGGGCGGAAGCATCAGGTCAACCATGGCGGCCAGCGGGGAGAGGGTTTCCTCAGCCATGTGTTCTGCCAGCGCCAGCTGCGCGGCGGTGAGCACCGGCAGAGGATCGAGCAGGTCGAGGACAGCCTTCGTCTCTTTGACGGACGGTTCGTCAAGCAGTTGCAGAATCACTCCCTGAACGGTTTGACTGCCAAACAGAACGGTTACCAGACAGCCGGGCAAGACCTGCCCCGCGAGGGACGCGGGTAGGGAATAATCAAAAACGCCCGTCACAGACGGGACATTTACGGAAACGCGAACAAATGCCGGCATGATTAGTTCGTCTTGAGGATCGCCGCCGCGCCGTAACCGACCACCGCGGCATAATCTCCGGTCACGTCGCCGGAGGTGGCATGACGCAGCACCCTGACCGTGTCCGCGCCCAGTTCACGCGCCGCCCACAGCACCGCGGTCAACGCGCCGAGGCCGCAAGCATACGCCCTTCCCTCTTCTTCGGCCTCGAAGGCGCCTTCAGGAGAAAAGGCCTCCCACTGACGCAGCATCTCCGAGTCGAAGGTGAGGGCGGTCTCCTGGGCGTAGTAGTGGGAGAGATCCGTGCTGGCGACCATCAGCGCGTTCCTGCCTTTCAAGACTTTGGCAAGTGCCATGCCCAGGGTCCGTGATATGTGCGGCTCCTGCGCCCTGACCATGATCGGCAGTAACTGAAATTCCTTTCCCAGCGCGCGCTGCAGGAACGGTAATTCGATCTCAAGGGAGTGTTCGCGGTCGTGGGAAACGGCGGTCAGGCCGTAGCCAAGCGTGGCATTCAATTCCCGATCCAGTTGCGCGAGAGCCTCGCGGTCCACGCGGACCGCGCCCAGCGGGGTGGCGTACGCGTCGTGGGCGGTGGTGATCAACGGCTGGATGTACGGCTGGTGCATCGGCGCGATCACGGCTACCAGGTCCGAGGTCCGGCCGCGGACGGCGGCGAAGGCATATCCAGCCACCGGCCCGGAGTAGATGTGCCCCGCGTGCGGTGCGATCACCGCGATCACTTCACCGGGCAGGTCGGGCAGGTCAGCCTGGGCAATGTATTTGTCCACAGTGCGGGCGAGGCTCTTGGGGTCCCCTTCGTACCAGAGACCGGCAATCGGGGAGGGACGCAGGTCGAGCGAGGCTTGCATGTTCTCGATCCTCGAACTTATTGTAGCACAAGGTGAACGAAAAATCCTGGGGCGGCTTTGCCAGCCGCCCCAGCAGACATTCCGCTATTGGGAGGTATAGGTGCTGACAGAGTAATTCACCACATCCAGATAGACATCCGACAATGTGCTGTCGAAGGCGACGGTGAAGAGCAGGAGCGTCGTGCCGTTGCGCACCTCGTAGAAGGTCTGACCGGAAAGCCCGCTGGCGTCCGAAGTCCAGGTGAGGCGGATACTGCCGTCATCCTGCGGGACTTCCTCGCGCACGGCGATGTCGTTGGCGCCGTTGGAATATTTATAGTTGATGAGCGCCAGCGCCGACCCTTGCGTCAAGGCAGGATCGCGGGTGGTGCCGTCGTCCACGGCGATATTCTCGATGAAGGCTTTGCCGTCGGGCGCGGTGAACGTATCAATCGTGGTATTCTCCAGCTCGGTGGACTGCGAGTAGAGCCAGGCTGAAGGCACTTCGACCTCGAACAAATCCCCTGGGCCGTTGAAGGTGTAGATGAAGGAATATTTCGACAACGGGACTGCGGCGGATGAATTGAACTGAATGCCCGCGGCGATCGTTAGATAGGCATCGGAGTAGGCTGTGAACTTATCCTCGTCCACCCAGAAGTCGAAGGAGTAAACCGCGGCATCCACCTGACGGTAGAGGGTGATCACTTCGGTCGGAACGCCGTTGAACAAAAAGGTCTTCTGGACGACGATGTTCCTGCCGCCGTCGCCGGTGGCCGTATCCACCACCTGATACTGGTCGCGGTGGCTGAAGAAATTGATCTCAGTAGCGTTCACGAAATTGGAAAACGCCACCGAATCCAACTGATAACCTGTATTGGTGACCGTGGCATAGAGCGCGCCGACGTTGTCCGGCGAAAGAAAGAGCACATCGTTATCGCCCTCGTCCGCGCTCCAGCCCAAGGGAGGGTACAGGCTGAACGCGCCGCTTGGGTGCGTGTAAAGCACGGGGTCGATCTCGAACGGCCCGCCGGTCAGCACCGGGGCCGGCTGCGTGGCAGTAGCGGTGGGCGGCACCGGCGTGGGCGGGATCGGCGTGGGCACCGCCGTCGGCGTGGCTAACAACCCGCCGCCCGCGCAAGCCAGGCCAACAAGCAGGACCATCGCTCCGATACCAGATAATAACAACCGTCCAGTGGAATTCATTAAACATTCTCCTTTCGAGGCGGATTTAGAACATTATACTGATTCGGAGGTCTTTTTCAAGCAGATGTTTTGCCGAGCAGGACGGCGCGGGTCGCCTCGAAGGCCAGCGGAGGCAGGGCTTCGCGCGGGAACCAATCCGCGGCGTCGGCATCATCGCGGGCGAAAATTTCCCCGCCAGTGGCCTCGGCGCGATAGACAATGACGAAGTCCGCGCCGCGCGGATGCTCGCGGCCCGCGATGACATCCAGCACACGCGTCACGCGCACCGACAGGCCGGTTTCCTCGAAACATTCGCGCGCGGCCGCCTCGGCCGGGTCCTCCTCCGCGTCCACGAAACCGGCCGGCAGGGTCCACAATCCGCGAAAGGGGGCGTTGGCGCGGCGCACCAGCAAAACGCGGCCGTCCCGTTCGACCAGGACAGCCGCGGCAACCTTCGGGTCGGCGAAGTGGATCCATCCGCATTGCGGGCAGACCGGGCGCACCCTGCCGAACGCTTCTTTTTGTTCCACGGCTGCGCCGCAGCGCGGGCAGAAGTTTATTTCCGCGCGAGCCATTTTTGGGCCGCGGCGCGGCGGACGATCAACATCCCCGCGCCGCCCAGCAGGGCGACCGCCGCGAAGACCATCTGCCAGACGGTGAGAGCGGGCGTTTCGCGCGGGACTTCGGACTGGTCACCGTTACCGGTCTTGGGCGCGGCCTCCGAAGGGACCTCCATAACGCGGTCGCCGGGCGTGGGGGTGCCGGCCGGAGCGAGGTCGGCGGACGGTTCCGACGCGGGAGCCTCGGTCATCATCAATTCCATTTCGGGCGCGGCGGCGGCAGGCGGTTCGGTGGCGGCAGGTCCGCCGCCGCCCATGCCGTAGGCGCGTTCCGCGGCAGGCGCGGCCGCGCCGAAGCTCATGACTGGAATTCGATTGGCAATATACGAGAAAGCAAAAAGCAGGGCCGCGAACGCGGAGGCGAATCGAAGCACGGGATAGGCGCGCGGCAGGGGCGGGTTCTTTCCAACCATGCGCGGCGTGAGCGTGAAGTTGCGCGGCGCGCGCCGCCTGGGAAGGCGGCGGAGCAGACTGCGGGATTCGCGCATCGCGTTCAGCGCGGCAGACAGGCCGGGGTCTGAGCGGAGGCGGGCTTCGAGCCGCGTCGAATCGGACGGGCTGAGTTGTCCGTCCAGATAGGAGGAGAGGAGTTCGACATCGCGGGCGTTCATATGCGGCTTTCCTCTTGCAGACGGAAGGCGGGAGGCAAAAGTTCCGCGAAGGCCTGCAGGCATTCGCGCAGGCGCAGGCGGGCGCGGGCGAGGCGGCTCTTGATAGTGCCGAGCGGGACCCGCACGGCCGCGGCGACTTCGGTGTAATCGAGGCCTTCGATGTCGGCCATCACGACGACGGTGCGAAATTCGGTTGGGAGCGTGTCGAGGCAGTGCTGGATGGCATGTTCGAGTTCGTCGGCCTCGGCCTGTTGTTCGGGTCCCATGTGTGGATCGGCCAGCCAGCGCGGGGATTCGATCTCTTCACCGTCGCCGCTATCTGGTTCGAGGGGGACGGACGGGCGGCGTTTGATGCGGCGCAGTTCGTCGTAACAGGCATTGGTGACGGTGCGCAGGAGCCAGGCCTTGAACGACCCGCCGCGATAAGACGTAATACTGCGGAACGCGGAGAGGAACGCCTCCTGCGCGGCGTCCGCGGCCATGTCTTCGTCGCCGAGGATACGCAGGGCGGCGTTGAAGAGCGCGTCCTGATAATGCAGGACGAGAGTGTTGAAGGCGTCCAGGTCGCCGCGCTGGGCGGAGTGAATGAGTGCGGGTTCGTCCATCGGGGGTATTTTATCACTGCGTGGGATGTTCAATCCAGTCCAAACGTTGGATATGCGTTGGGGGAAACTGCATATTGAATTTTGCATGGTTTTGTTGTATGGTATTCATGGCAATTGACCACACAAGGAGGCTGACAGGACATCCATACAAGCAAGATCGCTTTCCACGATAAGACCTATCATTCAAGACAGCATTCTGCTGAAAGGAGCAACCATGCCCGACATATCCAGTTTCAAGAAATTCGATGGGAGCGGTGTATGCGATGTCTGCAATTCTCCCATTGGCCCGAATCAGGCTTATCTCGTGCCCGTGGGCGTTTTCTACACCTCGCCGAAATACAAGATGTGGCTGCGGGGCAACCCCATCGGGCAGATGGCGATTGCCATGGCAGGCAGTGTTGACGCGTACCTGACCTTTCAAAGGTCCATGGACCCCACCGAGTACTCCGCGGTGTGTCCCAACTGCATCAATCTGTTTACCTAAAGCCAATACAGATTGATGCTGTTGCTGAATGAGAAATCCGCCAGGCATCAGCCTGGCGGATTCTGTTTTTTGAAGAAGACACTTATGTTCGTTTTCCTACCCGCGCCCAAATCCCTCTCCAGGCCGTCATTCCTATCGCGTTGGTGAGTCCGAAAACGAGAACGAAAACGGGCTGGATATTTTCGCCGAGCAGGAAACCGCGCAAGAGGGCCGCGAACGGCGCGGCGAAGAGCATCGCCAGCGCGGGCCGCCAAAGCTGTTTGGAATCGGAGGTGATCTGCGGTTGAAATAGTCCCAGCCACGGAGCAAGCAGGAACCAACCCGCGAGGAGCGGAAAGAATGCCGCGGCCATGCGCGGCAGGAAGGAAATGTCCGTCTCTCCGTGAGAGGCGAAGCCGATCACTGTGACGACGGCAATAGCAAGAATATCGCCGGGAATGAGAAAGTTAAGTTTCATGCCACATGCGTAGAAGCAACTCAAACTGTAAAGGGCGCGAGGTCCTGAAAGAATCCCCGCGCTCTTCGTTTCTTCGCGGTTATATTATTCCTCACCGCCAAACTCTTCCTTCCGCAAGGCGGGGAATAACAACACCTCGCGAATGGAATGCTTGTCTGTCAACAGCATGACCAGGCGGTCCACGCCCATGCCGAAGCCGCCGCTGGGCGGCATGCCGTAACGCATGGCACGCAGGTAGTCCTCATCGAGAGGGTGCTTTTCCGCGTCGTCGGCGGCATAGTCGCGGGCCATTTCGATGAAGCGCTGTTCCTGGTCGAGCGGATCGTTCAACTCGGTGAAGGCATTGCACAACTCGAAGCCAGCCGCGTAGCCCTCGAATCGTTCGACCGTCAGCGGGTCATCGGGCCTGGACTTGGCCAGCGGCGAGATGTCGCGCGGATAATCGTAGAGGAAGGTCGGTTGGATCAGGGTCGGCTCGAGGAATTCGCTCAGCAGGAAATCAATCAACTTGCCGCGCGTCGCCTTCGGGTCGGGCGATTTATCTTTGTGCTTCTTGATAATTGCCTTGAACAGCGACTCGGCGGTTCTGTGCTCGGCGATGTCAATGCCGCTGGTCTGGAGGATGCCCTGACGCATTTCCAGGCGCGGCCAGGGAGGCGTGAAGTCAATCTCGTGCTCACCGTATTTGACCTTCATCGAGCCGTTGACCTGCCGAGCCACGAACGAGACCATCTGCTCGGTCAATTCCATGACCTGCAAATAGTCCGCGTAGGCCCAGTAGAATTCCAACTGTGTAAATTCGGGATTGTGCTTGAACGACACACCCTCGTTGCGGAAGTCGCGGCCGATCTCGTAGACCTTTTCGAGATTGCCAACCAGCAGACGTTTGAGATATAACTCAAACGAGATGCGCAGGTACATATCCTGATCAAGTTCGTTGTGATGCGTGACAAACGGACGCGCCGCCGCGCCGCCGTACAGCGGCTGAAGGATGGGAGTCTCCACCTCGAGAAAACCTTTGCCGTCCAAAAACTCGCGCAGGGCCTTGAGAACCGCGGCGCGCTTGCGGAAGGTCTCGCGCACTTCGGGGTTGACCGCCAGATCCGCGTAACGCTGGCGGGCGCGCAGTTCTGGGTCTTCAAGCGCGGCGTAACGGACGACGGTGCCGTCCTCCTGCGTGACATCCTTGTCGGCGGGCAGGGGGCTGACGGATTTGGCAAGCAGTTTGAAGTCGTGAACGAGAAGCGTAATCTCGCCCGACTTCGTCCGCATCAT
The DNA here is from genome assembly GCA_037445635.1 of Chloroflexota bacterium. Lineage (GTDB taxonomy): Bacteria > Chloroflexota > Anaerolineae > Anaerolineales > Villigracilaceae > JBFMCC01. The sequence continues at coordinate 53,947 of JBBIKC010000005.1, forward strand.
CACGCCCGCCGCCTGGATGAAGTCGCCGATATCGAACATCTTGTTGAAGAAATCCACGCGATTCTGCCCCACCTCGTTGACGCGGAGGAACAACTGGATTTTGCCGTAGCCGTCTTCGATGTGGGCGAAGGTCAACTTGCCCATCGGCCGCGTGGCGCGGATGCGTCCCGCGAGAGTCGCTCTGACCTCGCGGTTTTCTTTTTCGGCGGCCTCGAAGTCGGCAACCGCCTGCGCGGACGTGTGCGTCCGTTCTGCGCGGGTAGGATACGGCTCCACACCCTCGGCTTTTAATTCTTCGATCTTCTGCAAACGGATTTTTTCGAGTGAGGAATAGTCAGCCATGAGCACAACCTTTTGATGCCTATTTTACACGACCCTTCCCCGGTCCTCCCCCATTTTCGCCTGAAGCGGCGTAAATGAGGGAGAGTGCCAAAGGCGGGTGGGGGCAAAAAAGCCCCGCGCAACGCGTTGCGCGGGGCGACGAATTTTCGCGGCCCCTGTTCTACTTCACCTTGATGATCTTGACCTTGAACGAGCCACCCGGCGCCTCCACATGAAGGACATCGCCGGCGCGGTGGCCGAGGATGGCTTTGCCGATGGGCGACTCGTTCGAAATCTTGCCCTCGCGCGGGTTGGCCTCCGCCGCGCCGACGATAGTATAGGTCTCGGCCGGGGAGCCTTCCTCCTCGATGGTCACGGTCGAACCGACCTGGATGATTCCCGCCTTGCCCTTCTCATTTTCCTCGATCAAACGCGCCGAAGCCAGGAGCACTTCCAGTTCCTGAATGCGTCCTTCCACGAAGGCCTGTTCGTTCTTGGCTGCTTCGTATTCCGCGTTTTCGATCAGTTCGCCGCCTTCCATCGCCTCGTGCAGGCGCTCGGCGACTTCCTGACGCTTGGCGGTGCGCAGGTAATCCAGTTCTTCCTGTAATTTCTGGAAACCTTCCTTGGTCAGGAATGTAGTTGGCATGGCTCTTTCCTAAGAATAGAATTTTGCATCTCCGTCCAGAGATGCAATCGCCCTTCCCGTATGATGGTTCTTCCAAAAGCGCGCATACTATATCACGATTTCAAGCGTAAATCAAGGACGATTGGCTTGCCCGCTTTCCCAGAGACAAATGCCGCCCGGCCCGGCCCAATAGCCGCGCAGGGCGGCCCGCATGGCCGCATCATCGTCGAACAGGCTGCCCAGTTGCGAGGCATAGGCCGCGGTCCCCTCCTGCCAGGCTCTCAATCCCTCCTCCGAGACAGGCCGGACGTTCGGCCCGAGTCCCGCGGATTTCCCCGCCAGCTGCCCCCGATAGTTCATCAGGTAAGGAATATCGGCATAATATAACAGCGGATGCTTCAACCCTTCGACCGCGGCGCGCGTAATGACATGATCCACATGACCGCCGATGCTCAACGGGCAGACGAGCACGTCGTCTCGTTGCAGGACCCGGGCCAGGGCCGCCGTTATTTGGGCCGGGTACCCCGCCTCGGCCGCATGGACCGGCACAAAGACATCCGCCGGGTAGAGCGCCTCCCCGTCCGCCCCGCGGCGGTAGATGCAGTCCAGGAAGTCGAAATGTACGGCCTTCGCCCCGACCACCTCGGCCGCGCGCAGGTCTTCGGCGCGGCGCAGGCGGATGGCCTCCCCGGCGGAGGAAAATCTCCACTGGATATGCAGGGCTTGCGCGAAGGGCGTCAGGCCGCCCTCGGGAGGGAATCCACACATCAGGGTCCAGATTTCGACCGGGATGCCTTCCCGCGCCTGATCGTAAATCAGTCCGCCGGCCGAAAGAACGGCGTCGTCGAGATGAGGTGAAATGTATATCCAGCGCATGGGGCAATTATACGGTTGTATTCGCGGCGCATTTGTTATACACTAGGGGCAGGATTCGCCGATGGAAGACCGCCGTAAACTGGAACGCAAATACCTCTTGATGTATTCGCGCGTCTACGACGTGAAAAGCGGAAAACTGCTGGGCTACCTGGCCGACCTCAGTCCCGGCGGGGCCATGATCATCGGAGACGATGCACTTCCGGAGGACGCTGCCTTCGAACTGCAACTCGACCTGCCGGAGTATCCGCACTTCCCGCTCAAGCTTTTGAAATTGAACGCCCGCGTGGCTCACTGCGAGCCAGACCTCGATCCGCGTTTTCACGACATCGGTTTTGAATTTCAGGGCGTGAAACCAGAGCAGGTGAAAGTCATCGAACAGATGATGGAAGCCTACGAATTCCGCAGAAGGCAATAAAAACCCGCCGCAATGGGCGGGTGTGTGCCGAGGGCGAGATTTGAACTCGCGACCAAGGGCTTATGAGTCCCCTGCTCTACCGCTGAGCTACCTCGGCGAGGCGGGCAAATGTTACTACGCTCCGATTTATTTGTCAACAAATCACCTCCCGAACAGTTGCAAAGCAACCAGAACGGCCATCCCAACCAGGATGGTGAGGAGCGTGCTCTTCGTCCGCCAGGCGACCAGCACCGCTGCCAGCGCGGCCAGCAGGCGCGCGTTGTCAAGCGAGAGATCGGGACGGTCCGATTGCATCAGCACTTCGGGAAATACAATGGCCGTCAACACCGCGGGCGGGACGAAGCGCAGGGCGCGGCGCAGGATTGCAGGAATTTCGATCCGCCCGAACAGATAGATCAACGAATAGCGGATACCGTAAGTGATCAACCCGCCCAGGATCATCACCGGCCAGATGTTCATTTGCGCCCCTCCAGCCAGGTACCGAGGGCGATTCCCACAAGGGCGGCCAGGATCAGGCCAAGTTTATACGGAAGGCCGTATGCAAGAATCGCCATCGCGCCAGCCGAGAGCGCGGCAACGATGGCGGGACGGTCTTTCAGGACGGGCACGACGATGGCAATGAACGTCAGGGGCAGGGCAAAATCGAGCGGCCAGGAGGCGGGGATGGCCGCGCCAAGGAAAACGCCCGCGGCAGTGCTGATCTGCCAGGTGGTCCAGAGCGCGAGGCCCGCGCCGAAGAAGTACCAGTGACCGGCCGCCGCGCCGCCCGCTTTCTCGTAGTGCAGAACGGCAACTGCATACGCCTCGTCCGTCAGCAGGTACGCAAGCAGGGACTTCCAGCGATGAGACAGATGTTTCAGGTGGGGCGCGAGCGAGGCGCTGTACAGCATGTGCCGCAGGTTGACCACTGCAATGGTCAAAACGATGACCAGCCCGGGCGCCGCGTCGCGGATCAGTTGTGCGGCCACGAATTGCGCCGACCCCGCGAACACGATGGCCGACATAGCCTGGGCGGCCGGCACAGTCAGGCCGGCATCAAGCGCCAGCGCTCCATAGATCATGCCGAAAGGGAAAACGGCTGTCAGAAGGGGGAGTTCGGCGCGAACGCCCGCCCAAAAAGAGGAAGTATCGGTTTTCATGAAGAAGTAATCGGGACTCTCGCAGCGTGATTTGGAACGTTGTAGCTGGCACTGTGAACGAAGGAAGCCAGCCGGGAGGGCAATTGCCATAAGTTTAACCGAAAAAGTGACCGAGCGTTGCTCCTCACACCTGGGGCACCGCGACGGTGCAAATCCGCGGCTGGACAACGACTGGGTCAATTTTGCGTGCGGGGCCGCGGGGGCAGGTGGCAGCCTTGACAGGCGCGCTATAATTTTAATGGGAATTAGTCTTTGGCCATCTAAACGCTAGTTGGGCATTTTTATGATGAGAAGATCACAAAATGGAATTACTTGAGACATTCGAATCTCTGACACCTGCTCAAATACGGGCTTACATATCCTCTCAGCAAGAAGAGACGCTTCAATTAGAATTTAAAACCGTTTCTTCCTCTGATATGTCGAGTCGGGACGACAAACGAAATTTTGCGGTCGCTTTGTCAGGTTTTGCGAATTCAGCAGGCGGTTTGATTATTTGGGAAATGAGTGCGAAAAGGAATTCCGACGGAATAGATTATGCAGTCTCAGCATCCGAAATTCCTTCTGTTGCCTTATTTAAATCGCGCCTAGTCGAATTAACAGGTGACGCGGCGAGTCCGCGCATTGATGGACATAAAGGAATCAACACGTCAAATTCCCTTTGAGATCGAAGTACAAATCTCTGGTTAGATCGGACCGAGAACCCAGTTTCATAAATGCCATACAAACTGCCTAGCATCGCTGGGCAGTTTTGTTGCCCTTGACCTAGAACATGTGTTCTGTTATAGTTCAGACATGTCTCTCTGGCAACGGTTAAGACGCTGGCGGACAGACTTACAGCAAAAGAAACGATACCATAGCATCCTGGGTGACCTGCCTAACCTTACTCTAACTACCTCAAACACCCAAGAGAACCAAAACCTTGACACCCCTCCCGATTCTCTGGCTGTTGGTCTTCCCTACGATTCCCAAGTAGATGTTCTCGATCGGTGGTGGATTTTGCTCTCTCCACGAGAGCAGGATGTTACCGCGTTAACATGCCTTAGATATACCAATTCCCAAATCGCTGGCCGTTTGGGTTTATCTGTGGAGACAGTCAGAACCTATATCGAAAAGGTTTTGAATAAACTTGGACTCCAAAGCAAAGCCGATTTACGAGTGTTCTTTGCAACCTGGGATTTTAGCGCGTGGGAGAGAAGGAAGACCCATCGCTAGGGCAGGCCTCACTGCACGCCGCCATATCTGCTTCCCCCTAATGTGTTCCCCCATGAATGTTCCCCTCAATAGGGGTTTTTTATTTTGAGACTTCAGTTAACTTGGGGACATGAACAATTTATTAGGCTTACGCCCCACACAGTGGAATTTAATCATCGCGCCACCACAGAAGCAATTGTTGATCGCAATTGCTCACTTGGCATATACCACTGAATTAATGGTACTGGATTGCGGCAGACGATTCGATTCAACCGTTGTAGCACGCGCCGCCCGTGGACGACAAGAAATCATTGACCGTGTCAAAATTCAACGGGCTTTCACCTGTTTTGAAGCCGTAAAATTGATCGAGCAATTGCCAAGCGGGAAAACGCCGATCCTCATTCTCGATTTTCTGTCCACGTTTCACGATGAGAACATAAAGCCACAAAGCCGCAAGTTTTTACTTGAAACTTCGATCAGCCACTTTCAAAGGTTAAGTCGCAGGGCAGGATTGGTGGTTAGTGTGTATTTGCCGCCCGCTTTCCCCGATTCGATCTACCTATTTGAACGCCTGCGAGCCGCCGCGCCACAGGTATCAAAATATGAATTGGCAGCGAAATCTTCCGCACAGTTGAGTTTGCTCTAATGGGAAACGTAACCCCTACCATCACAGATATTTTGCACGCGGAAGAAGCCAACCTTGCTAAATTTCGCCGTGCCTTACGCAAAGAAGACCAAATTGTTTTTGACGATTTGTTTGCCGCCGCGTACAAACACCGAGCCGCCGCCGCGTATGTTGGACATCTTCTCCCGTTTGAAACCTTTTTGCTATCCATGCAAATCGAAGACCATAAAGAAGTGATGCGCTTGCGAGAAGAAATCAAAATATTGCGCGAACAACTCTCACAATTTTTGGCCAAACAAAATGAATGAGTATACAGGCTGGCTACTCGATATTTATTCCCATCCCGAACGCGGGGTCGTTCTCTGGCTGATCTGTGATGATGGTCAGCGGCGATGCTTGCGGCAGGACCTGCACGTTACATTTTACGCGGCTGGACGGTCCCACCGACTGCGGGATTTGTGGAAGTTTCTTGCAGACCAGCCAATCAGAATTGAGTTATCGCGCACCGAACGCAGGGATTTATTCGTTGGCCCAACCGTTGTACTGGCCGCCTCGCTCGAAACCCCTTCCGCGCTTCCGTTGCTTTTCCAAACACTAACCAAATTATTCCCTGACCTGACCTTTTATGATGCTGATTTACACGTTTCGCTTCGCCACGCGGCAGAGTATGGGACATTTCCTTTAGCGCGTTGTCATATCCTTGTAGACGAACAGAATTTTATTCACGAGATCAACGTACTGGATTCCAAATGGGATATTGACCATGAAGCCGCGCCGTTGCGAATTCTCACCATTGAACCCGATGTTGACCCCATGCACGACCAGCCGAAAAGGATATATTTTCAAGCAAAGCGAAATTCAATTACATTCGATCTGGAAAAAGCAAGCTTGAATTTGGGATTTGTAAGTTATCTCCTCAAACAAGATGACCCCGATCTAATCATTACCTCACACGGGGATACATGGCTTTTACCATTGCTTCTAAAATTATCGGATGAACAAAAGCGACCCTTACCGTTCAACCGCGATCCAAGCGCAGAAATTCGCCGGAAGGGAGAACGAAGTTATTTTGCCTACAATCAGATAATCTATCGCGGGCAGCAACTCCATCTGGCGGGAAGAATACACATTGACACGACTAATACCGTGATGTACGGCGATTATGGTATTGACGGCGTACTTGAAATGGCGAGAGTAACATCCGTGCCCATACAAACCGCCGCGCGTGTTTCGCCAGGTACGGGCATCTCAGCAATGCAAATCGTTACCGCATTGGAAAATGAGATCCTTGTACCACTACGCAAAGAGCAGACCGAAAAACCAAAGACTACATCCGAATTATTTCACGATGATATGGGCGGAACAGTGTACGACCCGATTGTCGGATTGCATAATGACGTTGCAGAAGTTGATTTCTTTTCGATGTACCCAAGTATCATGGTGAAATTCAATATCTCGCCCGAAACAGTAAACACGTTCAAACCCACTGCAGACTTGGTGGCCCGATTGGAAAACATGACCGAAGATAAAGAACCTGGATTGATTCCCCGAACGCTTGCGCCATTGCTCCAAAAGAGATACGAACTGAAAAAACAATTGCTCACGTTGTTACGTTGGGATTGCAGGCGCAAAACCTACAAGGCGCGCACCGCCGCGCACAAATGGTTATTGGTAACCTGCTTCGGATATCTTGGATATAAAAATGCTCGCTTCGGAAAGATCGAAGCGCACGAAGCGGTGACCGCCTACGGGCGCGAGGTGCTGTTACGCGCCAAAGAAGCCGCTGAAGATTTGGGTTTTCGTGTGTTGCATCTATACATTGACGGGATGTGGGTTTACAAAGCGGGCTGTAAAAAGGCTGGGGATTTTGAACCAATCTTAAACGAAATCAAGAAGCGGACAGGTCTCCCGATTGCGCTGGACGGTGTTTACAAATGGATTGCATTTTTGCCATCCCGTCAGAATAAGAAGATAGCCGTCCCCAATCGGTATTTTGGCGTGTTTCAGGACGGAGAAATCAAGACGCGCGGCATCGAAACGCGCCGCCACGATACACCCGCATTCATTCGGGAAACGCAAATGCAGATTTTGGAAATCCTTGCAAGTGCCGACAATGCGGAAAGCCTACAAGATTGTCTGCCTGAAATCCGCGAATTGATCTGCGAAAAACAAAGAGAATTACGTTCGAGTTGTGTGCCTCTTGAAAAATTGATTGTGCGGCAGACCGTGAGCAAAAAATTGACCGAGTATCTTGCCCCCGTGCCAGCGTTCAGCGCGTTGGAGCAGCTGGAACGCGCAGGGAAGACGCTTCGCTTGGGGCAGACGATACGTTTGATTTACACATTGGATTTACCGCGCGCCCACGCATGGGACGCGCCGAACAAGTTGAACCCGCATAGAGTAAACATCAAACGTTACCGCCGCCTGCTCGACCGTGCAGTTGATACCGTTTTACAGCCGATCACCAACGGGGATGATTTTTGGCTTACAGGTGCAAGACAACTTGCCTACGAATTGCCGCCCTCGATGACCCTTATTTCTTCTTCGGTCAGCCCATACAACCCATAGACGCGCGGATCAATCTCCGAATCCGTCTTTTTGATTTCGCGGTCTAGGTTGCGGGCGCGGTCTAAATCTTCTTCTGGCTTCACGGCTTGACGTTCTTTTTGTGGGGCAAGCATTTTTTCGACGAGCTTTACAATCTCATCGTGTGCGGATTTCTCCTTCGATATCAAGGCAGTTGCTGTATCTTGGAGATCTCAAAGATAAAGGAGCACGGCTGGCTCTTCTACCCCTTCCACACCTTGAAATCCTTCAAAATCGAACCGCCCAAAAACTCGCGCACGATGGAATTCTTGGAGTAGGCGAAAAAACCGGCTTCTTGACAGCAATATCAATAGTGGTATCATCTGAGTGTGGCAAAGGTCGAAGACATCCTCGCAAAGATGCGCCGCAATCCCAAGGGCGTCGGTTTTCAAGACCTCTGCAAAGTGTGTGATGTCTACTTTGGCGAGCCGCGCCAAAAGGCCAGCAGTCATCGCATCTATAAAACTCCCTGGCAGGGCGACCCGCGAGTCAACATCCAAAACGACAAAGGAATGGCAAAAGCCTACCAGGTAAGACAAGTATTGAAAGCCATCGAACGATTGGAAGAGGAAAGCCATGCTCAGAAATGACCGCTATACCTACCGTGTGACCTGGTCGGACGAGGACAACGAATACGTTGGCCTGTGCGCCGAGTTTCCGAGTTTAAGCTGGCTGGAGCCCACTCCCGAGGACGCGCTGCGCGGAATCCGTCAGGTGGTGGCAGAGGCTGTGGCAGATATGAAGGCGAATGGAGAAGAGATTCCCGAACCCCTCGCCGTCAGGAAATACAGCGGAAAGTTCATGGTGCGCATCCCCCCAGATTTGCATCGCCGCCTGGCAATCGAGGCGGCGGAGGCGGGAGTCAGTTTGAATCGCATCGCCAGCGACAAACTCAGCCGACAGGAGTTGTAACACAGAGACCAGGTTTCTTGAAGAAACCTGGTCTCTCTTCTACCCCTTCCACACCTTGAAATCCTTCAAAATCGAACCGCCCAAAAACTCGCGCACAATGGAATTTTCGGGGATCAAATCAATATCCTCGATCGGCAAAATCCATTCGAGCAGGGCCAGCAGGCGCTTGGCCTCGATGTATTCGGGCTTGCCGTAGGGCACCTGTCTCAGCAGGGGCTCGGCCAGCGGCTTGAGCGCGGCCAGTTCGTACACCAGCGCCGAGTTGAACATCACGTCGCAGTGCTCCTGGAACGGGAAGATGTATTCCTTCTCGCCGCGCGTCACCGACTCCCAGCGCGAGAGAGTCTGCGCGGCGGTGTAGCCGCGCTCGCGCGCGTCGCGCACGATGCGCCGCAGGAGGCGCGTGTCGGTGGTGGAGACGCGGTTGTGGCGGTCGAGGTTGAGCTGAGTCAGGGCTGAGACGTAGACTTTGAAGGCGCGCCCGGCCAGGGGTCCGGGGATGAGGCGGGGATTGAGTCCGTGGATGCCTTCGAGGATGATGATCTGCCCGCGGCGCAGGTCGATCGTCTCGCCCGCCTCGCGTCGCCCGGACTTGAAGTTGAAGCGCGGCAAACGCACCTTTTCCCCGTTGACGAGTTTCTCCAGGTGGTCGGCCAGCAGGGGCAGGTCGAGGGTTTCGAGCGCCTCGAAGTTGTAATTGCCATTGGCGTCGCGCGGCGTGTCCTCGCGGTTCACGAAATAATTGTCGAGTTCGAGCGGGAAGGGCGAGACGCCGTGCGCCAGCAGTTGGATGGTGAGGCGGCGCGAGAAGGTGGTCTTGCCCGAAGAGGACGGACCCGCGATGAGCACGAGGCGCACGTCGCCGCGTTCGGCGATCTGACCTGCGATCTGCGCCACGAGTTGTTCGTGCAGGGCCTCGGAGACGAGGATGACCTCGTCGGCGCGGCCCTCGGCGATGGCGTCGTTCAGCGAACCGACGTTGCCGATGCCGAGGCGCGTCAGCCAGTCGCCGTATTGACGAAAAGCGGTCAGCAGTTTGGGATAATCGGGCGAGGGCGCGAGGGCCGTGGGGTCGGCGCGGCGCGGGAAGCGCAGGGTGAATCCGCCGTTGACCGGCAGGAGGTCGAACCAGCGCAAATAACCCGTGGACGGCACCATGTAACCGTGATGGTAATCGAGGTGGTCGCCGAGGCGGTACAGCGTGACATAGTCCTTGCGGCGGTGCTGGAGGAGGTGAACCTTATCGAGATAGCCGCGTTTGCGGAAATGCTCGATAGCCTCGGCCAGCGGCACCTCTCGCCGCTCGAAGGGACGGTCGGCCGCGACCAGTTCACGCATGTGGCTGCCGAGGGCCTCCAATTCGGATTTGGATAGAGATCCGCGTCCGCTCACCTGACAATAATAGCCGCCGAACGAGACCGAGTGGTCAATCGTCAGTTTGGCTTTGGGGAACAGGTCGCTGAAGGCCATCTCCAGCAGGAAGGTCAGCGAACGGCGGTAGATGCGCGAGCCGTCCTCGCTGGACATGGTAACGGGCGCGGCGGTCGAATCGATCTCGATGGGATAGGTCAACTCGTGCAGTTCGTTGTTGACGATGGCGCCCATTAGCGGATCGTTTGGAGACGCGACGACCTTGAGGAACTCCCCCACCGCCGCCCCGCGCGGACCCGCGATCACGCGGCCGTCCGCGAGGTGGACTTCCACTTCGGCGCGGGGTTCAACGAGACGAAAAGATGATTTCTTGCTCATAGGGTTTCTTGAAGAGAGACGGGATTGTATCACCAATTTTCGTTTATCGCCCTGAGCGGACGCTGAGCAAAGCGAAGCGGGAGACGAAGGGCGGTTTGCCTGGAAGTTTTGCGTCTCGTCTGCGGCTTTTGGCGAACCCAAAAGCCTCCGCTCGACGCGATGATATGTCAGGCTACATTGATAATCTTCAAAATCTCGCATTACTGCGTAAGGTAAGTTACCCAGCAAACGCCGACTCCCATTCGGCAAACGATTGGGGCACATCGCCTTCAAAACCAAAGAATGTCCAAAAGACAGCCTGTGACTGGTCTGCTTCCAGCATCACGGAGACGGCGGGTTCCTTGTGACCGTAATAGCGCGAGCGCCAGCCGCGTGTGCTGTTCGGGTCGCCGCGCACGATGGAGAGACTCGATTGGCCTTCCACCATCCCAATCTGCATTTGAAGATTCATGATTCCAAGCGGCAGGATGAAAGCGCCTCGCTCATCGTTGACAGGTGCAGGCTCCTGCACACCAAAGCCGCTAAGCAGCCAGTGAAGCGCGTAATGGTGAGGCTGTCTGGCGGTGAGACGGTCCACGATCAGCCAGCGGTCTCCATTCAATGCCATGACCGTGCGCCTGTGAGTCACAGGATCGGGCAGGCGGGTGTACCCATCGTGCTCGCCCTGCCAGAGTTTCTCGTCGTGACGAAGCACTCTGCCCTTCGCCCAATCCGTCCACGTGAAGCGGCTGATCATCCTCATCTGGTCTTTGCCGTCCACGATGACCGTGTTATGGGCAGACGTGCGCGCCAGTCCGTTGTGCCACATCCCTTCGCCGCTGTAGAGATACGTCCCCGCGTCGCAGGCGATGTTCTGGCCGCGAATCCACAAGTCCACGTGCAGTTGGTCCGCGTGGGAGGGGCGGGCGCGGAAGTCCGTGCAGCGGATGACGGCCTTGCTGTCCGCGCCGCGGAGGAGGTAAACGCCACCTTGAGGGAAGGATGATTGGGCTGTCCCCCTCACCCCAACCCTCTCCCTGCTCCCTTCGGGAGTGCTTCGCGAGGAGAGGGGGTACGCACTGCACAACCAGAATACATCCTCATCCCATGCACCAGATTCAAACAGCAGTTCTCCCTTCGTCAAATACCAGCCCAATTGCAGCAGCGGACGATAATCGTTGAAGTCGCAGTTATTCAGCGGCAAGACCAGCGCGCCGTCGTTCGAGCCGTAGAGGGGCATTTGACCTGTCTCTGGGTCAACGAGTTGGAAGAGGTAGGCGATGGAATTGGCAATAGAGTTTTGTAGTTGGGTGGAGAATGGTGAATGATGAATTTCACCTAACCGAATCGCGTAAAGATAGACATGCAGAATAAAACGGTGATAATTCAACGAATACATCGAGTAACTGCCGTCGGGGAAGATCTGCGCCGCGGCTTCCTGCTCGAGCAGTTTGCGTCCCGTTGAAAGATATTTTTCCGCGTCTTTCAATTCGGGGAAGAGCAGACCCGTCAGCCACAGTCCCAGCGCCTCGCTGATGATGTGATTGCCGCGCGTGAAGAGGGCGAAGTCCGTGTTGCGGCAGATCCGTTGCGCCTGCGCGGCGATGAACGCGGTCAATTGTGCGAGGCGTTGAGGCGTGGACGCGGGAGAATCAACAAAGCCGTACAGGCCAAAGCACCAGGCCATGATTCGCAAGGCGATCTCCTGACCGTCCATCCAGTTGGAGCCTGTGTTGGGAGGATTGTGTTCCGCCCAATCGAGAACCAGCGTCCAGAATGCTTCAGGATAACGCTCATCGCGAGAGGCGGCGTAGGCGCGGACGAGGGTGTAAACAAAACCGAAGCGATTGGCCTCCCAGATGAATTTGATGTCCACACCCGCGTCATCGGAGATTTGTGACCAGTGTCTGTCCGCGGACAGTTCGATTCCTGTGACAGGGTCTTCGTGCCAGTTGGGAGGGAAGCCTGTTTTGTGAAACGCGTGGGAGAAATATTTCAATTCGCCCGATAAGATGCGGTTGGCTTCGTCAATGACAGTTTGTTTGTTCCAAATCTGCGCCTCGTCTCCGCTTGGTCTCGATACGAGCGAGAAAATCGCTCGCTCTACTCGACCACCGCTCCGCTCGGCGCGATGAGGGTGAAGATCAAAAAAGAACGCGGGGGAGTTTTGCTTCCGCCAGAGCGCGTAGGCCTCGGGCTCGGAGGGGATGTCCGCTTTCAGCCATGTTCCGAGCGGACGATCCGTCCATGCGAAGCGCGGCATCTGCAAACCGAGCAGTCCCGCGCGGCGGCGAAACGCGTAGGCGGCGCGAAAGGCCGACCAGCGGAATCCAAGCGTTCGGTAGAGCGAAACGAGCGTCCGAAGTTTCGTCAACATTGTACAAGGAATTCAAACACAAAGGGCACAAAGTACACAAAGGAGGGAAAAGGCTTTACGTTGTGCCCTTCGTGTCCTTCGTGTTTAAGGCATTTTTTAAATGGGAAGTATGAATGGATAAGAGAATCCAAATCAACGGAAGTCCCAAAAAGATGAGAGGCGGAGCAATCGCGTTTCCCTGCGACCAGGCATACGAAAGACCGCCCGCCACGAGAGTCAGCAAAATATACAAAGAACTGACGGCCGCGTGGCTGTATCCGCCGACGACCAGGCGTTGATACAAATGCGTGCGATGCGCCGCGAAAACATTCTCGCGTTTCATCAGCCGCCGAATGAAGGTCACGCCCGCGTCCATGATGAAGGTCCACATCAGGAGCGTGCCGAGCAGGAGCGCGTCGCCGCCCTGATCGGCGGAGAGAAGCGGCAGGACCGCGAAGGTGTAACCGAGAAATGTACTGGCGACATCGCCCATGAAGATCTTCGCGGGCGGCCAATTGTGACCGAGAAAACCCAGACTGCCCGCGGCCGCGGCCAGCGCGACCCAAAACACAAACGTGTTGTGGATGTTCGCCGCCAGCATCATCCAGCCCAGCCCGCCCGCCAGCGCCACCCCGCCTGCCATGCCGTCAATGCCGTCCATGAAGTTGTAGGCATTCGTCAGGCCGACGATCCACAAAAACGTGATGACGATCCCAACAATGCCCAATTGCAAATCACCGAGCATCGGGATGGCGACCACTTTGAAATATCCCAGACCGAGGATCGAGACGGCCGCAACGAGTCCCTGCACGAGAAAGCGGACGCGCGCCGAAAGGGATTTGACATCGTCGCGCCAGCCCAGCCAGGCGATGACTGCGCCTCCCGCGAGATAGACCAGGCTTCGGCTCCATCCCGCCTCCTGCGCGGACCACAGGCCTGTTCCCAGCACCAGGACGACGATTGCCAGCCCGCCGCCGCGCGGCATGGGCGCGCTGTGCAGACTGCGTTCGCTCGGATTGTCGAGTACGCGGCGACGCTCGACATAACGCCGAATCCATCCCACGCCGAGATAGGACGAAATCGCAATAAGCAGAAAGGAGAAAATCGTCTGAATCATGAAACCAGGCTGTTGAGCAAGTTCATTGTCTCGTCAAGTTTATCGCGGCGGTCAAGGTACCGCACCAAATAGGCGCGGGCGTTCTCGCCCATTTGCTTTGCGCGTTGAGGGTTGTTCGCGAGTTCAAGGACAGTTTTCGCCAGCATCGCGTCGTTCCCAGGCTCGACAAAGACTCCCCCGCCCGACGATTCGATCACCTCGCGGACGACGCCGTCAATCACAAGCACGGTGGCGCGTCCCGCCGCCATGTAATCGAAGACCTTGTTCGGGTACGTCATGCGGAAGGCGGGAATATTTTGCAGGATGGCGAGGCACACATCGGAGGATGCCAGCACAAGCGGCATTTCCTTTTTTGGACAGACCCCTGCAAAGATTACGTTCGTCAGATTCTGTTTTCTGGCTTCTTCCTCCAGCCGCGGACGTTCCTTGCCGTCGCCGAACAGGACAAAATGAATTCTGTCGTCCTTCTTCAAGCGCGCCGCGGCGCGCAGGATGGTGTCAATGTCGTTGGCCTGTCCCAGCGCGCCCGCATAGACCGCGACGAATTTATCCTGCACACCCAACTTCCTGCGAATGGACGACCCGTCCAACTGCGGATTGAACATGTCCACGTCCGTGCCGTAGGGAATGAACGCGATTTTCTGCTCAGGCACGCCCCTGCCAAGCATGTAGTCCTTGTACGCGGGTGAATTGACCAGGATGTGAGCCGCACGCGCGTACAGGAACTTCTCCAGTCCGCGCGCCAGCGCGATGACAACGGGATTTTTCAGCACGCCCATGCTCACGCCGAATTCGGGCCACAGGTCACGCACTTCCAGCAAAAACGGTTTGCGCCGCACGAACGCGACGAACCAGGCCGAGGCCGCCTGAAAGATGGGGGGCGTGGTGCCCATGACCAGGTCCACATCCTCCACGCGGAGGGCGGTCCGGATCGAACTGAACATGAAACTGAAGAATGAGATGATACGCCAGAAATAACTGCGGTGCAACGCGGGATAGATATAGGCGCGCAGGACGCGCACGCCGTCAATCACCTGCTCGGCAAACAGACCGCGCCGCGCCACGGTCCGCCGGCCTGTCTGGTAGTTCAGGTCGCTGGCGACGATGACCAGTTCGTGGCCGCGGGCGCGCAGGTATTGCGCCATCTCGAAGTGACGGGTATGCCCCGGCTCGTCGGGAGAGACAAAGGCTTGATTGATCAGCAGGACTTTCATGATTGGCTGGAACTATCCGCGCCCTTCGTGTCTCTTCGCAGATAACTTCGAAAGCAGCGCCTCAGGCTTTCCCGCGAACGCCTCCAGCGGCAGTTCCTTGTTCGTCAACGCCAGCAGGGTATCGGTGAGCAGTTTGTTGACGGGCGTCGGGACGCCGACCCTTTCTCCCGCGCGCACGACCGCGCCGTGCAGGTAGTCCACTTCGGATTTGCCGCGCCCCGAATGCAGGTCTATGTGAAAGGACGGCATCTTGCCGCCGCGTCCGCTCCCCGCGGCGCGGCTGAGCAGAGGCTTCGACAACCACAGCGGCAGGCGCGTCGCAAACGCCAGCGCGCGCACCGGCGTGCCGGGCAAATCAACTACTTCGATGTTTTGCGCCTGCATCACAGCCAGGCACTCGCGCAACATCGCGATTTCCAGTTGATACAAGCGCCCGTCCGCGAAGACTTCGGCGGC
>JBBIKC010000005.1:69610-93502 GCA_037445635.1 Chloroflexota bacterium
TTCGGCGGCCAGTGGGCGCGCTCGAAACTTAACATGCGCCAGTTGTGCGAATCGGGATTGTAAACAAAATTGGTGAACGTGGTATTTCTGAAAAAGAAACGCGGACCGTGAGACTGAGCCTGCGGCGCAATGCTCAAAATCGTGTACATCGCCATATTCAGGATCGCGCCGTGCGAGACGACCAGGTAACGCCCTGCGGGACGTTTGAGCAAAGACTGAATGCCGCGCCCGGCGCGCAGGTACAGTTCCCAGCGGCTTTCCCCGGTCCCGCCGAAGGGCGTGTAAGGCGTGAAGAACTGCGGACGGTCCAGCGCGCCCGCCTCCTCGTCCGTCAGACCGGCCAGGCGGCCGTTGTCCATTTCCTGCCAGTCGGGATCGAGTTCGAGCGGGACATTCAACCGTTTTGTGATGATCTCGGACGTCTCGCGCGCCCGCGCCAGCGGACTGGAGACGCACAGGTCGAACGCGACCCCCTCGGCCTGCCAGCGTTCCGCCAGGGCCTCGGCCTGGGCGCGCCCTTTCTCGGTCAACGCGAAGTCGGCCTGTCCCTGAAAACGGTTCTCGGCGTTGCCCACCGATTCGCCGTGCCGCAGGAAGGTGACGTAATAATCCTGATTACCCATCCTTTTTCCCTTTGACAATGTACACAGGACGCCGTTTGACTTCCTGGAAAATGTAACCAACATAGACCCCTACGAATCCCAACAATACCATCAGCATCCCGCCGATGATGAGGAGGACAAACATGAGCGAACTCCAGCCCGGGGCAAGGCCGGACGTCCGGCCTGTCACCCAGAAACTGAGCACGTACGCCATCTCGAGCAGGGCCAGGCAGAGGAAAATCCCTCCCAGGCTCAAACCGATATAAAGCGGGGCGAGCGAAAACGAGAAGATCGCATCCATCGCCAGGCGGAACATCTTGCCGAGCGAATATTTTGAAACGCCGCTGACGCGTTCGGCAGGTTCGTAGGGCAGGATGACGGTCTTGAATCCGATCCACGCCACCATGCCGCGCAGGAAGCGGTGGTATTCGGGCATGGACTTGAGCGCCTCTACTGCGGGACGCGAGAGGGCGCGAAAGTCCGCCGCGCCGGGCAGGATGCGCGTCCCGCTGATGACGTTGATGAGGCGGTAGAACAGGCCCGAGGTCCATTTTTTGAACGAGGCGGGCTGGGCTTCGTCCATGCGCTGGGTCTGCACGATGTCATAACCTTGCGCGATCAGGTCGAGCATCTGGGGGATCATCTCGGGCGGATGCTGGCCGTCGGCGTCCAGCGAAATGACCGCGTCGCCGCGCGAGGCATCCATGCCGGCGGTCAGCGCGGCCTGGTGGCCGAAGTTGCGGCTGAGTTCGAGCACGGTCACGCGCGAGTCGTTTTCGGCCAGCGCGGCCAAATCATCCGCTGTGCCGTCACGGGAACCGTCATTGACGTAAATGAAGGAAAAATCGTACGGCAGGGCGTCCACGACGGCGCGCAGGTGTGCGTGAGTCTGCGCGACCACGCCCGCCTCGTTGTAAACGGGAATGACCAGGTCAATGGTTTTTGGGGATTTGGGGGACACGCGGCCTCGCAATCAGGAGGCGATTGTACCACGCGGCTAGAACTCGAATTCGTGGATGGCTTCCACCACCTGCTCCAGGTCGGAGGTGCTCAACTGGTTGTGGAACGGCAGGCGGACAAGCTGGTCGCTGATGCGTTCGGTCACGGGACAGTCGCCGGGCCGGCCGCCGAATTTCCGCCCCATGTCGGAGAGGTGGAGGGGTAAGTAATGAAAGACCGTATAGATGCCGCGCTCGCGCAGGTAGGCAATGAATCGCTGGCGCGATTCAAGATCAGGCATGAGCAGATAGAACATGTGATAGGACTGTTCGGTGTGAACGGGAACGGTCGGCAGTTGCACGTCGTGTTTCTCGGCCCACTGCTTCAAATGCTGATTGTAGAATTCCCAAACCTGTTTGCGGTGCTCCTGGATTTGAAGGCGATGTTCCAGTTGCGCGTACAGGAAAGCCGCCAGAATGTCGGAGGGCAGGTACGAGGAGCCGAGGTCCACCCAGGTGTACTTGTCCACCTGGCCGCGGAAGAAACGCGAACGGTTCGTCCCTTTTTCGCGGATGATCTCGGCGCGCTCCGCCAGGGACAGGTCATTGATGAGCAGCGCGCCGCCCTCGCCGCTGGTGAAGTTCTTGGTCTCATGGAAACTCTGGGTGGCCAGCGCGCCGAACGTGCCGAGATATTTGCCGCGATATTTTCCAAACAAGCCGTGCGCGTTGTCTTCGACGACTGGAATGTTGCGACGATTCGCGATTTCCATGATCGCGTCCATCTCACAGCCCACTCCCGCGTAATGGACGGGGACGATCGCGCGGGTGTGCGGGCTGATCGCCGCCTCGAGTTTGGATTCGTCCAGGTTGAGGGTGTCCGCCCGAACGTCCAGGAAGACCGGGCGCGCGCCGCGCAGGACGAACGCGTTGACCGTCGAGACGAACGTGAACGAGGGGATGATGACCTCGTCCCCGGGCCGGAGGTCCAGCAAGAGCGCGGCCATCTCCAGCGCGTGCGTGCAGGAGGTCGTCAGCAGCACCCTGGGAACGCCCAGTTCCGCTTCGAGCAGGGCATGGCATTTTTGGGTGAACGGCCCGTCGCCCGAAATGTGGGCGTTTTCGATGGCCTGCGAAATGTATTGGAATTCCTTCCCGGTGAGCGTGGGACGGTTGAAGTCGACGCGTATCAAAGTGACTCCACGATGATCTTGCAGGTTTGTTCGGCCATGGCCTGTGTGTAATGGTGATCGTTGAAGAGGTTGATTACTTCGTTCCCCAGCTGCTCCGCGACGGGACACCTGCCCGCCAGCATGATGCCCGCCAGCGAGGGATAATGGGAACTGGCGAACAGTTTCGCTTCGAAGATGCGCTCGAGGATGACGGCCTTGTTGGGCACGCGGATATTGAAACGCCACCTCTGATACGGCGCGGGGAGCTGGATTTCGGGCGGCAGGCTGGAGATGTAGATGACGTTGAGTTTGTTGCGTCCGTCGAGGGAACGTTGTAACTGGGCGGCTACCTGCATGCGATAGATGCTCCAGGCCTGCAACCCCTCCCGTTCCAGTTCCAGCCAGTTGCTGTCATGATATTTGTACAACTCGCGCCGTTCGACGACGGGCTTGTAGCCCATCTCCAGCGCGTGCAGGTCAATGGCGCTGTACGGCAGGGAGGCCACTTCATAATTGACGTCATCCTTCAGGAAGGCGTAGCCCCCGAATCCGAGTTCGACGATCTTGGCGTAGCCGGTGCTGTAAAGGACGGCATCCGCCGGAGTGGAGTCGTCGGGGTTGAAGTCGGGCACGCACAGGCAGCGGTCGTCAATGATCATCATCGTTGGATCAGCCTGTTTCAACTCGGAAAGCAGAGGGAAGGGTGTGGAATGATCGCCGTAGGTGTGCGCGTACAGCACACCGCCGATCTCGCGGCGCTTCGCCCGTTCGAGCACCCCGCTCAAGTCCATATGCAGGGTTTGGGGGGAAATATCCATAAATTGAAATGGAACCTGCGCCTTGAAAAACGTGATCGGGACAATCGGGCAGATATTGGCCGGCAGGAGGAACGGGCGGCGGTCCGGTCGGCTGACCAGCAGGTTATACAGTATCGCAGAAGCGCGCGGGGCAACTACAGGTCTCATGGCATTTCAAACGTCCTTGCGAACGAGAATCGTGAAATCGTAAATCCCGTAGTCGTGAAGCAGGGCGACGTTGCGCGAGAAATTACGTTTGCAGAAGTCGAAGAAAAAGAGCGGATCGCCGTAGAACAGGTCGGGGCGCTGGGCCATGCGCTCGGCGTCCGAGTAACTGGTGAGCATGTTGAAGGAAAAGCCTTTCGCGCACAGACGGTCCATGCGGCGCAGGGTATCCGTGACCATGCCGCGCCATTCGTCGTAGGGCGTCTCCATCTTGATGTTGAAGATCGCCCCGGCCAGCAGGTAATCGGCCTCAGGCAGGTCGCTTTCCCGCGTGGTGAAATGGGCATTTGGGAAGGTCGCGTGCGCCTCGCGTCCCGCGAGCACCATCTTCTCGATCAGGTCAATGCCATAATACTCGAACTGCCAGCCTTTTTTGTGTAGAAAATCGAACATCGCGCCATAGCCGCAGCCGTAGTCCACCACGCGGAAGGGACGGGACGGGTCGATCACCTTGACCAGTTGCTCGAAACGCACCTCCTGCGCCTCGGGGCCGTTATAGTCCACGCCTTTGGCGGTCGCGCCGAAGGTTTCCAGTTTTTCCGTAAAATACTGCGCCAGTTTCTTCTGGGTCTCGTCAATGCTCATGCTGTCTCTCGGAGATATATTCTAACGCCTGTGAACCGACCATGAAAAGCAAATCCAGCACGGTCACATGGGGGTCAAACGGGGGATAGAGTTGCGGGTATTCGGGGTAATTGTATTCCATATATTCGAGCGTGATGCCTGCCGCGTCGAATTTTTCCTTCTCGATGTAGTCCCGCGCCGACGGCCCGCTGATGTAGCGCCGCGCCCCGACCTTCGTCAGGATCTGGATCAGGCGGTCGGTCTTCTGGCCGTCCACGCCGGGGATGGCGGACGAGCGCAGGAAACGCGTCTTGTGGAGGCCCAGTTCGCGGGTCAGCGCGAGCGTGGTTTCGATGGTGAAATCTGCCAACGATTCGTCGCGGCGCGCGTAGAACGATTCCAGCAGGGGCAAATAGTCTTTGAAATGGGGAGCTTTGTTGTAGGCAACCGTCAGGGCCTTGAGGTGGTTCTTCGCCCAGGGCTTCGACCAGTCAATTTTCACATCCTTGATGGGAATCCCCTCGGTCACGCCCCGGCTGTGGACGGGGATGGTCAGCCATTGTTTGCCCTGCGCGGTCTTGATCTGGTTGCGGTTGCGCCAGCCATGTTTGTCGTACTGGACATCGTCATAGAAGATGAACAGGTCGGCGCGGCGGATCTGGTCGAAGTAGCCGCGCCAGGGAATGTAGGAGGGCTGGAGAATGACGACGTTCATTTCTCCCTCCCCACCGCTTCGGCGATGACATAGGGCGGCCTGTCCATACTGCGGTCGAACATGCGCGCCAGGTACTCGCCGAAGATGCCCAGCGTGAATAACTGCGCGCCGCCCAACAGCGAAATGATCGAAGCGAGAAATGGAAAGCCCGGCAGGCTGCCCGCGGTGAAATAGATCCACACCACGTAAACGAAAACGCCGAGGCCGAAGAGCGTCATGATGAAACCGATCCAACTCGCCAGCCGCAGGGGCGCGGTGCTGTAACCCGTCAGGATCAGCAGGGCGGCTTTCACCAGCGCGGCAAAGTTGTAATTCGAGCGTTCCGCAGGCGCGACCTCCACCTGCACCGAGGTAAAACGCGCCGTGCCCCACGAGAGCAGGACGTCCAGAGTCAGCGACGGGCTTTGGAAATTGGCGAAGGCCTCGCGCAGGTGCGTGCGAAAGACGCGAAAGGCCGAAATGTTCTTCACGGACGGCACACCCATCACGCGCGCCAAAAGCCGCTTGATATTCGCCGTGAGCAGGTTGCGGACGATTCCCTGCGGCAGTTTGCGCGGCGCGCCATAGACCACGTCGAATCCCTCTTCCATTTTCGCCAGCATCACGGGAATCTCTTCGGGCGGGTGCTGTAAATCCTGATCCATCGTCACGGTCACTTCGTAGCGCGCCAGGCGCACGCCGCACAGCGTGGCATTGTGCTGTCCATAATTGCGCATCAGGCGCACACCCCGCACCCAGGCATATTTCTTCGACAGCCGCGACGTCACCTCCCACGAATCATCGGGGCTTCCGTCGTTGACCAGAATCAATTCATATTTTTTGGCGATCTTCGGCAGGATCTTCCCCAACCGCTGGACAAGGGGGGTCAGCGTCTCAGCGCCGCGATAGACGGGGACCACGACAGAGACATTCATAACGAGCGGATTCTACCAGACGGGCACGCCTCATAGCCGGATGCCGTGCCGGTCCGCCAGTAAATCGAGCGCGCGCGCCGCTTCGGCCTGTTTCCGTTGAATGTCCCAGCCCAGGGCTTCGCCCAGGACATCGGCCAGTTCGTCCAGCCGTTCGCGCGTCACTTGACCGAGCATGCCCAACATTGTGCGCCGCAGGAGCAGGTCGTCCAGGTGAACGATCTTTTCGTTCAGCGCAAGGAAAGCGACCTCGCGGCGCGAATACTCCGGCAGAGTTTTCAACGGCGCGTCCGCTTCGCGCATGAGGAATAAGGCGACCTGCTCGGCACGGGTCCCGTAGCGGGCAAACAAGGCCTGCACACGCTCCGCGGACAGACTGGTCCACGCGGCAAGCCCATCGAGATAGCGCTTCTGCTCTTCGGCCGTGCGCGGATAATTGCGTCCGCCGCCGACCGCGAGGTCGCGCGTGGACTTCTGCCGCGCGCGGTCAAGGAAGGCCAGCGCCTTGTCGGTCACCTGCTCGGCAAAGGCGCGAAACGAAGTCCACTTGCCGCCCACGAGAGAGTAGACAGGAAATTCGAGTCCCGTCCAATCGCCCTCCACCACCTGGATGTGGTGATCGCGCGTGATCTGTCCTGTGGTTTTGGCCGACCCCGTATGCGCCAGCGGACGCACGCCCGAAAAGCGAAAGACGATGTGTTCGCGTCCCACCTTGATATCGGGGAAGACGCGGGCGATCATGCCCAGGAAGTAATCCACTTCCTCCTCGGTGCAGCGGACATCGTCGGGATTCTCGATGGGAATGTCCGAGGTGCCCACCAGCACTTTGTCAAAGAGAGGGAAGATCAAAACGATGCGGCCGTCCCTGTTCTCGAAGAAGAATTCGTTATCGCCGATGGCCTGCCGCAGTTCGGGATGTTCGAGGACGAGGTGCGAGCCTTTGGTCCCGCCGATGAAACGGGTGGACAGGCCCAGGGTCCCGTTGGCCGCGTCGATCCACGGGCCTGCGGCGTTGATGACCAATCTGGGTTGAAGGCTGAAGGTTTGAAGGTTTAATTCATCTCGAAGCGTAACAGCATTCCCCTGTCCGCCCACGAGCGAGACGTAGTTGAGGGCGCGGCCGCCGTCGGCCTCGCCGTCCAGCAGGATTTCCAGCGCGAGGCGTTCGGGATTTTGAATGAGGCCGTCGTAGTATTCCGCCGTCGAAACAACCCTGGGATTCAAACGCGGCCAGCGCTTCAGCGAATCGGCGCGCCCGCGAAAGGTGTGACGCGGGACGGTGCGGGCGCGTCCCGTGAAGGCATCGTAAAACATCAACCCGATCTTGATGACCAGCGCGCCGCGTTCGGAGGGTCTGTCCAGCAAACGCAGGAATTTGAGCGGCGCGTTCAAAAGGCCAGAGAAATGTTTGAAGATGGGAATGGCCGTGGGAAGCGGCTGGACAAGATGCGGGGCGTTCCGAATCATGCGGTTGCGTTCCTGCACGGCTTCACGCACGAGGCGAAACTCGCCGTTTTCGAGGTAGCGGATTCCACCGTGCGCCATGTGCGAGGAAGCCGCGCTCGCGCCCGAGCAAAAATCGCCGCGATCCACGAGCAGCACATTCACGCCGTTGAGCGCCAGGTCGCGAAACGCGCCGATGCCATTGATCCCCGCGCCGATGATGAGGACATCGAGGGATGGGTTGGATTGCAGAGAAAAAAGAATTTCCTGTCGGTTCATGCTTCATCCTGACCGTGGACTGTATTTGCCATCCATCGTCCGCGGTCTACGGTCTAGATCCAATCGAACGTCCGCGTCACAGCCTTCTTCCAGCCAGCATATAACTTCTCACGGGTTGCCGCGTCCATCTGCGGTTTCCATTCCTTGTCGCGGCCCCAGTTGGCGCGCAACTCATTGTAATCCTTCCAAAAGCCGACCGCCAGCCCCGCGGCGTAGGCCGCGCCCAGGGCGGTGGTCTCCGCCACTTTGGGCCGCACGACCGGCACATCCAGAATATCCGATTGAAACTGCATCAGCAATTCGTCGAAGACCATGCCGCCGTCCACCTTGAGCGCGGTCAGTTTGACGCCCGAGTCCGCCTCCATTGCATCCAGCACTTCGCGCGTCTGGTAGGCGGTCGCTTCGAGGGCGGCGCGGGCGATGTGCCCCTTGTTGACGTAGCGCGTCATCCCGACGATGGCGCCGCGCGCGTCGGACCTCCAGTACGGCGCGAACAGACCCGAGAACGCGGGGACGAAGTAGATGCCGCCGTTGTCGTCCACCGTGCGCGCCAGTGATTCAATGTCGGATGATTTTGTAATCAAGCCGAGATTGTCGCGCAGCCATTGCACCAGCGCGCCCGTGATGGCAATCGAACCTTCGAGGGCATAAACCGCTTTTTGATTCCCGATCTTGTAGCCAAGCGTGGTCAACAATCCTGCTTTAGAATGGATGGGTTTCTCGCCGGTGTTCATCAGCATGAAACAGCCCGTGCCGTAGGTGTTCTTGGCCTCCCCCGCAGAGAAGCAGGTCTGACCGAAGAGCGCGGCCTGCTGGTCGCCGAGGTCGCCCGCCACAGGAACACCGCCCAACGCGCCGCGCGTCGCGCCATAAATTTCGGAAGAGGATTTGATTTGCGGCAGCATGGCGCGCGGGATGCCGAGCAGTTTCAATATCTCATCGTCCCAATCGAGCGTCTTCAGATTCATCAACAGCGTGCGCGAGGCGTTGGTCACATCCGTGACGTGCGCGCCGGTCAGGTTCCAAATGACCCACGTATCTATATTCCCGAAGAGCAGGTCGCCGTTTTCGGCCTTCCTGCGCGCCCCTTCCACGTTATCCAAAATCCATTTGATCTTCGGCCCGGAGAAATATGTCGCCAGAGGCAGGCCGGTCTTATCGCGCAGGCGATCCTGCCCGCCCTTCTCGGCCAGCCGACTGCAAATTTCGTCTGTGCGCGTGTCCTGCCAGACGATGGCATTGTAAATAGGACGTCCCGTTTCCTTTTCCCACACCACCGTCGTCTCGCGCTGGTTGGTCACACCGACCGCGGCAATATCAGCCGCCTCGACCCCGGCTTTTTTCAGCGCGCCGTTCATCACCTCCCTGGTACGTTCCAAAATCTCCAACGGGTCATGCTCCACCCAGCCGGGCGCGGGGTAAATTTGTTGGTGTTCCTTCTGATCAACAGTAATCACGTTACCCCCGTGATCGAAGATCATGAATCGAGTGCTGGTCGTACCCTGGTCAATCGCGGCAACGTACTTGGGCATGACGGCCCTCCTGAACGGGTTTCTGCTTTATTTTATAACATAAACGGTCAGGACTCCCAACGACGCGCACCCGCGAGAAACGCCTTCCCGTCCATGGGCTTCCTCCCTGCGGGCTGGACCTCATCGAGGACAAGCATTGCATTGTCTCCGCCATAGACGGCTGGGAGGCCGTTGTGTACGACGCGCGTGCCGGGCGGCTGAAACATGTACGTGAAGACAAAACCGGTGTGTGCTTTGTGAACCTTGAGTGGCTGTCCTTCCCACTCGAACCACGCGCCCGGCCATGGATTCATGGCGCGTACGCGGCGCTCCAATTCGGAGGCGGGGCGCGTAAAATCGAGGCGGCCGTCCTCCTTTTTCAGCATCGGCGCGTAAGTCGCGCCTTCTTCGGGCTGAGGTGTCGGAACGATCTTCCCGTCCAGGTAATCGGGCAGGGTTTCGAGCAGGAGATCCGCGCCGAGGCGGGACAATGTCTCTGAAACGGAGCCAGCCGTGTCGTCCCGCGTGAGGCGCATGGATCGCTGCGCAAGAATCGGGCCGGTGTCGAGTCCCTGGTCCATCTTCATGATGGTGACGCCCGTTTCTTCGTCCCCCGCCAGGATCGCGGCGTTGATCGGCGCAGCGCCGCGCCAGCGCGGGAGCAGGGACGCGTGTACATTGATACAACCCAAGGAAGGCAGGGCGAGAACATCGGGCTTGAGAATTTGTCCGAACGCGACAACGACGATGAGATCGGGATTCCACGCGCGCAGCTGCTCCATGGCTTCGGGCTGACGAAGTCTTTCGGGCTGGATGACAGAGAGGCCGAGTTCGAGCGCCAGTGCTTTGACCGGCGGCTGTTTCAACTCGCGGCCGCGGCCGGAGGCGCGGTCGGGCTGCGTCACCACACCGACCACGTCGTACGCGCCCGCCAAGGCGCGCAGGGACGGCAAAGCAAATTCGGGCGAACCCATGAAGACTACGCGGACTGTCATGGGGCGATTGTAGCACAAGCCACAATTAGTACCACTGATACGGGATAATTCTGTTGCTTTTTGTCTGGTTTGGTTGTAAAATACTGCAAATCAAACTCAGACCTTACGGAGGAACAAATCATGTCCCAAGCTCCCATGTCCGATGTCACCAGTGACGATAAACTGTGGGCCGCGCTCGGCTACCCGATCCCGCTGGTTGCTATCATTGTGCTTTTCATGGAGGACAAGAAGAATCGCCCGTTCATCAAATTCCACGCCGTGCAGTCGCTGGCCGCCAACGTGGTCTTTGTGATCCTTGCGACCATCATTTCGGCAGTCACGCTCGGTTTCGGCGGCCTGTGTGTGCCGGTGATCTGGCTGGTGTTCTTCTATTGGGCTTATCAGGCCTATCAGGGCCAGATGTTCGAAATCCCTGTTGTCACGAACTTCATTCGGGGCCAGGGCTGGGCGTAACACCTCTCGTTCAAAATACTCGCGGGAAACTCCGCGAGTATTTTTTTTATTCTATGATACACTCGAGGCCGGAGGCCATCAACAATGAATGAATCATCCGCACCCCTTCCCCCTGCCCCGCTCTCGCCCGCGGACGAACGCCAATGGGCGATGTTCGCCCATCTCGGCGTGCTGGCCAATCTCGTCTCCGGCTTTTTGGGGCCGGTCATCCCCCTCATCATCTACATCGTCTATAAGGAACGTTCCCGATACGTGGCGTATCAATCCCTGCAGGCGCTGATCTTCCAACTCATCTGGTGGGTCGGCGGCGGGATTCTCGCCGGCGTCGCGTGGGCGCTTTCCGGCGCGCTGGCCGCGGTGGTCATCGGTTTCCTGTGCATGCCGTTTGCCTGCGTGTTCAGCATCATGCCGCTGGTCGCGCTTGGATACGGAATCTACGGCGGCATCGAAGCCAGCCAGGGCAAGGACTTCAAATACTGGCTGGTCGGCGACTGGGTGCGCGGCACTCTCACCGGATAATATAAACTGAGCCGATAAAGAGTCTGCCCCTCGGCAGGCTCTTTTGATTCTGCAACCCGGCAGGGATGCAGGCGTATATGTTCACAGACTATCAAGGAGAACCAAATGACAACTTACTCTATCAACCCGCAGACCAAACCCGGCATGGTGATGACCCTGGCAATCATGACCCTGGTCAGCGGCATCATCAACCTGCTGTGGGGACCGGGGGTGATCCTCGGCACCTTCGGGATTGGCCTGGTGTGCGCGCCGCTCCTGCTCTTGAACCTCGTCCTGGGCGCGTTCGAGATCGCCTATGCCATCAAACTGCTGGAGAGCCCGCCCCAGCCGGTGCGCCCCTCGCAGGCCATCGCCATCTGGGAAATCGTGTGCCTGGTCACCTTCAACATATTCTCGGTGGTCGTGGGAATCGTGGCGCTGATCTTCTACAACGATACGGTCGTGAAGGAGTACTTCGCACGGATCAACGGCACACCGGTCCCCGCCCCGGTCGAAGCAGTCCCGGCGCTTCCCGCGGAACCTGTACCGGCGCTCGTTGAGCCCGCCGCGCCACAGCCCGAAGCGGCTCCCGCCAAACCAAAGAGGATACGCAAGGTAGCAAAGTCTTAACTGAGGAAATTCTTCCTCTTGACTCCAGCCCTGCTCACCCGTAGAATGAAAACACAACCGAACGGTGAGCAGGGAAGAGATCCCGAGCGAAGCGCAAGCGGAAACGAGGGACGCCGAAGGTGCAAGTCTGGAACAGGCGAACCCAGACGAAACTCTCAGGCAAAAGGACCCTGCATCCGAACCAACTCTGGAAAGTCCCGTTAGGGACACCGACGGTGAAAGTTTAGTTGGGTAGTTCCGTAGTTCGATAGTTACGTAGTCCAACTACATAACTATAAAACTACCTCACTACGTAACTAATCGAATCTCTCAGGTCAAACTACAGAGGACGCGCGATATTAAAATCGCGTGTCCTTTTTTGATTCGCCAAACCTCAGTACCGCGACATTCATGTCGCCAGCGAAATAAATTTCGCGTTACAAAAGGAGACACACTCATGAACACTCCCACCAATTTGAAATACACCAAGTCCGATGAATGGTTCGATCCCGCCACAGGCGCGGCCGGGCTGACCGACTACGCCCAGGGCCAGCTCTCCGACATCGTCTTCCTGGAGATCCTGGTCGCGGCCGGCGACACGGTCGAAGCGGGCAAGCCCATCGCTTCGGTCGAATCGGTCAAAGCCGCGGCCGAGACCTATGCCCCGGTCAGCGGCAAGGTCGCGGCCGTGAACGAGGCCCTGTCCGGCGCGCCGGAGACGCTCAACAAGGATCCCTACGGCGCGGGCTGGATGGTCAAGATCGAAGGCGGCGACGCCTCCGGCCTGATGGACGCGGCCGCGTACGAGAAATATTGCGAAGAAAGAGCACACTAAATATTCTGTCATTGCGAGGAGCCGCGAAGCGGCGGCGAAGCAATCCTCAATTCGCGAGGAGATTGCTTCGCCCCTTCGGGGCTCGCAATGACACGGAGCCAACATGACTTACGTCCCCATCTCTCCCAACGAGCGGGACGCGATGTTGAAGACCATCGGCGTCAAGAAGGTCGCGGACCTTTTCGAGGCCGTGCCCGCCAAACATCGCTTTCCCAAACTGGACCTGCCCCCTGCCCTGACCGAAATGGAGGCCCTCGCCGAACTGTCCGACATCGCCGCCGGCAACGAAACCGTGCGCGGCGATTTGGTCTCCTTCCTCGGCGCGGGCGCGTACAACCATTACATACCCTCGGTGGTGAATCACGTTCTCAGCCGCGGCGAGTTCTACACCGCCTACACGCCCTACCAGCCCGAAATCTCGCAGGGCACGCTGCAGGGCATCTTCGAGTACCAATCGCTGATGGCCGCGTTGACCGGCATGGAGGTCTCGAACGCCTCGCACTACGACGGCGCGACCGCTGTCGCTGAGGCGGTCAACCTGGCCTGGGCGCAGTTCCGCGGCAAGCGCACGAAGGTCGTGATCTTGCCCACCGTGCATCCGCATTATCGCGGAGTCATCCGCACGTACACGCAGGGGATGAATCTCGAACTGGCCGGTGACGACTCCAATGCAGACCTCGAGGCCGGGCCCGAATCCCTCGAGCCCCTGATTGACGAGAACACCGCGCTGGTCATCGTGCAGTATCCCGATTTCTTCGGCCGAATCTACGACTTCACCCAACTGATCCAGGCCGCGCACGCCAAGGGCGCGCTGGTCTGCGTGGCGGCCAACCCCACCGCGCTGGCGCTGTTCAAGACGCCCGGCGAAATGGGCGCGGACATCGTCGTCGGCGAGGGCCAGCCGCTGGGCATCCCGCTCTGGTACGGCGGCCCGTACCTCGGGTTCTTCACGACGCGCAAGCAATACGTCCACAAGATGGCCGGGCGCCTGGTCGGCGAGACAGTTGACAACCGCGGCCAGCGCGCTTACGTTCTCACATTGACCGCCCGCGAACAGCACATCAAACGCGAGCGCGCCACATCCAACATCTGCACCAATCAAGGGTTGCTCGCGCTCGGCGCGGCGGTGTACCTGAGCGTGCTCGGCAAGACCGGCTTCCGCCAGGTGGCCGAGATCTGCTATCACAACGCACATTACGCCGCGGAGCAGTTGAGCAAGATCGAGGGCTACGGCCTTTGCTTCTCCGAGCCGTTCTTCCACGAGTTCGTGCTGTGCTGCCCGAAGCCCGCGGCCGAGGTCAACGCGCACCTGCTCGAACACGGCATCCTCGGCGGCTACGACCTGGGACAGGACTATCCCGCGCTCAAGAATCACCTGCTGATCGCCGTCACCGAAATGAACAGCCGCGAAGAGATCGACGCGCTGGTCGAAGCACTTTCGGAGGAACACCATGACTGACGTTTCGACTTCGGGACAGAAGAACACTGTCCCTCCGCTCAACGCGAATGTAAAGATCGTCGAGCCGACCATCTTCGACCTGTCCTCGCCCGGACGAAAAGGCGTGACCTTCCCGGACCCGGACGTGCCGCGCGCCGAACTGCCCGAGTCTCTTCTGAGAAAAGACCTGCCCCTCCCCGAACTGGCCGAAGTGGACGTGGTGCGTCACTACATGCACCTCAGCAAATTCAACTACAGCGTGGACGGCGGTTTCTATCCGCTCGGCTCGTGCACGATGAAGTACAACCCGAAGATTGACGAAGATACCTGCCGCCTGCCGGGCTTCCTGCACACCCATCCGCTCCAGCCCATCGAGACCGTGCAAGGCAACCTCGCCCTGATGTACACACTCCAGGAATGGCTGAAGGAGATCAGCGGCTTCGCGGCAGTGACCCTGCAGCCCGCGGCCGGCGCGCACGGAGAATTCACCGGCGTGCTCATTATGCGCGCCTATCACAAATCGCGCGGCGACCACAAGCGCGTCAAGATGCTCATCCCCGATTCGGCGCACGGGACCAACCCTGCCTCGTCAGGAATGATCGGATTGCAAGTGGTGCAAATCCCCTCCGACGCGCGCGGCAACGTGGACTTGAACGCCCTCAAAGCGCAATGCGACGACACGGTCGTCGGCCTGATGCTCACCAACCCGAACACGCTCGGCTTGTTCGATGAGAACGTCGAGCAGGTGATCAGGATTGTGCACGACTGCGGCGGCCTGGTCTATGGCGACGGGGCGAACTTGAACGCCCTGCTCGGAATCGTCAAACCCGGCGACCTGGGCATTGACGTAATGCACTTCAACCTGCATAAGACCTTCGCGGTCCCGCACGGCGGCGGAGGTCCGGGCTCGGGCCCGGTGGGCGTCGCCGCGCATCTCGCGGACTTCCTGCCCGAACCGCTGGTGGACATCATCGAGAAAGGCGACGACGAAACGCCTCCGCTGTTCGGCTTCGTCACGCCCGCCAAGACCATCGGCCGCGTAAAGTCCTTCCACGGACAGTTCGGCGGCGGCCTGGTGCGCGCCTTCACCTACATCATCATGCACGGCCCGGACGGCCTGCGCGAGGTCTCCGAGTACGCAGTGTTGAATGCCAACTACCTTCTGGCACGTCTGCGCGGCACCTATCGCGTCCCATACGACCGCATCTGCATGCACGAGTTCGTGGCCGAGGGACAGTTCGAAGGCTCGGACGTGCGCGCCCTCGACATCGCCAAGCGCCTGATGGATTACGACTTCCATCCGCCGACGAACTATTTCCCGCTCATCGTCCACGAGGCGTTGATGATCGAACCGACCGAGACCGAGAACAAGGACACGCTCGACCGCTTCGCCGACGCGCTGATCAAGATCGCGGAAGAGTCGAAGAGCAACCCTGAACTTCTGCACAAGGCTCCGCACACGACTCCGTTTGGAAGAATGGATGAAGTGAAGGCCGCGCGCGAGTTGGTGTTGTGTTGCTGGTTGCCGGAGGATTACAACAAGAACGAATAAGTCGGCAATTGGTAACTGGAAACGCCCCGAAGGTGAAAGTCTCCGGGGCGTTTTGTTTGCTGTATAATTGCCCTATGAGCACCCAAGATGTCCGTTGGATTCAGCGATTTACCCACTTCGCGACAGCCCTATCGCAACTGAGAAAGTTCATTCAGAAAGGCAAGCTGAACGAACTGGAGGAGCAGGGCTTGATTCAGGCGTTTGAATATACCTACGAACTGGCCTGGAATACACTGAAAGATTACCTTGAGGAACAGGGCGAGACTGAAATTCATGGCAGTCGTGACGCGTTTCGACTGTCATTCCAACGCGGCTTGATCGAAGACGGCGAGACGTGGATGAACATGGTCAGAAGCCGCACCCTGACCAGTCATACCTATAACGAAGCTATTGCCCGACAAATTGCGAACGCCGTTTCCACGCAGTATTTCCCGCAGTTCGAGAAACTTCATAAAAAATTCCTGTCATTAAAGGCAGAGAACCAATGAACCTTCGTTTTGGCTTAAAAGAAACCGTCGTCCAAAACATCTGCGCCGTGCTCGCCCTCCATCCGCAAGTGGAAAAGGCGGTATTGTACGGCTCGCGCGCTAAGGGAAACTATAAGAGCGGCTCAGACATTGATCTGACCCTGTTTGGCGGCGCGGATTTGACATTAAACGTGCTTTTTAAAATCATGGACGAACTCGACGACTTGCTTCTGCCGTACACGATTGACCTGTCCATATTCAATAACATCAACGACCTCGATGTGATTGAGCATATTCAACGCGTGGGCCTCACATTCTATGAGAAAAACAAGGTCCGCCCTGCGTTGGCAGCGACATAGGCCGCCCGCAGGCCGGTGTTGTGCTGCTGGTTGCCTGAAAATTACAACGAGATGGTTTAACAGCCAACCAGTGAATCAAAAGGCGGACCGTTGCGGGTCCGCCTTTGTAATTTATTTTGGTTGCTGTTACGGGCTTACGTGCCAGAGCAGGACATCGGTCATTTCACAGCGCGTGCCGAAATCCTTGTTGGTGCCGGAGACAATTGTATAAGCGAGACGCCCCGAAGCCAATGTCCCCAGATCGGAGAAGATGGTGTATTCGGCCATGTATTCTCCGTTCACGTAGGAGTAAAGACGGCCCTCGTAAACGACCAGGGCAAAGTCTGCCTCGGCAGGATTGGGAAACTCAGGACTGCCCCTGCCGCTGGTCTTACCGAGATAGCGGAACTGCCGGGCCGACGAATTCCAATGACCCACCCAAGTTGATTTTTGATCGAGAAAACTAACATAATGGTCGCCGTTCTGCTGGATGCGAAAGGCAAAACCGCATCCGCTCGGATCGGGAGACGCGGACGCATTCTCCCACTTGAAATGCGCCTTAATTACGAAATCAGCGACATCCTGACCCGAATCAAAGAAGTCATAATAGTTGATTTGAGCCCATTCGAAGGCGAAATCATCCAGCACCACCAACCTGCCTTTGGTGGAGGGAATCTGTCCACTGTCGTAGGCCGCCTGCACGATGGCGAATATGTTTTCGTACTGCTGCGTCGCCGCAAGGTTCGGGGTCGCGGTCGGCCGCGGGGTGGCAGTCGGCCGCGGTGTAGCAGACGGCACCTCAGTCGGGGGCGGTTCGGTGGGGGTGGCCGTCGGCTCGGGCGGCGCACCTCCACAGGCGGCGACCAATAGCACAACAAGCAGGCTTGACAAGCAGATGGGTATGAAACGGTTCGATTTCATGGAATCCTCCTGACCGTTATGGTATTTATGACATTATGGAACACATCCCCCCTTAAAATCAAGTGTCTAACGTCACGATTTTTCAGCCAGCCAGTTCTGCAAACCGATGGATGTTTCCTTTTATTGGGAAGGTCCGGAAGTCCCCGTCCTGGCGGTCAATCCTGACCTTGATTCCGTACTTCGGCGAACTGCCGGTCAGCCCGGCGCGGTCAATGCGCTGACCGGGCAGGACGGTCAGGCGGAAGCGCTGGAGCAGGATCGCCAGCACGATCTTCAACTCGACCATGGCGAACTCCGCGCCGAGACAGCGCCGCGGCCCCGCCGAGAAGGGGAAATACTCGTAGGGCGAAGGCTTGATCTCGAGCCAGCGAACCGGATCGAACCGACTCGGATTCTTATAAATATCGGGCCGCCGATGGGTGACGTGCGCGCTGTAGATTACGTTATTGCCTCTTTCAAGACGATAAGGCCCGAGGTCGAATTCATCCATGCTGACGCGGATGCCCCACGCCACCGGCGGGAGCAGACGCAGGCTTTCTTTGATGACATTCTCAAGCAGAGGCAACTGGTTGAGTTGTTCGAAGGTCGGCGGACAGCCGCGCAATTGAGACCGCAGTTCATCCAGCAGGGCGGTCTGAATGCGCGGATGCAGTGCCAGCAGGAACATGGTCCACGTAAGGGCGCTGGCGCTGGTCTTCGATCCGCCGCGGAAGATGGCCACGGTCTGGCCGATGACCTCGTCGTCGGTCATCCTGTTGCCGTCCTCGTCGTGGGTCTGCAGAAACACGGACAGGATGTCCGAGCCGTCCAGGGGACGTTCGCGGCGCGCCTCGATGAGGCGTTTCAGTCCCTGCTCGAGTTCGATTCCCCGGCGAATCAGCCGCCGGTATGGGAAGCCCGGGAAATTATGGGGAAACAGGAAGACCAACGGCGAAAAGATGAGCCTCAGCACCTCTTCGAACAAATTGGCATAGTAACGTCCATTGTCGCCGTCGGGATCCATACCCACAAAGACTTTCATGGCGAGGAAGGCCGCGAATAAATCCATGTCGGCATACAGATCGGTGACCTGGCCGGGCTTCCATTTTCGGAAAAAACGCTCGGTGATCTCCACGATGCCGTTGACGTAGTGATGCAGGTGACTCGCATGCAGGGAAGGCGCCATCAGGCGGCGCTGGCGTTTATGTTGCTCTCCGTTCATCATCGCGATGGCGGTGGTGAGACTGCGCAGGGATTCGATGTCGCTGAACGGGAAGGGAACGGATTCCAAATCGTAACTGTGGAAGAGGGACGGGTTGGAGAGAATCTGACGCGTGTAATCGGGATGGAAGGTGAACGTGGCGGACATCTTGCCGCGTCCCACCTGGGCGATCTCGCCGTAGGTGTCATTCAACTTGTGCAGGAATCCAATCGAATCGCGGGCGAATGCGACAACAAATCCGCGCCAGCCCAGAATCGGGTTCAGGCGCGGACCGGGGATATCGGACATGGTCAGGGGCGCGGTCATCAGGCGGACGTCGCTTTCAGCATGGATTCCTCTTGTTGAACGGCGGCCAGCCACTGGTCCAGGTTGAGGCGGGCGAAGCAGTCTTTCGCGCGAGTGAGAGCGGTGGAACGATCGGGGCTGTCAGCGGGAAGGCGGCGGGCAATCTCCAAGGATATGCGGCCAATCTCGTAGAACATGGAAAGCAGTTCGGCCTTTTCGATGCCCTTCTGCCAGAGGGCAAAGGCCTGTTTGGGCTTGTTCCCGTACCAGGCCATCAGGCCCGCGAAGCGAAGATAGGTGGGTTCCCCGGCGAAGAAGATGGCGGAGTATTTCTTCAAGACCTTGAGCATCTGCTTTGCAGATTTTGCGATGGAATTTCTCTCGGCCGCGGGCGCGCTGCCCTTTACCGCTTCATCGAGGAACAGGAAGACGGCTTCGGCGATGTTGAAGTAACCGAGATAAACCGAATAGTCCACCACCGACGCTTTGGAGGCGCGCTCGGCCAGTTTTTGCGCCAGCGCGAGACCGTCCCTGTCCCTTTTCAGTGCCTGGATGCGCGCGATCTGCCCGTTGATGATGTATTCGGCCACTTCACCGACCGGTTCCTGCGCCATGAGCCGAAGCGCCTGTTCCAGCGGCTGGAGCGCCTCGTCCAGCCTGCCGAGACTCATGAGGACGTAGCCCTCGGCCTGCTGCGCCCATTCTTTAATGACGGGATTGTGGCGGCGCTGGGAATGTTCTTTGAGGCGGGTCATGTAACCGAAGGCGGTGTGGAAATCCCCTTCGTAGCAGGCGTTGCAGGCCAGGTAACTGAGCGCCTCACCCGCCTGACGATGGTCGCCAAGTCCGTTGCAAATCTGGACGACTTTTTCGAGGCGCGGCTTTAAGTCTTCCCATTTGCCGATGCCGCTGTCGTATGCGGCAAGCGAGTTGGTGGAACTGACGTAGTATCCTGCATGGTTGAATTGCTTATCCAGGCGGCTCCACTGGCGTGCGTAGTATTCGGACTGCGAGCGCCACGGGATGAATCCTGCGATGGAACTGACCTGCGCGTACACGTAACCCAGTTCAGGGGTGTCGGGGAGGCGCTCGGCCGTGTTGAGGTTGGCAAGCACGGAGTAGAAGATCGGCAGGGTATCGGCCAGCAGGAAATAGACCGTCGCCAACTGTAAGTAGATCTGGATAATCTCACGCAGAGCCGTTTCCTGTTCGGAGGTGAGGCGCGCGCCGCGGAAGACGCGCGGCCACAAGCGGTGCAGAACCTGACGCCCGACCTGTGCCAGCGACCCGGCAATCATTCCCGCGCTGGAACGCGGGAAACGCGCCCCGAATACATCGAGCGCTTTGATGAAATAGTCCTTGCTCTCGTCCAATTTTCCCAGGCCAAGATAGGCCTGTCCCAGTTTGCGATACCACTGGCCAAGGCGGAGACGACTGATATCAATTCCCGTGGACAAGGAGAGGGCGTCATTGAAAAAGTGAACCGCCTCCGTGTTGGCAAAGTTGTTCAGGGATTGATCGCCCGCCTTTTCGATGTACTCGAGCGCTTTTTCCGCAATCCGCCGGTCGACGTGCCCCTCCTGCATTTTCGCGGCCTGCGTCCAGTGATAGGCCAGCAGGGTGTAATACGAACCGAGGTCGTGGGCGTAATGCACCTCGATCCACTCGGCCACCGCCTGGTGCAGTTCACGGCGCTGGGAATACAGCATCAGGTTATAGGCCGCCTCCTGGGTGACGGCGTGCTTGAAAATGTAGGCCAGATCGGGCGTCTCGGATTCGATCAGGGTCAGGCTCAGGCCGGTGAGCGTGTCCATATACTCGTTCAGGCGCGGACGGTCGGTCTCGATGGGGTACGCGGCCTGCAGAAGTCGGAAAGCGAAGATGCGCCCGATGACGCTGGCCACCTTGAGGGTCAATTGCTGGGACGGGGTGAGACTGTCAATGCGGCTGGTGATGACGCCCTGCAGGGTATCGGGCAGGGTGATGGCCGAAAGGTCCGAGAAATTCGGCGAGACGCGGCATTCGTTATTCTCGATGCGGATGATGCCCGCGTCGCGCAGGGCATAGGCCAGTTCCTCCGCAAAGAAGGGATGTCCTTCCGACTTCTCTCGGATGAGGCGTGCCACCTCGGGCGGAATGGATTGCACACCCAGCCGCTGGCAGACCAGTTCCTCGGCGTTATCCAGCGAGAGACCTTCCAGCCTGATGAGTTTGGTCGCGCCGTGATTCAGGAAATGCTTGTATTCGAGGGAAAACGGTTCGGAGAGAGGACGCGTATTCATCACCAGCAGGAGCGGTTGGACCCTGGTATGCACCTCCGGCAGGAGCGACCAGGAGGCTGAATCCAGCCAATGCAGGTCCTCCATGATGACCAGCATGGGCGCGCGGGCGGCCTCGCGGCTCAAGATGCGGACGAGCACCTCGCGGATGTTTCCGCCGCGAATCTCGCCGGTCATCGCAGAGGTGAAATCGTTGTCGGGGATGTCCATGGGCAGGATGACCGAAAGCAGAGGCGCGTACCGAAGCAGGTCGGGATCTATCTCCCCGATCTTCGCCAGCACGCGCGCCTGGATCGTCTCACGGTGCTCGTCGAGCAACTGTGACTCGAGCAGGATCTCCTCGATCCCGAAAATCTTATTGAAAATGGGACGCCAGGCATGATAAGGCGTGCTCTTCTCTATCGAATCGCCCTCCCCCTTGAAGGTGTTCACGCCCAGCGATGCGGACTGGCGCTGTAACTCCTCGGTCAGGCGCGACTTGCCGATGCCCGCCTCGCCGGACATGATGATGACCTGATTCGACGCGCCGCGCTGGAACTCCTGCAGAGCCGCGGCCAGCAGGGCCTTCTCCTCCTCGCGCCCGATTAACTCGGTCTCCGCGCGCATCACGCCGCGCCTCTCCTGCAGCGGATGGAAGACCTCGACCAATTCGGTTCGTCCCTTGACCATCTGCGGGGGAAGCGTCTCGAAGTCCACCGCCTCCCGCGCGCCCTCGAATGTGGCTCGATCGCATAAGATGGGGATGTCCTCCTGCAGAATCAAATCGGCCTGATGCCCGGCCACCCCCATCAGCCGCGCCGAGAGGTTGACCACCCCGCCCATGATGGTGTACTCGCGGCGGTCTTCATTCCCGATCGAGCCGCAGAAGATGCGGCCGGTGG
The DNA here is from genome assembly GCA_037445635.1 of Chloroflexota bacterium. Taxonomy (GTDB): domain Bacteria; phylum Chloroflexota; class Anaerolineae; order Anaerolineales; family Villigracilaceae; genus JBFMCC01. The sequence continues at coordinate 91,520 of JBBIKC010000005.1, forward strand.
TGATTCCGATATAACTCCTGACTTTCAATTCCTTCAATTCCCTGCGAATCATCAGCGCGGCCTGGACGCCGCGCAGGGGGTCGTCCTGGTGGGCAAAAGGCGGCAGCCCCAGCGCCGCGACCACCGTGATGCCCTTGTCGTCCACATTGATCTTGTTGAGACTGCCCTCGTAGCGATAGACTGCGCGCTGGAGCAGGCGCGCCACCGCCTGCGCGGTCTCCAGCGGCGTGTCCTGGTCCACGCCGGGCAGGTTGATGAAGAGCACGGTCACGCGGCGGAGTTCGGCGAGCCAGCCCGAATGTCCCGCGGTGAGGCGGTTGATGATCGCGCCGGGGATGTAGGCGCGCAGGGCGGTATCGCCTCCTTCGGGGATGTTCAACCGCTTCGCGGCCTGGACCCCGGATGGGCGGCGCGTCAATTGATCCAGCCGCAGCCCCTGCGCGTCTCCCTTCGACGGGAAGTCAATCACCGAGCCTGTGCAATCGTTCTTCAGCAGGTCATATGCCGAGGGAGTCAACAGCACGTCCCCCGCCTGGGCCAGGTCGTTGGCCTGACCGAGTTCGACCAGCGGCGCGCCGGCCACCAGAAACTCCCAGCGGTTGAACACGCCGCCCACGTGCGCCAGGCTGATCTCACCAACACTGACAGCCACTTTGAGCCGCAGGTTGATATCTTCCACTTTGTAATGGTGCAGTTTTTCGCGGATCTTGAGCGCGCAGTCCACCACGCGCGCGGTCCAGTCCCAGTCGCTGGCTTCGGGCCCGCCCGAATCGTCCATCGGCCAGACCGCGAGAATGGCGTCCCCGGCGAATTTGACCACGTCGCCGCCGTATTCGTTGATGATCCCAATCAACTGGCCGAAATAGTCGTTAAGCAATTCGGCGAGGACTTCCGCCCCCGCCGGTCCGCGTTCCGCCAACCGTTCGGTCAGCATCGTAAAGCCCGAGATGTCGGCAAACAGCACGACCGCCTGAAAATCCTCAGCCACCGGCGAATCGATGGGCGCGGGGTTGTTGACCACGCGCCGCTGAATCAGGCGCGGCACGTAACTGGCGAGCATTTCTGTCAAGTTTGAATTGGGCATGGGCGGTCACCGGTGAAACAATAAATTTCTCGCATGGACTGCAACTATAATACACCGAACGGCAAAGGGAAGATACGAAAGTTCCATCCTTCGCAATTGGATGTCGGGATTATAAACGAGGATTCCATCCTCAAACATGACACCGCCCATAACACGAAAAACATCGAATCGGCTTACAATATGGGCAGATATTTCATCCAGGAGAGTATCATGCAAACCGAAGCGAACATCGGTCCCATGCTGGAAACCTTCCAGCGGACGGAGATCACCGAACATCACATCTACAAACGCCTGGCGCGCACCATCAAGTCGTCTGAAAACGCGAAGATCCTCCAGCAGATCGCGGACGACGAACTCAAGCACTACGAGGGCTGGAAGAAGTACAGCGGGCAGGATGTTCGGCCCGATTGGTTCAAAATGTGGTTTTATTATCTCGTCAGCCGCATCCTGGGATTCACCTTCGGCATCAAGTTGATGGAACGCGGCGAAGAGGCCGCCCAGAAGAATTACGCCGCGGTGGCGGCGACGATCCCCGAGGCTGCCAGATTCCAGCACGAGGAGGATATCCACGAACAACAACTGATCGGGATGCTGGATGAGGAGCGGCTGCAATATGCGGGCTCGGTGGTGCTGGGACTGAACGACGCGCTGGTGGAACTGACCGGCGCGCTCGCGGGACTGACGCTGGCCCTGCAAAACGGGAAACTCATCGCCCTTTCGGGACTGATCACCGGCATCGCCGCGTCCATGTCCATGGCCGCCAGCGAGTACCTCTCCACCCGCTCAGAGGAAACGAGCAAACATCCCGTGCGCGCCGCGATCTACACGGGCATCGCTTACATCGTGACCGTTACGCTATTGGTGTTGCCGTATCTGCTGTTCGAGAATTAAATCCTCGA
>JBBIKC010000006.1:0-92470 GCA_037445635.1 Chloroflexota bacterium
CAAATCCTCTCGCCCCGACTGGGAGTTCGAAGAATCGCCCACCGGACGGGTGGTTTTTGTTATGTGTGGTGACGACTTGTGTAGATTAACGATTGGACTTGATATGTCATCGCGTCGAGCGGAGCGGCGCATGGCGCCGCGAAGACGAGACGCAGGATCCCATGGGTACCGCGCTTCGTATCCGCTCTACGCGTTGTTTTTATGTAAGATTAATTTGCAACCCTACAAAAGTCGTCACTACTTTATCTTTCACTTGCCAAGCGCCTCCCATTCGATTATCCTTGCGCCGGGAGTGGTTAAGTCCCGGAGGGCTTCCCGGTCTTCAAAACCGGCGGCGGGTCGCGTTGCGGGCCGCGGTGGGTTCGACCCCCATCCACTCCCGCCTATCTTTTGACGACGGACGACCGGCCGCGGACGCTCGTCGTCCATTGTCCGTGGTCTGTGGTCTACATGGTGATCTATGTCAATTCCCGAATCCGAAATCCTGAACAGCCTTGTCTCACGCGTATTTCGTATTGAAGACGTAACCCTGGGCGACGCGCAAAAGGGACACATCGTCCGCTACCGCGGCCGCCTGCTGAGCGACGATTCCGCCGCGGCCTACGACCAGCTGGCTGAATCCGTTAAAGGATACAACCTCACGCCCCTCTTTCGCGAAGAAAACGGACAGCACGCCATCTACCTGGTGCACAGCCTGCCCGCGCCGAAGCCGAATAATGTCAACATCAACATCATTCTTTTCGTGTTGACGGTCATCAGTGTCATGATTGCCGGCGCGCAGCCCGAAGGGCCGATCCCCTCGGACACTTGGGGGCAGATTCTGCTTCTGCTTAAGAGTATTTTCACCGGCTGGCCGTTCGCGCTCAGCCTGCTGGGAATCCTGTTGGCGCACGAGTTCGGTCATTATCTTGTCAGCCGCTATCACAAGACGCCCGCCACCCTGCCTTACTTCCTGCCTCTGCCGTTCAGTCCATTGGGGACGCTGGGCGCGTTCATTCGGATGCAGGGCATCCCGAAGAACAAACGCACTCTCTTCGACATCGGCGTGGCAGGCCCATTGGCGGGGATGGTCATCGCCATTCCAGTCCTTTTCATTGGCCTCTTCCTCTCGACGACCGGCCCGGTGGAACCCTCGCCCGGCGGATTTATCGAAGGCAATTCCATCTTCTATCTTTTCTCGAAATTCCTGGTGTTCGGTCGGTTGTTGCCCGCTCCGGCCAGCCTGAACGGACTCTCCCCTCTGCTTTACTGGCTGAGGTATTTCTTCACCGGCATGCCCGTTCCCTTCGGCGGCACGGACGTGTTCATCCATCCCGTCGCCTTCGCGGGCTGGGCGGGATTACTCGTCACGGCCATGAACCTCGTCCCGGTCGGCACGCTCGACGGCGGCCACGTCATCTATGCGTTGTTTGGCGACAAGGCGCGGCGGGCTTACCCGTTCATCCTTGGCGCACTCATCGTGCTGGGCCTCGTCTGGAGCGGCTGGTGGACGTGGGCCTTCCTGCTCTTCTGGCTGGGACGCGTCCATGCCGAGCCGCTCGACCAGATCACTTCGCTCGATCCGCCGCGCCGCGCGGTGGCGGTCTTTGCCATCGTTCTATTCATCCTCGTTTTCACTCCCGTCCCGATGGTGATGCTTGGGTAGGGAAAACAGCAAATGAGCAACTTGGCAAATCGGCAAATGCGTGATTCTTTCGCGGCGCGCCCTTCTGGTATCTTTCCTCTTTTATCCTTCATCTTCGTTTTCCTCTCGGCCTGCGCGCCGGTCGATTTAACGGCGGCCAGCCCCACGTCCACGCCCGAGACGGAGGTGACGCCGGCGCCCACCGCGATCCCGGTCGGCAGTCTGGGCGTCGAAGCGGATGCGCTGCGCGGCGTCACGGTCACAGTCTGGCATCCGTGGTTCGGGTCCGAGGCGTCGCTCCTCGAAACGCAGGCGGCCGAGTTCAACACCAGCAATGAATGGGGCATCACGGTTCTGACCGCCGGGCAGGGAAACTACACCGAGTTGTTCAACAACGTGACCGCCGCGCTGGTGGGCGTGGAACAACCCGACCTGGTGATCGCGTTGCCCGAGCACGCGTTGTTCTGGCGCGAGCAGGACGGCGTGGTGGATTTGACTCCTTACATGAACGATCCGCTGTGGGGGCTGGCCGACTCCGAATCCATTGCGCCCGCGCTGTGGGCGCAGGATCAGGTGGACGGAAAAATTCTCGGCGCGCCCGCGCAGCGCTCCGCCCGCTTCCTTTTCTACAACCAGACCTGGGCGCGCGAACTCGGCTTCGATTCGCCGCCCGCCACACCCGGCGAGTTCCGCGAACAGGCCTGCGCGGCGAATCAATCGTTTCGCAAAAACGAGGAGCAGTCCGATGACGGCTTCGGCGGCTGGTATGTGGATACGCAGACGATGACACCGCTCTCCTGGATGCTGGCTTTCGGCGATGGCCCGTTGCAGGAAGGCGGTTTCCGTTTTCTGAAACCCGATAACCTCGAAGCCATGCGCTTCGTCAAAACGCTGGCCGAGGACGGCTGTGCCTGGCAATCATCGGAGGCAAATCCTTTCGACGAGTTCGCGGCGCGGCGCGCCCTGTTCGTCACGGGAAGCCTCGAAGACCTGCCCGCGCAAAGCCGCGCCTTCACCGCGCTCGGCGGTGACGACGAGTGGACGGTCATTCCATTTCCTGATGAAACGCTTGTCATCTATGGCTCGTCCTTCGTGCTCATCCCCTCGACCAAGGAAGAACAACTGGCCGCGTGGCTGTTCGTCCGCTGGATGCTTTCGGACGCGAACCAGGCGCGCTGGGTGAAATCCACCGGCCTGTTTCCGCTTCGCCCCTCGACCCTGGAACTGGCCGCCGATTACGAAGCGACTCATCCGCAATGGGCCGAGGCCGTTAAATTGATCCCGCTCGGACAGACCTATCCGCAACTGGCCGAATGGCGCACCGTCAAACTGATTCTGGGCGACGGCTTCAACTTTATGTTCCGCGTCGGCACGCCCAGCGGACAAGTGCCCGTCATCCTGCGCCAGATGGATGAGGCCGTCGCCGATCTGCGCGAGTAAACTCGGAACTCTTATGAAACCCAACAGAATATGGATTGTCCCGGTCATCCTGCTGGCGTTCTGCGCGGCTCTTCTCTGGCCGTACTTCTCGGGCGCGCAATTGCCCGAATCCAGCGCAATCGCCTTCGGGTCCGAAACGGTGCGGGCGGAGGTGGTGACCGTCATCGAAGAGGGGACGATTGACCTCGGCGGTCACGTCCAGCCGTATCAGATCGTCCGCGTCAAATTGCTGGAGGGGGAGTACGCGGGTATCCAAATGGAAATTGATTATGGCCGCCGCCAGGTGCGCCAGGACGATTATCTCCTCAGGCCCGGCGACCGCGTCCTCGTCACCGTGAGCAAGACGCCGGAGAACCTCGTCAACGCCTATTTCGTGGATCATGTGCGCAGCACGTCGCTGCTTTGGCTGCTGGGAATCTTTGCCGCGGCCATCCTGCTCATCAGCCGCTGGAAGGGATTGCGCTCGCTCGTCAGCATGGCCTTCAGCCTGTTCGTGATCGTCGCGTACATCATCCCGCACATCCTGGCGGGCGAAGACCCGCTCACGGTCAGCATCATCGGCTCGGCCATCCTGCTGGCGGTCACGCTGTATCTCACCTATGGCTGGAATCTCAAAACGCACGCGGCGGTGGTGAGCATGATCCTGTCGCTGCTGTTGACCGGCGCGCTGGCCGCGGTGTTCGTCGTGTTTGCGCGCCTGAACGGTTCGGGCGACGAGAACAGCATGTTCCTGGTGCAGTCGCTGGCCGCGTCCATCAACCTGCGCGGGCTCCTGCTGGGCGGGATGATCATCGGCGCGCTGGGTGTGCTCGACGACCTCGTCACGACCCAGGCCTCCGCCGTCTTCGAACTCCACGCCGCCAACCCGGACCTGGGCCTGCGCGGCCTGTTCCGATCCGCCATGCGCATCGGGCAGGACCACGTGGCAGCCACCGTCAATACGCTGGTGCTGGCCTACGCCGGCGCGGCATTGCCGATGCTCCTGCTGTTCTCCCTCGCCCGCGGCGACTACGGCAACCTGGTCAATTTTGCCTTCGTAGCCGAGGAGATCGTGCGGACGCTGGTCGGCTCGCTGGGATTGATCGCGGCCGTGCCGCTGACCACGGTCCTCGCGGCCGGGCTGGCAATGAACGGCCACAGGCTGGGCGCCTGGGGCGCGGTTTTGGGTCCGCGGAATAGCGGCGAGGGGCATCATCATTAAAATTTCTTAACTATTTGCAAGGTGATTATGTTGTGAAGAAGTGCAACTTTGCCCGCCTCCCGGCGTAAGCAAAGGTAGCAAATCAAGGAGAATGCGTGAACGAGGAACAGGCCTGGGTCATCCGGGCCCAACGCGGCGACCAGGATGCCTTCACCATGCTGGTGGAGACGTATCAAAAACCGGTCTATAACCTGTGCTATCGCATGTTAGGCGAGCCTGAGGCGGCCGAAGACGCCGCCCAGGAGACCTTCCTGCGGGCGTTTCAGCATCTCGCCCGTTACGATACCGGAAGGTCGTTTGCGACCTGGCTCCTTTCCATCGCGGCTCACTATTGCATTGACCGCCTGCGCCGCCGCAAGTTGAATGTCTTTTCGATTGACGAGGACGAGGAATCGGACTACGAACTGCCCGACGCCTCGGCCCTCAACCCGGAGCACGAATCGGTGCGCCGCGAGGATCGCGACCATCTGCATCGCCTGTTGTCCTCGCTGGAGGCCACCGACCGGGCGGCGATCGTCCTGCGTTACTGGCACGACTATTCGGAGCAGGAGATCGCCGATACGCTCTCCCTGACGGTCAGCGCGGTGAAGAGCCGCCTGCACCGGGCGCGTCGGGCTTTGGGCAGTCTCTGGGAACGGAGTATGCCCCAGCCCCGCGCAGAAAGGAAACGCTATGAATCACCGGCCTTTTGAAGATTGGCTGCTGGACGATAAATTACTGAAGCCCGAAGAGGACCGGGAACTCCAACTGCATCTGCAAACCTGCCGTCATTGTGCGGCGCTGTGGGAGGCCGACCTGGCCCTGCGTTCTGCAAAGAGCCTCGCGCCGGCGCCCGGGTTCACGGCGCGCTTCCAGGCGCGGCTGGCGGCGCAGCGCGTCCGCGAAAGACGAAGCCAGGTAGTCGGCGGCCTGCTGCTGGTCGTGGCCGGACTCGGGCTGGTCGTCTGGTTGACCGGTCCCTACCTGCTCGAATTTTTCAGTTCGCCCGCGACGTGGATCACAACCTGGGTAGGGGTGTTGCTTGGCGTTCTTGAGACAATGCGCGCCCTGGGCGAGGTCGGGTCGGTTTTATTTCGCGTCATCCCGGGACTGATTCCTCCGTTCGCGTGGATGGTGCTGATCTCAGGGACCGCCGGGCTGGGGCTGTTATGGTCGGTATCTCTCTGGCGGTTCACGCGAGTTACACGAGGAGCATGAATATGAAACCTATGAAGAAAATCCTTGTAGTTGCTTTGTTACTCACCCTTCTATTACTCCCGGCCCGGCCTGCGGCGGCCAAAGGCCTGCTCGATGGGCAGGTGATCTTCGGCGAGAACTTTACGCTGAAAAGCGGCGAGACCCTGGATGGCGACCTGGTGGTCTTTGGCGGCAACGTGACCGTGGAAGAGGACGCGCTGTTGGACGGTAGTCTGGTGGTCATCGGCGGCAACATCACGGTGCACGGCTCGGTCGAAAGCGACGTGGTGATCATCGGCGGGACGATTTCGCTGGAAGAAACGGCCATCGTCAAAGGCGACGTGGTCTCGGTGGGCGGGGTGATCAGCCGCGCCGACGGGGCCTTGGTGGAAGGCGATATCATCGAAAACAACGGGCCGTCCATTCAGATTCCCGATGTGCCGAATGCGCCCAACGTCTCGCCAGTTCGGGTAAGCGTCAATCCGTTTGCCAATGTCTTCCAACTTGTCTTTCAGGCGATCGGTGTGGCGGCGCTGGCAATGTTGCTGGTTCTGTTCATGCAACCGCAGTTGGAACGGGTGTCGCGCGCGGTGGTGGCCAATCCGCTGATCCCCGGCAGTGTGGGGATGCTGGTGGTCTTCCTCGCTCCGCTGGCGCTGGTGTTGATGGTCGTGACCATCCTGCTTATTCCAGTTGCTTTCGTCGCCGTCCTGTTGCTCGTACTGGCCTGGCTGTTCGGCGTCATCGCCATCGGCATGGAGGTCGGTGAGCGATTCACCCAGGCCATCCACCAGGACTGGGCGCCGGTGTTCAAGGCGGGCTTTGGTACCCTCCTGCTGATGCTTGTCGTCGGCGGCGTGGGATTAGTTCCCTGTGTCGGATGGCTGGCACCGTTCCTCGTCGGGTTGACCGGCATCGGTGCGGTCACGCTGACCCTGTTCGGGTCGCGCGTCTACCCGCCGCCCGCGCCCCTCGTCGAGGTCCCGCCCGCCTCGTAGCCACAGGGCGATGTGATAGAATTCACCTGCTTCAGAGCGATCCCTGAAGCAGGTTTTCATTTCCCGCGGGGGTCTCGACGCGGCTCGAAATATCTTCAGCCTGCTCGACCCGCGAACAGTCCAAATAAAGGTTTCTATGTCCCCCAGGAAAGATTCGACCAACACACCCATTCATCCCAACCCGCCGCCGCTGGTGCGCGTCTCTGGCACGCACCGCGAAATGGGACGTCAGATCGGCGAGGCCTGTAAAACGCAGGTGCAGCACAGTATCGAAAATGCGCGCGTCCTGCTGGCCGGTGCGTATGACCAGATCGCGCTCACGTGGGAGGGCGCGCAGATCCAGGCCCGCAAGTACATGCCTTTTTCGCAGGAGCGTTATCCAAAGTACGTGGAGGAAGTGCAGGGCATTGCCGAGGGCGCGGGCGTTTCGTACGACGACCTGGCGGTCGCCAATGCCATGGAAGCGGTCACGATGGACGCGTTACACCTGACGCGCTGTACCAGCCTGGCAGTCAACGAACAGCGCACGGCCGACGGTCACGTGCTGGTGGCGCACAACGAGGATTGGTTGCCGGAAGACGAGGAGGATGTCTTCATCATCCATGCCTCGCCGAAGGACGAACCTCCGTTCCTTGCCATGACCTATGGCGGGCTCCTGCCCAATATCGGATTCAACGCGTATGGCATTGCCCAGTTGTGCGATTCGGTCTATCCCAACGATTCGCGCATCGGCGTGCCGCGCATCTTTGTCTCGCGCGCGGTGCTGGCCGCCAGGACGCCGGGCGAGGCCATCCGCGCCGCGCTCATCCCGCACCGCGCCGCGGGTTACAATCACCTGCTCGTTCACGAAAGCGGGGAGATCTACAGCGTGGAAGTCTCGGCGCGGCGCTTCGCGATTCTCTACGGAGAGGACGGCTACCTGGTGCACACCAATCACTTCCTCTCCGAGAACATGAAACAAATCGAGAGTGATCCCGAGGAGTTGATCTCGTCGCGCGTGCGTTATTTCCGCGCGCTGCGGCTGGTGAAGCACGAGGCCAGCCATACGATCAAGACCCTGCAGGCCATCCAGCGCGACCATGTCAATTTCTCGAATTCCATCTGCAATCATGCCATTGACGCAAACGATCCGCTCGACCGCGAAAAGACCATCAACGCGCTCATCATTGACCTGACGGCGCGCGAGATGCATCTGGCCTGGGGCAACCCGTGCAAGAATGTCTATCACACGTTCCATCTGGACGCGTGATGGATCGGACCGCAGAATGCGACGTCCCGAAGGTTTGAGAATCTTCGGGACGTTGTGTTTCGGTCAGGAATTTCGGTAGAGGCGTTCTTTTTGAATGTACTCGTACACGGCGGGCGGAAGGTAGTATCGCACGCTGATGCCCGCGGCCACGCGGCGGCGAATCTCGGACGAGGCGATCTCCAGCAGGGGCGCGTCCACGAAACGGAGTCTGGCGCGCAGGCCCGGCAGGAGGCTCTCCAGCGCGGCCAGGTCGGCGGAATCGCCCGGGCGGCGCATCACGCCGATTTCGCGGCACGCAGACACAAGGTCCGCGGCGAGGCGCCAGGTGGGCAGGTCGCGCAATGAGTCGCCGCCGATGACGAGGATGATGTCCGCGGAGGGAAATTGGTCCTGAACCAGCCGCACGGTGTCCAGCGTGTAGTGCGGGCCGGGACGGTCGAGTTCGAGGCGCGAAAGTTCGAAGGCGGGATTGTCGGAAATGGCGCGTTGGAGCATTTCCAGCCGGTGTTCGGGCGAGGTGACGACCTGTTTTAACTTGTGCGGCGGGTTGGGGGTGAGCACCCACAGCAGGCGCGACAGGTTGAGTTGCGCGCAGGCTTCGCTGGCGAGGATCAGGTGGCCGAGATGGGGCGGGTCGAAGGTGCCGCCGAAGATGCCGATGCGTTCCGTCATGGGAGGAAGTATAACGCATCGCGCGGATTGTAATCATTGGAGTGAAAATTTGGAGAATACAGGGATGAATAAACAGGATTTGTTGTATAATCCGCTTGCGCCTACCGGTACGGTGAAATCGCGAGTGTGCTCCAGATAGAAGGAAACGGTTGATTTGTCCGAAATTGCCGATCTCGAACTCAGCCTGCACCGCCGCGAAACGGGGACTTATACGGCGGAAATGCGCTTCACCCAGCCCGGCAGTGACGCGGATATCCGCCTCGGACAGGCGCAGGAGATCAGCGTACAGTTCGATGCCGCGGCGCTCACGGCCAAGTCCTCCGACGGCGCGGCCTACGGCGCTCTCCTGACCGAAAGCCTGTTCGCCGATAAAGATATGCTGGCGGCCTTCTCGAAAGCCCGCGCCAGCGCCGCGGCTTTGAAGGCGGGCCTGCGCGTGCGGCTGGTCATTGGCCCGACCGCGCTGGAATTGAACGACCTCTTCTGGGAAACCCTGCGCGATCCCGAAGACCCGAAATCCCCGCTGTTTACCGGCACACAAATCTATTTCTCTCGTTATTTGAGCAGTCTCGACTGGCGGCCCGTGCGGCAGACCTCGCGCGGCGACCTGAAGACGCTGGTCGCGGTTGCCAATCCGTCCGATTTGAAGGATTATGAGTTGGCCGCGGTGGATGTGGCAGGCGAGACGAATCGCGCCAGGTCCGCGCTGGGGGAGAAGATTCCTGTCGTGACCATTCCCGACGAGAAGGACAAACACTGCACACTGGACGCAATCCTTTCCCGTCTCGCGGAAGGCTGTGACATCCTCTATCTCGTCGCGCACGGCGCGTTCGTCAAGGGCGGGGCGTGGCTGTGGCTGGAGGACGAAAACGGGAAAGTGGCGCGCGTCTCCGGCGCGGACCTGGTGACGCGCATCAGGAAACTGGAGAACCCGCCGCGGCTGGTAGTGCTGGCATCCTGCCAGAGCGCGGGCAAGGGCGCGGGTCAGGCGCTCCAGGCCCTGGGTCCGCGCTTGACCGAGGCGGGAGTCCCGGCTGTGGTCGCCATGCAGGGTAGTGTCTCGATGGATACGGTCACAAAGTTCATGCCGGTCTTCTTCGAGGAGCTGCAGAAGGACGGCCTGATCGACCGCGCCCTCTCGGTGGCGCGCGATGCGGTCAGCGGGCGGGACGATTTCTGGATGCCGGTGCTCTTCATGCGTTTGAAGACCGGGCGCATCTGGTATGTGCCGGGCTTCGGCGAGGAGGGCGAGTTCAAAAAGTGGCCTGCCCTGCTCAGTAGTATCGAGAAGGGACAGTGCACCCCGATTCTCGGCCCCGGCCTGTACGAGCCGTTGATCGGCAACTGGCGCGACCTGGCGCTGGGCATGGCGGAGAAATATCGTTATCCGCTGGCGTATTTTTTCCGAGATGCATTGCCGCAGGTAGCACAGTACCTCGCGGTGAACCAGGACGTCAACACCCTGTTGACCGAGTTCGAGGCCTCGGTGCGTCAGAGTGTCAGGGACCGTCTGGGCGGCGAACCGCCGAAGGAATTGGATGATCCGAAGTCCAATCTGGCGGATGTGATCTCGTCTGCGGGGCAGAAACTGCGCGACCGTCTGGAGTTCGAACAACACGAGGTGCTGGCCGCGCTCGACCTGCCCATCTACCTCACGACCAATTTCGATAACCTGATGGTGGATGCCCTGCGGGAGGCAAAGAAGGATCCGCAAATGGTTATTTGCCCGTGGAACGACCGCTTCTCGGTCGAATCCATCTTCGATACGGATCGCGATTACCGTCCCACGCCGGAGAAGCCGCTGGTCTATCACCTGTTCGGTCATTTCAGCGTGCCCGATTCGCTCGTCTTGACCGAGGATGATTACTTCGAGTACCTGATCGGCGTGACCAGCAACAAGGACTTAATTCCCCCGGTCGTGCGCCGCGCCATGACCGACACCGCGCTCATGTTCCTCGGCTTCCAGCTGGACGACTGGGCCTTCCGCGTCTTCTTCCGTTCCATGATGGGACAGCAGGGCGGCGGCCGGCGGGCGCGCTACACCCATATCGCCGTCCAGGTGGAGCCGGACGAGAATCGCAACCTCGATCCGAAGCGGGCGCGCGATTACCTGCAGACCTATTTCCAGAACGTGGCCATCAGCATCTACTGGGGCCGTTCCGACGACTTCCTGCGCGAGATCGCCCAGCAGAAGAAGTCCAAGCCCGCCTAAGGAGCAGACCCAATGTCCAATCCTGCGCCTGTCTCCGCCAATCCATATGTCGGCCCGCGTTCGTTCCAGAAGGGCGAAAAACTGTACGGCCGCGACCGTGAAAAGACCGAACTGGTGGACCTGCTCATCGCCGAGCGCATTGTCCTGCTGTATTCGCCCTCCGGCGCGGGCAAGAGTTCGCTGGTCAACGCCGCCATCATTCCGGAACTCGAGGCGCAGGGGTTCGCCGTATTGCCCACCATCCGCGTGAATCAGGTCGCGCCCGGCGGGGTGGAAATCGGTCCGTCGTTCAATCGTTACGCTTACAGCGCCTTGATGTCCATAGATTCGGAAATTGCCGATGAGCATGAATTTCCAGCGGCCGAACTTGCCTCGATGCGGCTGGCGGATTACCTGAGGCGATATCGCGAGCGCGCCGCCCGCCTGGATAAAGAATTCGATTCCTACGCGCCCTTCGTGCTGGTCTTCGATCAATTGGAGGAGATCGTCACCAACAATCCCACCGACCGCGCCGGCAAGGCGGACTTCTTCGCACAGGTCGGCGAGGCTCTGCGCGACCGAAACCTGTGGGCGTTGTTCATCATCCGTGAGGACTACCTGGCGGGGCTGGACCCGTTCCTGCGTCCGGTACCGACGCGTTTATCCAACCGATACCGCCTCGACCTGCTCGACGCGCAGGCCGCCATCCAGGCCATTCGCCAACCTTCGCTGGATGCAGGCGTGCAATTCGACGAAACCGCCGCCCGCCGCCTGGTGGACGAGTTGCGCCGCGTGCGCGTCCAACAGCCGGACGGCACGACGGCGGAGCAACTGGGCATTTACGTGGAGCCCGTGCAATTGCAGGTGGTCTGCCGCCGGTTGTGGACGATGCGGATCGTCAAGGACAAAGAAATCACCCTCAAGGAGGTGGAGGAAGCCGGAAGTGTGGATACGGCTCTGGGCGATTACTACGATTTCCAGGTCGAGTCGGTGGCGGCGGACTCGCAGTATCCCGAGCGCAAGATTCGAGAATGGATCGACCGTAAACTCATCACCCGGCAGGGCATCCGCGGCCAGGTGCAGATGGCGCCCAAAGTCAGCGAGGGACTCCCGAACGAAGTCATCCAAAAATTGCAGGAAGCCTATCTGGTGCGCGCCGATCAGCGCGGCGGTTCCACCTGGTTCGAGCTGGCGCACGATCGCCTCATCCGTCCGATTCGTCTCAGCAACGAGGCTTGGTTCAAGGCCAATCTGAACGCGTTCCAACGGCAGGCCGATGCCTGGAATTCGCAGGGCCGCCCGGACGGGATGCTCATGCGCAGTTCGGCGTTCAAGGATGCGCGCGTGTGGGCGAACGCTAATCTTGAGTCGCTGACAGAAGTGGAGAAAGATTTCCTGGCGGCCTGCCAGAAATCGTTCGCTGTGAACGAGCGTGAACGCAAGCTGAATCTGGTGATCCGTTATGTGGGTGCCTTGGCGGTCCTGCTGATGATCGGCGCGATTTATTTTGCTTATCAATCCATTCGCCAGGCGGATAGGGCGCGCGAGGCGCAAAGGGACGCGGAGATTTCCCGGCAGAACGAACAAATCGAGAGGGAAAAGGCGGAGCTCCAAGAGAAGATCGCCAACGCGCGCAAACTGGCGGCTGATTCGGTCAGCAATCTGAATGTAGATACCGAACTCAGCGTCCTGCTGGCCCTGCAGGCCGTTCAGGTGCATACGCCTCCCGTGGCCGAAGCCGAGGACGCCCTGCGCCGCGCCCTGCCGGCCATGCGCGTGGAGCGCGTGCTCGGCGGCGGTTCGGACCCCGCCGCGCCGCAGGCCTTCCAGGCGCCGGTGTTCAGCGCCTATTTCAACCCGGATGAAACGCGGCTGGTCACGGCCTGCGGCGATGGGAAGGTCAAAGTCTGGGAGGTGCAGAGCGGCAGGGAATTGCTTTCGATGGCGGCGGCCGAAACGATCCCGGACCCCGCAGGCTACGGCGCGACCTTTGCAATCTACAGCCCGGATGGAACGCAGATCGCGGCCGCCAGCGGTGACGGGCGTATTCTGTTTTTCGACTCAACCACCGGGCAGGAAATAAAGACCATTCCCGCGCACAAGGACAGAATCTGGTGGCTGGCCTACAGCCCGGACGGCCAGCACATCGCTGCGGCCAGCGCGGACAAGACCGCGACGATTTGGGACGTCCAGACGGGCGAACTTCTGGTGACCCTGGCCGGCCACGAAGGGGAAGTCCGGTCCATCGCGGTCAGCCCGGATGGGACGCGCATTGTCACTGCCAGCAGTGACGGCACTGCCCGAATCTGGGATGCGCTCACCGGGGCGGAACTTTTCCGCCTGGAGGAGCACGACGGCTATGTCAACGCGGCCGCTTTCAGTCCGGACGGGAGATGGGTGGCCACCTCCGGCGAGGACCGCGCCATCCGTCTGTGGGACGCCGGGACGGGCGCGTTCCAGATCGCCATCAGCGGTCATCGCGACGCGGTGTACGGGATTGCCTTCAGCCCGGATGGCGCCTCGATCGTCTCCGTGGGCGCCGACCGGACCATCCGCTTCTTCGACACGACGTATGGCCGCCCGGGGCTGGTGCTGTACGGCCATACCAGCCGGGTCTTCGGCGTTTCGTTCAGCCCGGACGGCAAGCGGATTGCTACAGCCAGCGAGGATCGCACTGTCCGTATATGGAATGCCTCGACGGAAGGCAGCCGCGAACTGTTCACCATTGACAACCTCGCTCCGGCTTTCGATCTCAGTTTCAATGCGGATGGAACGAGGCTGGTGGTGGCCGGAGGCGATAACATTGTGCGCGTCTGGAGCGCGACGAATGGCCGCCTGCGGTTGACTCTCACGGGTCATACGCAGGTTGTGGAGGCTGTCCAGTACAGCCCGGATGACAGTTTCATCGTCACTGCCAGCCGCGATGGGACCGCCCGCATCTGGGACGCGACCAGCGGCGCGGAGTTGCACATCCTGTCCGGTCATACCGGCGAGGTGTGGGATGCAGATATCAGCCCGGACGGGGCTCACATCGCCACCGCCGGGACCGACGGGTTGGTCAAAATCTGGGATGCCGGGAGCGGCGCGTTCATTGGCGATCTGGAGACCGGCATGATCGAAGCCGAGTTGCGCACGGTCGCCTTCAGCCCGGACGGTTCCATGCTGGCCGCCGGGTATGACGAGGGCAGTATCGCATTTTGGGAATATCCATCGGGCCTGCTTCTGAGGCTCCTCACCCGGCCCGCAGACGACACCCACTCGAATACAGTCGAGGACCTGGCTTTCAGTCCGGACGGGACGCGCATGGCCTCGGTCAGCGACGACGGATCGGTCATCATCTGGAATACGGAGAGGGACGCGCTGGGCGAGGTGGATCACGTCCTGTACGGCCGCGGCGATGCGTTGTTCACGGCGGCCTACAGCCCGGACGGCAGGTACCTCATGACCGGCGGCGCGGATGGCGTGGGCGTGGTCTGGGATCTGCAGACAGCCGAGGCCGACTTCCGCCTCTATGGTCACAATGACCGCATCTATGGCGTCACCTTCAGCCCGAACGGCACGCGCATGTTCTCGGTCAGTCTGGACGGTTCGATCCGCGCCTACCTGCTCTCGTTCGAGGATCTGGTGGCCCTGGCCAGCAAACGGCTGACACGTAACTTCACCGAGGAGGAATGCCTGGCCTTCCTGAACGACTCGTGTGCGGAGGAAGCGGCCCTGCCTGTGGTCACCCAGCCTGATACTTCTCAATTGGAACAACCCCCCGCCGCGCCGGGTTTCATTGACAGCCAGATGGACGACGAGACCTCCACCGTCACTGCTCCTCAAAGGACGGTCACTGCCGGGGACGACTACTTTAGCAATCTTTACGAACGTCCCTTCACTGCCGCCACGATGGGTGAGTATTATCCCGATGTTGATATCCGCCGCGCCGGCCTTTCGCTCACCGCGGACTGGGTGTTTGTGAATATCGAACTGGTCGGGGCGCAAAACGTAAGCCGCCTGCTTGGAAACTATGGCCTGGAACTGGACCTGAACGCGGATGGCCGCGGCGACTACTTGATCTTCACGGTTGCCCCCTCCGCGCAGTGGTCATTCAGCGGCGTGCGCGTCTGGACCGACAGCAACAACGATGTGGGGAACGGCGCCGTTGGGGAAAGCGATCCGCCCCAGGTCGGCGACGGATACGATACCCTGATCTTCGACCAGGGCAAGGGCGAAAAACCCGACCTGGTCTGGGCGCGTATTGACCCGGCCAATCCAAACGTAGTCCAGATTGCCTTCCAGTTCGACCTGCTCGGCCGCCGCGACCCGGTCTTCATGTGGACCGCATGGGCCAGCCGCGACCTGTTCAAGCCCGCCTGGTTCGATTACAACGACCACTTCACCCTGCCGCAGGCTGGTTCGCCGGACAAGACCGACATTGCCAACTATCCCATCAACGCCATCGCCGCGCTGGACAACACCTGCCGCGGCTGGATCGGTTTCGAACCGACCGGCTTCGAGGTGGGCATCTGCCCTGTGACGGGGGATGCCTCTCAGAATCCGAATCAATCTTCCCCATAGCGCTGAGGAGATTCCATGACCGACCAGTTGACGTTCAACGGCATTGATGCCACTACGGGCGATTACCTCATCCCGCCGGTCGCGCCGGACGTGATGGCGGCCGCCATCACCGGTCAGCCGCGCAACTCCGAAGAAGAGACCGCGCTTGCCACCTGGTGGAAGAAATACGCCGAGACCAACACCAAAAAAGAAGGCGATTACATTGCCAAGGAAGGCACAGATTACAACGACCTGTCTTCCGCCGGTTGGGGCGTGATTTTTCCCTACAACGTGGATGCGGCCATTGTTGACGCCCTAAGGCCTCTGCTCGACTGGCGCAAGTCGCAGGCGGGGAAGTTCTACAAGGAATATACCGGTCCCGAGGGTTATCGCTTCAAACCGGGCGAGATGTACGAGTCGAAGGATGAGTGGTGCACGCGGCACGGTGCAGGCCCGGGGCCGGTGGACCCGGAGATCGTCCCGTATTACCTCCTGCTCGTCGGCGACCCGGAGCAGATCCCCTATCGTTTCCAGACTTTGCTGGATGTCCAATATGCCGTTGGCCGCATTCACTTTGATAAAGTCGAAGATTATGCCAACTACGCCAAAAGCGTGGTCGAGGCCGAGAAGAAAAAACTGGCACTCGCCAAAACCGCCGCATTCTTCGGCGTCTCGAATCCCGACGATCCCGCCACAAACATGAGTTCAGAGCAGCTTGTCAAACCGCTGGCAGATACGTTTACAAAAGAACAAAAGGGCTGGAAGTTCCCGGCCATTCTGAAAGATGACGCCACCAAAGCCGCGCTGGGCGGTTTGTTCACCGGCAAAGAGCCGCCCGCCATGCTCTTCACGGCCAGTCACGGCATGGGATTCCCCAACGGGCATCCGCAACAACTCTCCGATCAGGGCGCACTGCTTACCCAGGATTGGCCCGGACCGAAGAACTGGCGCAAGCCCATCGGCAAGGATTTCTATTTTGCGGCCGACGACCTCGCCGATGCCGCTAACGTGCATGGCATGCTGGCCTTCTTCTTCGCCTGCTACGGCGCGGGCACGCCCAAAATGGACGACTTCTCCAAACAGGCATTCAAGGCCCGCGCCGAGATCGCTCCGAAGAACTTCCTCGCCCGTCTGCCTCAACGCCTGCTCTCGCATCCAAAGGGTGGCGCGCTGGCAGTTGTCGGTCACGTGGAGCGCGCCTGGGGCTACTCCTTCGTGTGGGGCGCGGCGGGCGCGCAATTGACCGTGTTCGAATCTGCCCTCAAACGCCTATTCGACGGCTATCCCATCGGCTACGCCTTCGAATACTTCAATGGCCGCTACGCCGAACTTTCCGCTGACCTCTCCTCGACCCTCGAGGAAATGGAGTTCGGCAAGAAGGTCAATCCCGCCGACCTGGCCGGGAAGTGGACCGCCAGCAACGACGCCCGCAACTACGTCGTGCTCGGCGACCCGTTCGTGCGGCTGATGGTCTGAAAACGGGGGCAAGGTATAATTCGGGCATGGACACACGCGCCCGGTACGAAGAACTCAAATCGCAGATTCACTTTCACAATTACCGTTACCACGTCCTCGACGCGCCCCTCATCAGCGACCGCGAATTTGACCGCCTGCTGAACGAACTCAAGCAGATCGAAGCCGACCATCCCGACTGGATAACGTCCGACTCGCCCACGCAGCGCGCGGGAGCCAAACCTGCCGACCGTTTCGAGAAGATACGCCACCCCGCGCCCATCCTGAGTCTTGCCAACGCCTTCGGCGCGGACGACGCCCGCGCCTGGTTCGAGCGTATCAAGAAACTCGACGACCGCGTGGAGAAGGCGAAGTTCGTCGTCGAGCCGAAGATTGACGGCTTGAGCGTTGTGCTGCATTACCGCGACGGCGTCTTCGTGCAGGGCGCGACGCGCGGCGATGGGGAGGTGGGGGAGGACATCACGAGCAATCTGCGGACGGTGCGCGCCATCCCGTTGAAGATACCCGTTCAGACCGCGGACAACAAACCACAGACAACGAACAAAGAGTCGTCCGTCGTCCATCGTCCGCCGTCGTATCTGGTGGTACGAGGAGAAGCCTTCCTGCCCATCAAGGAATTCGAGGAGTTGAATCGCAAACTCGAAGAGGCGGGCGAGAAGACCTACCTCAATCCGCGCAACACCGCCGCGGGCTCGCTGCGCCAGCTCGATCCCGCGCTGACCGCTTCGCGTCCGCTCACGCTGCTCGTGTATCAGATCATCCATTCCGAGGGCGGTAAAGTCCCGGCGTCGCAATGGGAGATTTTGGAATACCTCAAGGCTCTTGGATTTCCCGTCACCGATGTTGCCAAACGCTTCGACGACCTCGAATCGGCCATTGCCTACGCCGAGACCTGGGACACGCGCCGCGACGAACTGCCCTATGAAGCGGACGGCATGGTCATCAAGATTGACGATTTAAATCTGGCCGCGGAGCTCGGCTTCGTTGGCAAGGATCCGCGCGGCGCGATTGCCTTCAAATTCCCCGCCCGCGAGGTGACGACGACCCTGCAAGACATTCGCGTCAACGTTGGCCGCACCGGTGTGTTGACTCCCTATGCGGTGCTCGAACCCGTCGAGATCGGCGGCGTGATCGTCGAGCGCGCCACCCTGCACAACTTCGACTACATCGCCGAGAAGGACATCCGCGTCGGTGACCGCGTGCTGGTCAAACGCGCGGGTGAGGTGATTCCCTACATCATCGGCCCCGTCACGGATGCGCGCACGGGCAAAGAGAAGAAGTATGTCCCGCCGAAGAACTGTCCCGCCTGTGGACAGCCGGTGGAGCATTTCGAAGGCGAGGTGGCGTGGTATTGCGTGAATGCCGCGTGTCCTGCGCAGTTGGTGCGCAACGTGGAGCATTTCGTCTCGCGCGGCGCGATGGACATCGTTGGGCTGGGCATCAAAATTGTGGAGCAGTTGATCGAGGAGGGACTGGTCAAAGATGTAGCCGACCTGTACACGCTCAAGAAAGAACAACTGCTCGAACTCGAAGGTTTCGCGGACAAAAAGGCCGACAACCTCTTGGCCTCCATTGCCAACTCGAAGAATCAGCCCCTGGCGCGGTTGATCACCGCGCTGGGCATTCATGGCGTCGGCGAAGTGATGGCGGGAGATTTGTCGCGTCATTTCGAAGACCTGGATGCGCTTGCCAAAGCCAAACCCGACGACTTGCAGCAAATCGAGGGAGTCGGACCCAACACTGCCGAAGCCATCGTGGACTGGTTCGCGCGTCCCATCAACCAGAAGGTCTTGAAAAAATTAAAGTCTGTTGGGATGTGGCCGAAAGGCGGGCAGTCGTCCGCGGCCGGTGGGCAGGCATCCGACAAGTTGGCGGGTCTTACCTTCGTCATCACGGGCACACTTCCCACATTTTCCCGCGACGATGCGAAGGCGTTCATCGAATCTCACGGCGGCAAGGTGACCGACAGCGTCAGCAAGAAGACGAGTTATCTTGTACTGGGCGAATCCCCGGGCTCGAAATTCGACAGGGCCAAATCGCTGGGCGTGAAAATCATCGGCGAAGCGGAGTTGAGAAAACTGGTTGGAGTATAATGAGCCAGCCCAAATGGGCGGATCGAAGCGATCAAGGAGCCTGAATGGATTTCCACAATACCGATGATTCTGTCACCCGCCGCGTGCGTGCGTTCACAGAACGCGTGAACCGCCTGAAGGAAAACGACCTCTATTTTTACAACCAGCCTGTGGAGGAAATACGCGGCGGAGCAAAAGTTTTGGTGCGCGGCCGCGAGATGGGCATGTACGCCTCCTACAGTTATCTCGGATTGGTGGGTCACCCTCGGATCAACGAAGCGGCCAAGAAGGCGGTGGACAAGTTCGGCACGGGCACGAACGGAGTCCGCACGCTGGCGGGCACGCTCACCATCCACAACGAACTCGAAGAGACCATCGCCCACTTCAAACATGCCGAGGCGGCGGTCACGTATTCGTCGGGATATGCCACGAATCTGAGCGTCATCTCCACGCTGATGGGACGCGGCGATTACGTCCTCTCCGATAAACTGAACCACGCCTCCATTGTGGACGGCTGCCTGATGTCGGGCGCGGAGTTCCGCCGCTTCAAGCACAACGACATGGCGGACCTCGAACACCGATTGAAGAATGTACCCGAGGGCGTGTCGAAGATGGTCATCGCCGATTCGGTCTTTTCGATGGACGGCGACATCATTGACCTGCCGAAAATGGTGGAGTTATGCAGAAAATACGGCGCGTGGCTGATGATTGACGAGGCGCATTCGGTGGGCGTGCTCGGCGAGAAGGGCACGGGCATCGAGGAGCACTTCGGCCTCGGCGATGTGATTGACATCAAGATGGGCACGTTGAGCAAGACCATTCCCTCGGTGGGCGGATACGTTGCCGCGAAGAAGGAGATCATCACCTACCTGCGCCACGCCAGCCGCGCGTACATTTTCTCTGCCGCGCTGCCGCCCGCGCAGGCCGCGGCCGCCAATGAAGCCTTCAAGGTCATTCTGGATGAACCCTGGCGCGTCCAGCGGCTGAACGAGAATACCAAGCAGTTCATCGGCGGGCTGAAAAGCCTGGGCTTCGACACGATGCTGACCGAGACGGCCATTGTTCCCGTTTTATGCGGCACGGACGATATGGCCTTCGCCATGACGCGCGAGGCGCAGCACAACGATGTGTTCGTCCTGCCCGTCGTTTCGCCCGCGGTTCCCGAGGGTCTCGCGCGCCTGCGCGCTACGGTCACGGCCGCGCACGAGCCGAGCGAGATCGAACGCGCCATGGACGTGATCGGCGAAGCGGGGAAGAAACTGGGGATTATCAGATAAACGGACGTCAGGCGAATTTTGTGTCAGCAGGGAACTGCTTCGCCGCAAAGTGCGCTTCTCGCAGACATATTGCAAATATGCAGCGTCCCGAAGGTTTATGTTGAACGCAAACCTTCGGGACGTTTTGCGGAAAATTTACTCGACGATGTTGACCACCGTCCCCGTGCTTTCGTAAGCGAACTGGGCGCGCGGGTCAACGGTGGGCGAGGTCCAGCGGAAGAGCCACTTGGCCGCGGCCGGACTCAGGTTGATGCACCCATGCGAGCGCGGACGGCCGAAGTCGTTGTGCCAGTACGTGCCGTGGAAGGAGATTCCGCTTTCGGTGATGTAGAGCACCCAGGGCACGCCGGGCAGGTCGAAGCCGCTGGCGGCTAGGTCTCCGGCGGCCATGTGGCGCGTGGGACGTTTGTGGTAGGTCATGAACGTGCCGGTCGGGGTGGTGTACGTCCCGACGCGGAAGATCGCTCCGCTGGCGATGCGCGCCGCGTAGACCAGCCTGTCGTCCTCGTAGGCCAGCATGAGCTGGTTGTCCAGTTGGACTTCCACGCGTTTCTTTTCGGGAGGCACATTTGGAGATAGCGGGGACAGTTCCTCGTCCGGGATGAGGCGCAGGTGTTTGGCCGGGGCGAAATAGAATTTCTTCCACTTGTCGTCGAAGACGCGGTACCAGGCCTCTCCGTCCGCGCCGACGACCGTTTCCATCAGCCAGTGCGTGGTCTCGTAGTACATGCGGTAGGCGACTTTGGAGGCCTTGTCCGCTTTCTCATGCGCGTCGGTAAACGGGACGGTCACCTCGCCGAGCAGGCCGTCGGTTGGGAAGAAACCGTAATACGGCTGGTTGAGCACCGTGCGCACCGGCTGGACCCAGCCGGAGTAGAGATACGCGCCCTCTGCGGTCTCATACCAGACACGGTTGTAGAGACTGGTGTCGTCGTCCAGCGCAGTGGCGGAGATCGGCACGACCAGGTCGCGCCAGTACATCTTTATTCTTTTAGCCTTGTTGGATGGTTCGTCGTATGCCCACAGCAGTCCGCTGGTGATGCGCCCCTGCAGACCGGGATCGGGCAGGAGCGAGCGCGCGCGGCCCGGGAGCAATAAGCCCAGTAACCCGGCCCCGCTGAGTTTGAGGAAGTCGCGGCGGGAGAGGCCGCCGTGCAGGTCGTTCATCAGCGAATCAGTAATGCACGCTCACCAGCGTCCCGACCGAGGCCCAGTTGTACAGCCATTCGGCATCGTAGGTGCGCAGGTTGACACAGCCGTGGCTCATGGGCGTGCCGAAGTTGTTGTGCCAGTATGTGCCGTGCAGGCCGTAGCCTTTGTAGAAGTACATGACATACGGGACATTGGTCAGATAGTAGCCGGGCCCGGCCATGGTCGTGGAGCGATACTTGACGTAGATGTGATACTGCCCGGTGACGGTGGGCGTCATCCATGTGCCGGTCGAGACGACGAAACTGTTGACCAGCACGTCGCCTTCGTAGGCATACACCATCTGCTGAGAGAGATTCACTTCGATCCAGCGCTCGCCGTCCCCGCCGCCGGCAACCGGCGCGGGCGGACGATATTCGCTGGTGGGTGTGTCGGCCACGATGACGGCTTCCATGACGCCGGGCGTTTCGGTAGGCAGGGGTGTGGCGGTGAATTCCGGCGTCGGCGTGTCGCTGGGCGTGGGAGTCGGGAGATCGGTTGGAGTGGCCGTGGGCGTTTCCGTCGACTCGGGGGTCTCGGTCGGGCCGGGCGTCGCAGTTGGTTTCGGCACTTCCGCCGGGGCGTAGGGCTGGACCCCGGCCGGGCGGTTGGCGACCGGCGCGTCGGCGTTGCTCATGATGGACGCCACGACCGGGTAAGCCGCGGCAGAGATCGCAGCGAAGGCCAGCACAAGACAGCCGAACAGCGCCAGCAGACCGGCATACAATAGTCCGCGCCGCGGGCGAGGTCTCTGCTTGACGCGTGGCGAAGATGTTGATCCCGCCTGTGATTGTTTCAAGCGGCGCGTGGCCCAGTCCACGGCCTGGCGCGCCTTCTCGCTGTTTGGGTTGATGGTCAGCGCCCGTTTGGCATAACTCAGGCCGGCGCGCGGGCTGGAGACCGAGGTCAGGATCAGCCACGGCTCCTCCCGGTCAGGGGCGAGGCGCGCGGCCTCCTCCGCCCATTGACGCGCGGCTTCGCGGTCACCGCGGCGCAGAGCCTGGCGGGCGTTTTCGATTGCCTGACGTGCCCGGGATTCGGAGTCCATGGCTACCAGTAAAAGTAATTATACAGCCTTACCATTGAATTTCGACCGGCGTGCCGATCTCGGCCCAGTCGTACAGCAATTGCGATTCATACGCGCCCAGCACCACGCAACCGTAAGAAACCGGCCGGCCGAGGAAGCCCTCCCACAACTGCGAACCGTTCGGCAGGATGGGCAGGGCGTGGATGCCGTTCTCCAGTCCGCCCGACCAGTAGATTCCCAGCCAGTTGGGCATCCAGATATTCCATGTCGCTCCGTAGGCGTTGGGAATCTTCGACTGTACCGCGAACGTGCCGACGCGCGTGGCGTTGTTGATACCGGTCGAGGCGACGAAACTGAAGACCAGCGTGCCGCCCTCGTACGCGTAAAGGTGTTGTTCGGAGATGTCCACCAGGATGTACTTCCCGCCTCCGCCGGACGAATAGTTGGCGGCCGCGGCCGGAGGCTGGTACGCGGCTTCGAGCGTGGGCGTGTCCTCCACGACGACCGCTTCCAGGACTGCGGCGGTTTCAGTGGGGAGAGGCGTCTCGGTTGGGAGAGACGTTGCAGTTGGCAGGGGCGTCTCCGTGGGGAGCGGCGTGGGCGGGACGAAGAGCGTCGCGGTATGGGTCGGTTTGGGCACGTCGGCGCGGGCGAAGACAGCCGGGGTCGTCGTGGGCTGGCTGAGGCCGTCCCTGACGGAGGCAAGCGCGGGCGAGTCCGAGGCGGACCAGGCGGCCAGTCCCAGCGCGAGGCAAAAGAGTCCAATGAACAGGATTGGATACAACGGACTGCGCGAGGCGGGTTTGGGTGTCATGGCGCGGCGGGAGTCGGTTCGACGTTCTCGTTATTGATAAAGCACAGGATACCCTGCACGATGCCCTCGGCCACGCGGTCGGTGTTCTGGGTCAGGTAGTCGCGGTCGAGGTTGAGGAAGCCGGTCTCGATGATGGCCGCGATGGTGCTCGGGTCTATCTCGGAGAAGGAATGGTAATCCGTCATGTCGCGCGTGATGGAACCGGCGTGGAAGTCCAGCCCGGTGACGCGCTGGTAGCGGTCCACGAGGCAGGCGGTGAGACGCGTAGCGCGGTTGACGTCGCGCGTGTCCATGGCCGAGGCCACCTTGAAGCCGGTCGCCTCGTCGTTGATGTAATCGCACGAGTCGTTATGGATGGAAACGAGCGCCGCGGCGCGGTAGCCGCTCAAGCGTGTGTCGTATTCCTGCAACAGGTCCACCTGGAAGCCCTTTGCCGTGAGCGATTCCTGGACGAGCGCGGCGATCTCGAGATTCATCTCCTGCTCGGTGAGGCTGACATTGCCTTCATCGTCGTAGCAGACCGCGCCCGAGTCGTTGCCGAGGTGCCCGGCCACGATGCCAATGCGCAGGGCGGGCTGGGGCGTGGCCGCGGCCTGCGGCGGCTGGACGGTGAGCATCAGGCGGAAGCGTTCGGAAAGGTTCAGCGTGCGCAGGCTGTCAGGCGTCCATGCGGTGAAGAGAGTCGCCAGCAGGATGGCCATGCCCAGGGTAGGGAGGATGATGTTCGGCGCGGCCTGTCGATGCGGCTTCGGATGTGGATGGGTTTCGCTCATTGCATTTCGTATAATAATATGCATTTACAGAACCGGCAAGGGAGGCAAATCGGCTGCGCGGGAACGCGGCCCGCTCGAGCCCTTTGGATTTCTACCTTGACTTGCCTTCCCCTCCTCGTTATGATGAAATCGAATGGAGGCTTATCAATGACCTTGGATTCCGAGCAGTTACGCCAGGCCATGCGCGCCTGGACAACGGGTGTGGCAATCATCACTGTCCAGCGCGGCGATACCCGGCAGGGAATGACGGTTAACTCGTTTACCTCTCTTTCGCTTGATCCGCCGCTGATCATGGTCGCCTTGCAGGGGCAGACGCGTACGCACGACCTGGTCAAAGAGACGGGTGAGTTCGGTGTGACGATTCTGGCGGAAGACCAGCGCGACCTGTCCATCCGTTTTGCCAGGCACGAGGTGGAAGACCGTTTTGCAGGCATCGAAACCGAAGCGCTCAGTCTGCGCGCGCCGCATATCCAAGGCGGCCTGGCCTGGTTCGATTGCCGCGTTCGGCAAAGTCACGAAGTCGGGCAGAACACTCTTTTCATTGCCGAGGTGGAGGCCGTGCGTGTCTTCAGCGTGGACAGTCCGCTGGCCTATCACAACCGCAAATATTGGAAGTTGTCCAACGGGGAGGGCAAGGATGGAATCAGATCGCCTGACCGATGACGAAAAGAATCTCCTCCTGCGTTTGGCGCGCGAGGCGCTGGAACACGGCGTGCGCGGACAAGAACTCCCGCCGCTGGATCTCCAATCCCTGCCGCCGCGGTTGCAGGCGCACGGCGCCTCGTTCGTGACCCTGACCGTGCGCGGCAACCTGCGCGGTTGCATCGGCGCGCTGGAGCCGTACCAGCCCCTGGCCGCGGACGTGCGCGAGCACGCCATCGCCGCGGCCCTCGAAGACCCGCGTTTCCCGCGCGTCCGGCCCGAGGAGTTGGAAAACATCGAGGTCGAGGTCAGCAGGCTCACGGTCCCGACGCGGCTCGAATATTCCAGTCCCGATGATCTGCTCGCGAAGCTGCGTCCGCACGTGGACGGTGTCATACTACGCGATGGCTACCATCGCGCCACCTTCCTGCCTCAGGTCTGGGAGAAGATTCCCGACGCGGCGGAATTCCTCGGTCATCTGTGCTGGAAGATGGGCGAAGAAAATGATTTGTGGCGGCGCAAACATCTGGATGTGTTGATTTATCAGGTGGAGGAATTCCACGAATAGGTTAAAATCAGTCGCATGACCGAAGAACTCGACGTCATGTTCCAGGAGGCGGTCGAAGCCCTGCGCAGGCGGGACCATGCCCGGGCACGCGACCTGCTCACGCGCCTGCTGAAAACCGATCAGAAGAACGTCACCTACTGGATCTGGTTAAGCGCGGCGGTTGAGACGTCCAAAGAGCGGACCTACTGCCTGCAAACCGCGCTCAACCTCGACCCCGAAAATGCCACCGCCAAACGCGGCCTGATCCTGCTCGGGGCCCTCCCCCCGGACGAGAATGTCAAGCCCTTCCCGGTCAACCGTCCGCGCGCCTGGGAGGATAACCTGATCTTGGCGCACGAACGCCCGAAGGAACGCGGATTGAAGGCGTTCGCGGGAAGCCCCATGGCGCGCATTGCCGGCCTGGGACTGGTCGGGGCCGTCGTCTGCGGGCTGGTCGTCTTCGGGTTCTTTGCGCCGCGCAACATTCGTTTCAGTTTCGGGCCCACGATCACGCCGGGGCCGTCGCCTACCTACACCACCACGCCGACTTTCATCAATTCCACCGCGCCGCCGGAAGCGCCCACCCGCATCGGCCCCACGCCGTTGTGGGCCTTTCTGCCCGCTACGTACACGCCCACGCCGTTCTTCGGCGCCACCCCGCGCGATCCGCAGACCGGCGATATTGCCCGCGCCGCCCGCCTCGCCCTGCAGAACGAGGACTGGCCCGAAGTGATCCGCCTGATGGAGCAGGTGGTTGACCTGGAGCCGAATTCGGCCGATCCGTGGTTCACCATCGGCCAGGCTTATTTCTATCAAGAAGATTACAAGTCGGCCATCGAGTCTTACAACCGCGCCATCGAGGTCAACGAAAATTACAGCCCGGCTTACGTGGCCCGCGCCCGCGCCAACAAACTCTTCGCTCCCAAAACCGAGAGCATCATCGAAGACCTCGATTTTGCCATCCAGACCGATCCCGGCTACGCGGAGGCGTACATCGAACGCGCCGGTTATTACACGGATCTGGGCGACCCCGAGGCCGCGCTGGAAGACCTGCAGACCGCCGACGGCCTCCTGCCCAACTCGGCGCTGGTCTATTACGAATATTCGCGCGCCTATTTTATACAGGGTGACATCGAAAACGCGCTTGCCTTCGCAGAGCGCGCCAAAGAGATTGACCTGACCCTGCTTCCCAACTACCTCGCTCTTGGACAGGCGTATCTTGCCAGCGGTCAAACGCAGGAAGCCGCCGAGGCGCTCCGCACTTATACGACTTATGAGACCGGCAATCCGCTCGCCTGGCTGTTGACCGGCAAGATGGAATACGCCAACGGCAATTACGAGGCGGCCCTGGAAGCCCTCGATGAAGCCATCCAACTCAAAAATATTCCCGAAGCGCGCCTGTACCGCGGCCTCACCTATGTGGAACTCGGCGAAGGCTCCGAGGCCGAGTACGAATTGCGCGCCGCCCTGGGCGTCCTGCCCGACACATTCGAGGCGCAAATCGGGCTGGCGCGTGCGCACTACATCCAGGAAGAGTTCGGCTCCGCCTCCCAGCAGGCCGGGACGGCACTCACGCTGGCCGAAACGGATGAACAATTCGCTGTCGCCTATTACTGGCGCGCGCTGGCCTATGAAGGCCTCGGTCAGACCGCTTCCGCACGCGCGGATTGGGAGTCCCTGCTGGATTTACCTTCCAGCGCGATCCCGGCGGAATTGCGCCGCGAGGCACAGGATCATCTGTTCAACCTGAGCACACCCACGCCGTCTCCCACTCCCAGCCGGACGCTCACGCCCAGCCGCACTCCAACACCGAGCAGAACGCCGACTCCAAGCAGGACACCCACCCCCACGCCCACCCCATAAAATCAGGAACCCGTTTTCTCGAAGAAAACGGGTTCCTCTGTTAAGCCTTGCCGCGATGCTGTTCGCAGGGACACAGCGCGCGCAAGTAATGCCAGTTGTAAATGCCGTAATCGTGACCGTCCTCCCAGATGATGGTCAGCGCGTACGAGCCGACGGCCTTGACGTCGGTCAGGCGCGTGGCCGGAGAGTCGGGCAGGTCGGCCTCGAACACGGCCGCGTCGGGCTCGGACCTCATGTTTTCGTGCCCGCCCCGGCATGAGGCGCA
This sequence comes from Chloroflexota bacterium, assembly GCA_037445635.1. Classification (GTDB taxonomy): domain Bacteria; phylum Chloroflexota; class Anaerolineae; order Anaerolineales; family Villigracilaceae; genus JBFMCC01. The sequence continues at coordinate 27,035 of JBBIKC010000006.1, forward strand.
GGGACAGGCCGCCCGCAGCAACTTGAAGGGATAGACGCTCACGTGCCCGTCGTCCCACGTGATGGTAAATTCCCGTTTTGATTTATTGGCTGTGATGCCGGTAGGTTTTTCGTTCATTAGATTGGATTCTCCCCCCTCTCCCAACAGGGAGAGGGGCAGGGGGTGAGGGGCGATCACGGCGAAGGGACAACCGCCAGAAAGTCCGCCGCGGCCCAGCCGGCGCGCGTTTCGTCATACGGCGCGACCAGATACCACCAAGTATATCCGTCCGCTTCGCGCGGGCCGTCGCGCACCTGGAAGACCTCCGAATCGAATCCGAGGAAGAGTTGCTCGGTGTTCAATCCCGGCCCGGCGCGCAGTCGCAGACCGTCACCCTCGGTGCCGCTGATCTGCACGTAGCCGCCGACGACGATCTGCCCCGCAGCCGGCGTGGGCGTGACGAACGGATCAATTGTGGGCGTGGCCGAAGGCGCGGGCGTGGAGGTCGGGGCGGGGATCAGAGTCAGGTCCGCGGGGGCGATCTCGAGGTCCCCGGAGGAGGCGGGCGTGAATCCGATGGCGCTCATGGTGATCATGGTCAGAATCCCGGCCAGGATCATCGCGCCCAGGATCACGCCGGGGTTCAGGAAGAGACGCCAGTCGAGCGGTGGTTTCATATCTTCGGCGCATCCTTCAGGAGATACAGCGATTTTAACGGAATAAGCAATTTTAGCGCGCGCGGCTGGATTGTGATGGTCACTTCTTTTGTCTCGGGACGCGGCTCGCCGTCGGACTGGACGAGGAAGGGCGAATCGGCCTCCACGCGCAGACAGCGGAACGGGATGCGGCGCGCCTTGTCCGAACTCAGGTGGTGGCCGCGCCACAGGTCGTAGGCGTGGCGCAGGGCGTCGCCCAGGTTGTTGCCGGAGAGAAGCCACAGGTCGAACTCACCGTCGTCGAGGTACGCCTGCGGCGAGAGCACCGCGTGCCCGCCCATGTAACGGCGGATGTTATTGGCGACGGCCACCAGGAAGTTGCCTTCCACTGCCTGCTCGTCGGCCCACAACCTCAATCGGACTCCGCTCCACTGGCTGGCGTTCCAGATGGTGGTGAAGGTGTATTCGGGGAACGAGAAGAATTTTTCGAGGCGCAGGCGCGGCTCCAGCGCGTGGATGGTCATCGCGTCCAGTCCCATGCCGGCCCACAGCAGGAACGGCTGGCCGTTGCAAAGGCCCACGTCCACGCGGCAGGCAGGCGCGTCGGCCAGGACCTCGGCATTTCGGCGCAGGACCCACCAGCGGGTCCAGGTGAAGACCGGCAGGCCGAGTTCCTGGGCAAGCACGTTGGCGGTTCCGCTCGGCAGGACGCCCAGCGCGGTCTCCGTCCCGGCCAGTCCCGTGACGACCTGCCCGATGGTGCCGTCGCCGCCGGCCGCGAAGACCGCGTCCATCTTTTCGACCGCGGCCTGGCGCGCGGCTTCGGTGGCGTGCGCGCCGCTTTGGGTGGGAGTCGCGTGCACGTCCCAGCCGGAGCGGCGCAGGGTCTCGACAACGGGTTTGAGAAACGGCTTGACGGGGAACCGCCCGGCGGCGGGATTGTAAAGCAACAATGCGCGGCGCATGGACAGATTATAAAGGCTTTGCAGGGTAAAAAGCCGACTCACCCTGGGATGATATAATGCTACGGGACGGCAACATGCAGACAGGCGCGCTCCTCAACCAGCGGTATCAATTGCTCGAACGCCTCGGCTCCGGCGGCATGGCCGAGGTCTTCCGGGCGCGCGACCTGATGCTGGAACGCTCGGTGGCGATCAAGGTTCTGCGCGCCGATTATTCGCAGAGCAAGTCGTTTCAGGAGCGCTTCCGCCAGGAGGCGCGCTCGGCCGCCAACCTCTCACATCCCAACATCGTCACCGTCCATGATTTCGGGCTGGACAAAGAACAGCTCTTCATCGTGATGGAATACGTGCCCGGCACGGATCTCAAGTCCCTGCTGCGCAAGCGCGGCCGCTTCACGGTCGAGGAGGCCATTCCGCTCATTGTGCAGGCCTGCGCCGGCGTGGGCTACGCCCACCGCGCCGGCCTCGTCCACTGCGACGTGAAGCCGCACAACCTGCTCATCACGCCCGACCAGCGCCTCAAGGTCACCGACTTCGGCATCGCCCGCGCCCTGAGCACCATCTCTCCCGGCGAGCGCACGGAGATCGTGTGGGGATCGCCGCAATACTTCGCGCCCGAACAGGCCGCCGGCGGCGCGCCCTCGCCTGCCTCCGATGTTTATTCTCTCGGCGTTGTGCTCTACGAAATGCTGACCGGCACATTGCCCTTCAACGGGGCGACCGCGGACGAACTGGCGCGCCAACATCTGCAGGCCGAGCCGGTCCTGCTCAGTGAATATCTGCCGGATGTCCCGCCCACGCTCGAAGAGATCGTCCTCAAGGTCCTTTCAAAGGAACCGTCCGCGCGCTATCGCACCGCGGATCAGTTGGGACGCGTGCTGATGCGCTTCGGGACTCAGCGTCCGCCGACGCCGCCGCCGCTGACTCTCACCCCCGAAGCGGCCAACGACTTCGAGGAGCCCGCGCCCGTTCCCGCCGCAGCTCCCCAGCCTGCTGCGGCTTCCGAGATGCCCTTCCCAGACCTCGAGATTGACTGGATCTCCATCGGCCTCGGCCTGCTGGCGTTGATCGCGGTCGGCGGGTTGATTCCGTTCTGGATGTGGATCTATTACGTTTACAACCCGTGAGCCTTTCCAAAGTCGGGTGACTTTGGACTCCGATCATGCCGCTCAAATATCTCATCGTCCCCTCGATCCTCTCCGCTGATTTTCTCCGTCTTGGCGACGCCCTGTCCGCCTGTGAATCCGCCGGCGCGGACTGGATTCATGTAGACGTGATGGACGGTCATTTCGTCCCGAATCTGACGATGGGTCCGTTCATCGTCGAGCATTGCCGCCGCGCCACGAAACTTCCGCTCGATGTGCATTTGATGATCGAGAATCCCGAACGCCACCTGGAGGCTTATGCAAAGGCCGGCGCGTCGCACATCACTGTGCACGTGGAGACCTGTCCCCACCTGCATCGCACGCTCCAGCAGATCAAGTCGCTGGGATGCAGGGCGGGTGTTACGCTCAATCCCGGTACCCCGGCCTCGGCCATCGAGCCGGTCCTGCCCCTGGCCGACCTGGTGCTGGTGCTGAGCGTCAACCCGGGCTATTCGGGGCAGGAATTCATCCCTGGCGTGTTGCCGAAGATCGAACATATCCGCCGGAAACTGGATGAGATTAACTCGTCCGCGTGGCTGGAGGTGGATGGCGGCCTCTCGGCGGAGAACCTGCCCAGAGTCCGCGACGCGGGCGCGAATGTGTTTGTCTCGGCCAGCGCGGTGTTCCGTCATCCGCAGGGGATCGAGGCGGGGATACGGTCACTGCGCGGGAGTTTATGACTCGGGAGGAGAAGATGGATCAGATCTTTTGTCGTGAATGTGGCACGCCCTATCATCCGGGAGAGGCCAATTTTTGTTCCAAATGCGGGGCACCGTTGCCCACCAAGGCAAATGCGGTGGATGAATTGAAATCACTGCAAAAGGAGAGCAGAGGTTATGGAGCTTTGCGTTTTACCGCTGATCTGATCGTTTTCTTGGGTTGGTTGATTATCATTGGCGGCATCTTTCTTGCAGTAAGTGTGTATAAAATCATGAGCGAGATCAGTTCTCAGAGTGACACTGCAATTCTGGCCTCGATAATGACTGGCATATTTTCTCTCTTCGGGGGTGTGTTCTCGATTGCGAGTGGTCAGTTTCTGGAGTTGATGCTGGAGATGAGAGATGATTTGCACGTTAACACAAGACTATTACGCCGTTTATCGCTAATGATTTCCGAGCAATAGGTAAAGCCACCCCTGCTCCTCCTCTGAGTGAGGTTTCAGGGGTAAGGAAAACAAAAACCGCGGCCGTTTCGCGGCCGCGATCTTTGACAGGAGAGAAAACAACCTTACGCTGTTACTTTGGTCGAGGTGCGGATGCACCGGGCGCACAACACCTTTTTGACCTTGCGGCCGTTCTCCATCACGATCGTCTTCTGCAGGTTGGGAAGAAACTTCCGATTGGTGGCGCGCAGGGAGAACGAACGATTGTGGCCGAAGGTGGTGGTCTTTCCGCAGTGAGCGCATTTAGCCATGACTTACGATCCTTTCCAGACAATGATTGCACAGACGTGCCTGCTCGCGTGAGCGCCGCATTGTACCATAAATCGAAACCATCTTCAAGACAAACTGTTAATAAGGACACAGAGGAATAATATGGGCAGAGACAGCACACCCCTTGGGCGAGTCCACATTTCACCGAATGCCGTGGCGACCATCGCCTATCGCGCTACGCTCGAATCCTACGGCGTGGTGGGGCTGGCGCCGCGCAGCCTGGCGGAGGGGCTGGCGCACACCCTCACGCGCGAACCCAGCCGCGGCGTGACCGTCCATTACAACGGCGACGACATTGACATTGACGTTTTCGTCGTCATCGAATACGGTACGCGCGTCCTTTCGGTGGCGCAGAGCGTGGCCAACACCGTGCGCTTCCATGTGGAGAAAGCGCTCGGCCTGAAAGTGAACTCGGTCAATGTGCACGTGGCCGGCCTGCGGGTCAGCGATATTGATTAGATTATTTTCAAACCCTAAAGGTCTTCAAGACCTTTAGGGTTTGAGGTTTTGAGGAGCATTCATGAGTGTAGGATCATCCGACATCCAGGCCAAACGGCTGCACGACCTGCGCAACAACCCGATTGACGGGCTGGTGCTCAAGGAACTCGTTCAGGCGGGATTGACCTGGCTGAGGACCAACCAGCAGACGGTCAACGCACTGAACGTCTTCCCCGTCCCCGACGGCGACACCGGCACGAACATGACGCTGACGATGCAATCCGCCTGGAATGAGATCGCCGATATCGGTCATCACAGCGTGGGCGAGATGGCCGCCGCGGTGGCCAAGGGAGCGTTGATGGGGGCGCGCGGCAATTCGGGCGTGATCCTTTCGCAGTTGTGGCGCGGCTTCTCGCGCGGCCTGCACGGCGCGGACGTGCTCGACGGACCGACATTGGCCAGGGCTTTCGCGGAGGCGCGCGATACGGCCTACAAGGGTGTCGTCCGCCCGGTGGAGGGGACGATCCTGACCGTGGCGAAAGATGTCGCCGCGGCCGCCGAGGCCGCGCTGGCCGAAACGCAGGACCCGATCGAAATCCTGGCGCGCGTCGTGCCGGCCGCGGACGCGTCGGTGCAGAATACGCCCGAACTTCTGCCGGTGCTCAAGCAGGCGGGCGTGGTCGATTCGGGCGGCAAGGGCCTCTTCTTCGTGCTCGAGGGGATGCTCCGCTATTTTAACGGCGAGCCGCTCGACGTCCCGACTGTGAGCGTGCAGCCCATGTCGGCCATGAATCTGAAAGAGGCGATGGAGTCGGTCGAAGAGGGACAAGACTACGAAGTCGTCGTGGATTTTTACCCGGACGGCCAACTGGATTTGCAATCGTTTTATGGCAGGCTCGAAGCGATGGGCACATCCATTCAGGTGGGCGAGGGGGAGGGCATGTATCGCATGCACATCCACGTACCGCTCGAAAAACGATACGAACCGATTGATTACATCATGGGCATCGGCACGATCAGCAAGATCGCCATGGAAAACCTGATGGCCCAGATGGACGACATCCAGAGGTCCAAAGCAGAGGCGATCGAGTTCATGCCGGTGGAGCCGGGGCAGATCGCGGTGGTGGTCGTCTCGCCGGGCAAGGGGCTGAGCCGCATCTTTGCTTCGCTGGGCGTGGCCGCGATCGTCGAGGGCGGGCAGACGATGAATCCGTCCACGCAGGAAATCCTGGCCGCGTTCGAGAATCTCCCGACCGATAAAGTAATTATTTTGCCGAATAACAAAAACATTATCCTCGCCGCGAACCAGGCGAAAGAAGTGACCGTCAAACAGGTGGCTGTGGTGCCGAGCCGCACCGTCCCGCAGGGACTGGCGGCGATGCTGGCGCTCAACCCGGACGGGGAGGTGGATGCCGTCGCCGAGAAGATGACCAAATCCCTGGCCTCGGTGCAGACGGGCGAGATCACCGTCGCCACGCGCACGGTGGAAATTGACGGCGTGAAGGTCGAGGCGGGACAGGTGATTGCCTTGCTGGATGGCAAGTTAGTATTATCTGCTTCGACAATTGAAGAAGCCGTGATGAGATTACTCGAAAAGGCCGAGGCGGAGAAGCACGAACTGATCACGTTCTACTATGGCGAAGATCTGAATCGAAACGAGGCGTTTCGCATCGCGGATGTGGCGCGCGGGAAGTATCCCTCACAGGAGATCGAAGTGCAGGATGGCGGCCAGCCGCATTATCCGTTTTTGATTTCGGTGGAGTAATGCTCGGCGGAGGCTGAGGCCTCCGCCGAATTGTTTAATCCCTGTGCTATACTCGCCGCATTATGTATGTCCTCCGTTCCCTCACACATCGCCTCTTCGCGGTGAAAAAGGATTTTTATGAAACTCGGCCTCGTCACCGACTCGACCTGCGATCTGCCGTCTGCTCTCGTGGAGCAGTACGGCATCGAAGTCGTCCCCTCGATTCTCGTCATTGACGGGAAGCAATACCTTGACGGCGCGGACATCAGCCGCGCGGACTTCTACGCGCGCCTGCCCGCGATGCGAAATTTTCCAACTACGGCCGCGCCCTCGATTGGTGAATTCTCATCGCGTTACCAGCGACTGCTCACCGCGGGCTGTGACCACATCCTTTCGATTCACGCCGCCTCGCAGTTGACCGCCATTTGCAGTATCGCCACGCAGGCCGCGAAGGATTTTCCAAACAAGGTCACGGTCGTGGACAGCGGCTCACTTTCGCTGGGAATCGGATTTCAAGCCCTGGCCGCGGCCGAGTCGAACTCAGACCTCGCGACTGCTCTCGCCTCGATTGAGTCCACGCGCCGCAGACTGCACGTCTCGGCCGCGCTGGACACGATGGATTACATCCGCCGCAGCGGGCGCGTCCCTGCGGCCATCACCATCCTGGGCGGCATGTTGCACATCAAGCCGCTGGTCGAACTGACCGAGGGTCAGATCAAGGCCGTCGGCGCGGTGCGGACGACGGGCCAGGCCGACGCGCGCATGGCTGCTTTCCTCAAATCGGGACTGCCGCTGGAGCGTCTTGCCATCCTTCATACCGGCGCGGAAGCGAGGGCACGCGCCTTCCTCTCGCGCCTGATGGACGAGATCGCCCGCGACCTGCCGCGCAATATTTTGATGGTCAATGTGACCACGGTCATCGGCGCGCATGTGGGACCGAACGGTCTGGGGTTCGCGGCGGTGAGGCTGCTACAGACGGGATAAAGAAGTGCAAGAGTTGGAAAAGGAACTGGGATAAAACCTTTTTAAACAACAAAGGCCACGAAGGAACTCGAAGGCTTGATTGGCGCAATGTGTCGCCTTCCTCTCGCCCATCGCCCGTGATGATCGAAAACGAAGCGCCAAAACCATCCATCAACCCTTCTTCGTCGCCTTTGTGCCTCTTGGTGTTTAATGAATCTCCGCGTCCATCCGCGCACGTCCGCGTCCCGTATTTTCCCCTTCATCTTTCATCCCTCATCCTTTATCCTTTCCCCTCCTCCCCCATGATAAAACACCTCCATACAGCCCTCATTAGAGAGACTCCATAAATTCTTTCGCCTCGAACACGAAAACGGCTACACCAACACCGCCATCATCGGCGGGCTGGCCCAGATGCTGGATTTTCGGAACCGGAGGGCAACCCCCAGCCCGTCACACTGCAGGCTATCTTCGCACCCGAGGCAAGGCGGGTGGAAGAGCCCGGCGGGCCGCGCACCATGCTGGAAGCCGCGACGGCAGAGTGGGAGAAGAAATTCGCCCCCGGCCTATCGTTACATGAATCAAAAACGGCGCAAAGATTTGCTTTGCGCCGTTTTTGATTACACGGATGGCGGGGCCTCAAGGAGCCGCCGCGCGGTGAGCACCGGGCAATGCGCCGCCTCGGCCACCTCGGCCGTCACATTGGGGGAATACAACTGGCGCAGGGGATTTGCGCTGTAAGGCGACCCCATGCAGACCAGATCGTAATCCCCCTCTTTCAACTCGCTCAAGATCTCCTCGACGACGTGCCCGTTTCGCACGCGGACCGAGGCCTGTAACCCGGCCCGACGCGCGATCTCCAGCCCCTGACGCAGACTGCGCCCGGCGGGCGTTTCGGTGGTTTCCAACCTCTGCCAGTGCTCGCGCACCTCGCGCGCCGCGGGATAATCCAGATCGATCGGCGGGACGACGGTCAACAGCACCAGTTCCGCGCCGGCCAACGCCGATACCTGCACGGCCAGGTTTTCGGCGGTCACCTCGTAGCCCAGCCCGCCCAGGCAGATGACGGTCTTCTTCAACGGCAGACGCGCCCGCGGCACATATAAAATCGGCCCGCTGACCTCCGCCATGATGTGGCGGAACGAGCGCCCATGCAGCAGCCGTTGCAGGGGCGGACGCCCAAGCGGAGCGATGATGGTCAGTGCGTTCTGTCCGCGCACGCGCTGAGGAATGACCTCCTCAGCGTGACCCTTCAGTACCTCGAGGCGATACTGCACATCGTTTTTCTGAAAGACCCGGATCGCGTCGGTAAAGATGCCTTCGAGCGGATGCACTTCTTCGTCGATCTGCGCGGGCGAGGGTTCCTCGTCAATGCCGATGAGCGTGACCGGGGTCCGCATGGACGCGCCCAGCCACGCACCGTATTCGATGGCAGGCCAGGTGGTCTGGCGTCCGTTGGTGAAGATGAATAAGTCAGGTTTCATTCGGCCAGTCCTACTTTCTACCGAAACAGGATAACGCCTAAAATCCCCGCGCCCAGCAAGACCAGCGGCGAGGGGACATCGAACAACAGGGCGATAAATGCGAGCGCGCCGATCAACAGCGCGCGGTGGGTGATCTTCTTGGTGCGCGAGGCGCGGAACAATTCCCAGGCCACCGTGACCATCAGCGCGGCCACCGCAGGACTCATCCCGCCCACGAAGGCGGTCAGCCAGTTCTCATGCTGGAAGTAACCGAGGACCGCGGCCAGTATCAGCATCATGAGGGTTGGAGGCAGGATCGCGCCCAACAGGGCGGTCAGCACGCCGGGGATTCCGCCCGCAGCGTAGCCGACGAACATGGCCAGTTTGAGCGCTTCGCTGCCGGGCAGGACGTTCGAGAATCCCACCGCCTCGACGAAGCGTTCCTCGCTCATGATCTTGCCCACCGCTTCCTTGTAGAGCAGGCCAATCGAAGCGGGTCCCGAAGGCGAAAGTAAATTCACCTTCAGGAACATCCACAGCAACTTGAGCCAGATGGAGAACTTGGATCGATTCATCTGAAAAGAAAAATCCCCAGCAGTCCTGCGGCCACCACGATGATGCGGGCCGGCGCGTTCAGGAATAGAGCGATCAAACTGACAACGCCGATGGCCCAGCCCTGCCAGCCGGTCTCGCCGCCCTTTTGAAAGATCTTCCAGGCTGTAAACAGAATCAACACAGAAATGGCAGGCGTCAGTCCCTCCACGAAACTGCTCACCCAGGCCTCGCGGCGGATGCGGTGCAGGACGGCGACCACACCCAATATGAGTGCAGTGGGCGGAAGGATGGAACCGAGCAGCGCCACCAATCCGCCGGGAATCCCCCCGGCTGCGTAACCGACATACATCGCCAGTTGCAGCGCGTCCGAGCCGGGCAGGACGGATGAAAAGCCGACCGCCTGCACGAACTGTCCCTCGGTGACAAAATGACCGACGGCCTCATGATACAGCAGTCCCACCGAGGCGGGCCCGGACGTGCTAAGCAGGTTAACCTTGAGAAAAGTCCAGAAGAGTTCGAGGTAGAGGTTCATGGTTGAGGAGGATTCACCGCGAAGGGTTTTGAACTTCGCGAAGTCGGGCAATCTTCGCGGCCTTCCTTTCTTCGCGGTAGGAAGATCACAGCGACTTCACCAGGTAATTTTGCCCGCGCTCGAAGCCGCGTTCGAGATAGTATGCGCGCGTACCCACCGCCGAGATGACCGCCATGCGGCGAAACCCGCGTGCTCGTGCGACTTCATCTGCCGCGGCGAGCAGGCGCGTCCCCAGGCCGGCGTGCTGGGCCGCGCCCTTCGGTTCCGCCCCGAGATGGAGCGACTGTCCGTAAACGTGCACCTCACGAATCATCGCTGCGCCCTTCAAGTCAACGAGACCGGTCGGGGGCGCATCCGCGGACGGCAACGAGAGGCGGATGAAGCCTGCCAGTTTGTCCTCCGGCGTGACAAACGAAATGAAATGCTCTTCGGCGTAAGCGGCGGTGTAAGTCAGATCATCGAGCCGCAGCGCGGAGGGGGTCACCGGCTTGCCGCGCACCTCGCGGCATCGCACGCATTGACAGCGCGTGCCGCGCCGTTTCATCTCCTCGTGGACATCCAATCGCAGCGACGTACGCTTGTTGCCCTCCACCACGTTCGTTGAAGGAATATCACGTATCACGCGGTTGACGCGGCAATAACGCGGGATGGTGGATTTGATATCGGCAAGCAAGTCAATCAATTGTTCTGTGGTGTACGGCGTGAACTCGCCGCGCTGCCAGTATTCGTACAACTCCGCATTGGCGAGCAGTTGATTTGGATAGATTTTGATTTCGTCGGGACAGAATCCGTTCCACAGTTTTGCAAAATCGGCGCGGTCGGAGTCGGGCGTGGCGCCCAGCAGGTTGGGCATCCAATGCAGGACGATTTTGAAACCCGCCGCGCGCAGAAGCGCGGTGGCCTGACGCGTGCATTCCACATCGTGGCCGCGCTTGTTGATTTCAAGAATATGATCGTCGAAACTCTGCGCGCCCATTTGCACCTTGGTCACACCGAGGTGACGCAGCCAGCGCAGTTCGTCGGGCGTGATCTCGTCGGGCCGCGTTTCGATCACGAGACCGACGTTGCGATGCGCGGCAGATTCGTTTCTTAACTGAAGTTCAGGGAGATTCACCACAGAGTCCACAGTGTTTCCCTTTTTACTCTCTCCGTGTTCTCTGTGGTCGGTTCCATTCATGGCGTCAAAACAGCGCGCTACGAACCATTCCTGGTAATCCCGCTTGTACGAACTCCACGTCCCGCCGAGGATGAGCAGTTCGATCTTATCTGTTGGATGCCCGACCGCCTTCAACTGCTCCAGCCGCGAGCGGACTTGCGCGTACGGGTCGAAGTCGTGTTCGAGGCCGCGCATCGCGCCGGGTTCGTCGGGCAGGTAACTCTTGGGCATGCGCACATCTGTGGGGCAGAAAATACATTTGCCCGGGCAGGGATAGGGCTTGGTTAATACGGTGATGGTCGTCACGCCCGAAAGCGTCCGCACGGGCTTCATGCGGATGCGTTCCAGCAGAGACGTGTCCGCGGCCAGTTCGCCCGCCGCGACCATTTCGTTGTAGGCCGCCACGAGGAAAGACTTGCCCAGCACGCCGCCCTCGGCCGGCGCGTGGGCGCGCAGGCTGGCGTGCAGGTCGCGTCCGCGGCGGACTTCATCCACCACCAGCCGCGCCAGCGCCAGTTTGGCGGGTGTCAATGCTTTAAGAGCGATCCAGTTTTGCTTCGTGGCCATCGAGTCTTGATAAGAGAGTCCGAACTCAACAAATTCATCGCGCTGAGCGGAGCGCAGCGGAGACGAAGTGCGATTTCATGTAAAACCGCATCTCGTCTGCGCGGCGCTATGCGCCACTCCGCTCCCCAGAAGAACGCTGTGGCTTCGCGACGCGAGGATATGTCAGAAATTTTATGATTCACTCTTTCGCACGCGTCTCCGCGTAATCCTTCTGGCGGAACATGTCGGTGTGCAGGCCGCACTCGGTTTTGCCGCGCCCGGCCCAACGTCCGGCGCGCTCCGCATCCTCCGCGCCGACCGGAATGGTGCAGGGCGCGCATCCGATGCTTCGAAAGCCTTTTTCCAACAGTGGATGGACAGGCAAGTCGTGTTCCTTGATGTAGCGTTCCACGTCAACCCGCGTCCAATTCAACAATGGATTGATCTTTACGACACCGTCGTCCTGCAATTCCAGAATCTGGGCGCGGGCACGCTCGGGAGTCTGGTCACGGCGGATGCCGCTGATCCAGGCCTTCAACCCGCTGACCGCCTTCTGCATCGGCTGGACCTTATGCAGGTAACAGCACAGGTCGGGATCGTCGAGCGGCAGACTGCGCACGTGCTGGCGGACGTACACGTCCCAGCGCGAATCGCGGTACAGGTCAATCACGTTCAGGTTCCACATGGCCTGCAACCGCTCGCGGAAAATGAGCGATTCCCAAAAATGATAACCCGTGTCGAGGAACAGCACGCGCAGGCCGGGGATGATCTGCGAGGCCATATGCAGGAGCGGCAGGCTTTGGGTTTGAAACGAGGAACTCAGCGCCAGGTCGGGGCAAAACCGTTCGGCAGACCAGCGCAGGATGTCCTGCGGCGATTTCGTCTCGAACTCCTGCGACAGGCGGGCGATCTCTTCACCGCTAAACATGGCGAGGATTATAACCCGGTATAATGGACGCATGGAAGCGACGACCGCGGCGCGCCTGCTGGCGCTCAACCGCGAGTTCTACGAACGGTTCGGCGCGGACTTTTCGACCACCCGCCGCAGACTCCAGCCCGGCGTGACGCGCATCCTCGAGACTCTGCGCGGCGACGAATCCATCCTCGACCTGGGATGCGGCAACGGCGAACTGGCGCGGAGCCTGGCCCGGCGCGGCCACCGCGGCTCGTATCTCGGCCTGGACTTCAGCCTGTCGCTCTTAAGAGAAGCCGATTTTTCGCCCGCCGCGTTTCCGGTGCGATTTTTGCAAACCGACCTGACGGAGTTATCAGTGTTCAGTGGTCAGTTATCAGTGGCTGGTGGCTGGTCACTGGTAACTTGCTTTGCGGCACTGCATCACATCCCCGGTCAAAACGCGAGATTGAGCATTTGCAAATCAATCCATGGCCTGCTCGCAGACGACGGCCGTTTCATTCTCTCCAACTGGCAATTCCTGAACAGCCCGCGTCTGCGCGCCCGCGTCCAGCCCTGGGAGCGGATTGGGCTTAAGGCCGAAGACGTTGATGAAGGCGATTACCTGCTCGACTGGCGCCGCGGCGGGGAGGGTCTGCGCTACGTGCATCAGTTCAGCGAAGATGAGTTGATGCAACTCGCAGGGAAAAGCGGATTCAATGTCGTCGAATCGTTCTATTCGGACGGGGAGGGCGGCAGGCTGGGATTGTATCAAGCGTGGAAGAAAGGACGAATGCAGGCTAGCGCGGAAAACGCGGATTAATTCCGCATCCGAAAGGATCACTACAGTTAGTGGAAAAACAATCCAACTTCCCTAGCGCGGCCCCGAATGGCAAAAACAAGCCCACGACTGGATTCGCGCGCAAGCGAAATGCAATGCCATTCAACTGACCGATGAGATCGAGCAAAACCATGCCTACGCCTGGTCAACAGTGATGCGCGTCCCATCCAGCGAAGGAACCTTGTTCTTCAAAGCCACCGCGCCTGAAACCATCTGCGAGATCGTACTGACCAAGAAACTCGCGGCATGATTTCCCGATGGCCTGCCCGACCTCGCCGCGTTCGGGATTCCTGCATCTGTCAACCACGGCGACTTCCACGATGGCACTTGGAGCAGATTTTGGAAAATTGTCCGGAATCTTGTCCGAAAGTCAGGCAGAACTCGTGATTGCTTAAATTCTTCAAAAGAGTAAAATTAATCCAGATATCATGTCCCCTGTACCAGTCAGCCGTACCAAAGTTCTCATGCCGCGGCGCCGCCCGGACCTGCTCCGGCGCATGCGCCTGCTCGACCGCCTCTCGTCCTTCCTCGATAAAAAACTGATCCTCATCACCGCCCCGGCGGGCTATGGCAAGACCTCGCTATTGATTGATATGGCCTACCATAGCGAACTGCCGTTCTGCTGGCTGGCGCTGGATGAACTCGACCGCGATCCCCAGCGCTTTATCAGTTACATTGTCGCCGCGTTGGCCGAACGGTTTCCCACCTTCGGTGGCCAGTCCACCCAGGCCTTGAACAGCGCCAAGTCTCTGGAGGATGAAATCGAAGCGCTTGTCGTCACTATTACCAATGAGATCTTCGAGCGCATTCCCGAACACTTCGTACTGGTTATTGACGATTACCATCATGTCAACGACGTTTCCCTCATCCGCACCTTCGTCAGCCGCTTTATTCGTCTTGCCGATGAGAACTGTCACGTCGTTCTGTCCTCCCGCACCGTGTTCAACCTGCTGGACATGCCCCTCATTGTGGGGCGTGAGGAGGTGGAGGGCCTCGACTTCGTCGAACTGGCGTTCCGCCCGGAGGAAATCCAGGCCCTGCTGGCCCAGAACCATCAGAGGACGATTTCCGAGCAGGAGGCCCGCGAACTCGCGGAAAAAAGCGAGGGTTGGATCACCGGGCTGCAACTCTCCGGGCTGAGCCGCGAACCGGCCAGCCGCGCCCGCATCGTCCGCGCCTCGGGTGTGGATCTCTCAATGTACTTCGCCCAACAGGTGTTGGACAAGCAACCCGCCCTGCGCGACATCCTGCTCTACACGTCGCTCTTCGACGAGTTCGACGTCTCTCTTGCGGAGACGGTTCTCAGCCCGTTCCTCGCGGGACCTCTGGACTGGTCTGCATTGCTGGGCACCATCCTGGAAAAAAACCTGTTCGTCCTGCCCGTCGGCAGCGAAGGACAGTGGCTGCGTTACCACAACCTGTTCCGCGATTTCCTGCGCAAGCAATTGGAGGCCGAACATCCTGAGCAGGTCCCAAAGATTCTTGCCCGCCTTGCCGAAGTGTATGCGGAACAGGGAGAATGGGAAAAGGCTTATTATGTCACAGCGCAGTTGGGGGACGCTGATGCCCTGGCCGGGCTGGTGGAATGCGCCGGACCGACCATGCTGCGCCGCGCGCTTGTCACTTTGGAATCATGGCTCAATGGCCTGCCCCCGGCCATCGTCCGCGCGCGACCGGGGCTGCTCTCTCTGCGGGGCGCAATTTTATACATGAAGGGAGATTTGCAGGGAGGCTTGGCTTTGCTCAACCAAGCCGAGCAATCCTATCGTGAGACCGGCGACACTTCCGGCCTCACGTTAACTCTGGTCCGCCGCGCCGTTGCCCTCTCGTTTGCCGGGGACTATGCCGCGTCACTCAACGATGCAGAGGAGACACTACAACTGACCGAGACTGTTACCGAACTTCAGGATCTGTATGCCGAAGCCCTGCGCGTCAAGGGAAACAGCCTTTACCGTTTAGGCCAAATCCGACAGGCACTGGATTGCTTTGAGCATTCGCTGGCTTTATATAGCGGTCTGCCTCAACACGCCGATAGCATCCCCATTCTTTTGATGGAAACTGGAATGGCCTATCGGGCCAGCGGCGATTACACTGCCGCCGAGGTTTCTTACCAGAAGGCATTGCGGATCTGGCGCAAGGAAGGCAATTTGAGCTGGCAGGCCAATTTGCTCAACAATTTGGGTTATATGTATCATACACAAGGGGAATACGAGAAGTCAGTCCAGACGTATGAAGAAGGACTGACATGTGCCCAGCGTAGTCGCTATCATCGCATACAGGCGACAATCGCGGTTGGCCTAGGCGATCTATATGCGGAGTTGGATGAATTTGATGCTGCGCGCCAATTCTACCAACAGGCGGAAGATCTGGAGCGCGAGACCAATTTCAAGTTCATTAACAACTATCTTTCTCTGGCACGGGCAAATTTGGCCTTGTTAAGTAACGATTGGGAAGAGGCGGCTGAACTATTGGAACGCGTCCGCCTTCAGGTTGATTCCGGTAGATCGGCTTATGAGTCAGGGCTGTGGCATTGGCTGGAAGGGCGGCGGTTGTTGGCAGAAGGAAAACCTCGCCGTGCAGTAAGCGAGCTGCAACAGGCAGAGAGTCTATTTTTAAAAGATGAGCGTGAAATGGAAGGACTCTGGTGTCAGATCTGGCTGGCAGCCGCTTTTCAAGCGGCCGGAGATCAATCCGCCGCGGCCGAGGCCATTCAATTTAGCCTGCCGCGATCCAGCCGTCTGCCACATGCGGTTGCAGTAGCGGGATATCAGGCGCGTAATTGGTTGACACTGCTCAAGCCAAAAGAGAGTATTTTGAAAGATTTAGTCGAAATCGTTGACCGCTTCGGGGCGCGCCTGCCCGAGATCCGCCGAGCATTGCGGCGTCAGCCGCGTGTGATAGCCTTGGCGCGCCCGCGCCTTTCTATTCAGGCGCTGGGTTGGACGAAAGTGGAAGTAAACGGCCGCGTTGTGGCACCTTCGGATTGGCAGACGCAGGCCGTTCGTGAACTCTTCTTTTTCTTTGTCACGTCCCCGAGGCCGCTTACAAAAGAACAGGTCCAGGATGCTCTCTGGCCCGGAGAGACCGATTATGACCGTCTCAATCAGCGCTTCAAGAACGACCTCTACCGCTTGCGCCGCGCGGTGGGACAGGAGACCATTCTCCTGCGGGACGACCGCTATACGTTCAACCGCACCCTGGATTATGATTATGATGTGGAAGACTTCGAGACCTACCTGGCGCAGGCCCGCGCCACCGATGGCGGCGATGAAAAAATATCCTTTTACGAAAAGGCAATTGGCCTTGTGCGCGGGCCCTATCTGGCGGATGTGGGCGCCACTTGGGCGGCGGCTCCGCGAATGCATTATCATGAGGTCCTGCAATCCGCATTCCTCGACCTCGCCAATCTATACTGGAAACAGGCCGACAGCGCGAACACTCTGCGCGTCTGTGAACGCGCTCTCGAACACGACCCGGCGAGCGAGGATTTTCATCAACTTGCCATGCAGGTCTATTATTCCCGCGGCGACCGCGCCGCCGTTATTCGCCAGTATCAGGTGTGTAAGGATGCCCTGGCCCGCGCATTCGGGCTTTCTCCGTCTCCCGAAACGGAGGCCCTTTATCGTCAATTCACCACTGGAGGTTGACGTGAGCAAAACATGCCCCCACCCTGAAACGAAAACAGCCCGAAAAGGGCTGTTTTTCTTAATCTTTTGAAGCCTGTTTTGAAGCCTGGATTGTTATATCTTATAGGCAAGCAATTCACTGTTCGATTTCGAACTCAAGGAGTATTTCCATGAAAACCACCCTCACCAACACAATGATCCTGTGCGCCCCCGAAGTCGGCGGCGGTGTCGGCCACTAAATTTTGAAAGGATCAAAATCATGGTCGCAACGCAGTATACGCAGTACGCCCTTCCTGCCGCGGACCCGGCCACGGCGCACCGCGGGCTGGGCTCTCTGTTCGCGGCGGCGATCGTCAACCAGCAATTCCGCAAGATGCTGTTGGAGAACCCCGAAGCCGCCTTGCAGAAGGGCTACTTGGGCAAGACTTTCATTCTGACCCGCGAGGAACGCGCCCTTATTGTTTCCGCTCGAGCCCGCTCGTTAAGCGACCTGGCCCGCCGTTTGACCAATTCCTGAAGCATCACTGCATGCACGCGTCAGCCGGACCTGCCCTGACGCTGTAACGGAGCGACGCGGCGGAAAGGGGAGTGCGGTAAGATGGGGATACCGCACCCCCGCGTCCAATCGAATAATATGTTGCCCCGCCAGTTTTGGACCGGTGGGGCAAAGTGGTCGAAGCATGAGCGCGCAGGGATTCGAACCCTGAACCAATGGCTTAAAAGGCCACTGCTCTACCGTTGAGCTACGCGCCCTTGCTTTCCCCAAAAGGGAAAGCGGTGTGCATTCTATCATGCCAGAAGACGGTCGTCAACGTAAGCGTATCTTTAGAAAACATTGCTATATTCAACGGAGCCTTACATGTCTGAACTTCCATATGTAACGGAACAAACTTTTCAGGACGAAGTGGTCGATTCGCCCCAACCTGTATTGGTTGATGTAACCGCCATTTGGTGCGCGCCCTGCAAGATGCTCGACCCTCTCGTCCGCCAATTGGCGAATGAGTGGAACGACAAGGTCAAGGTTGTCAAAATAGATGCCGATCAGAATCCCGGCCTGCTGATGCAGTATGGGATCCTTGGCATTCCCACCCTGATGCTGTTCAAGGGCGGAGACATCAAGGAACGTATGACAGGCTTCGTGCCCAAGGATCGCCTGGTGGCAAGGCTTTTGCCTCATCTGGCTTAACCAAAACGGACCGTGTTCACGGTCCGTTTTTTTTTTCGCTTGCCTGGGGGCTATTTCCTGAGCAACCGGTCCAATTCCCCAAAGTCCACGCGGGATGTCATGTCCAGGCTCAGAGGCGTGACCGAGACCAGCCGTTTTTTGCGGAGGACCGCCACGTCGCTGTCGGAAGGCTCATTTTCCAATTCGGCCGCTTCGCGATAGCCGACCTGGCCGGGAACATCCCAGGAGGCGCGTTTGGGCTGTAACGGCTCATAATAACGGTGGCGGGCTATGCGCGTTATCTGCCATTCGGTTTGCGCGGTCGCGCCCCAGGGGACGTCCACTTTCAGCACGTGTACATCATGCGGGAGCTCCTTTTCGAGCAGGATGCCTCCGAAGAGCGCGGCGAAATGCGCCGCGGCGGAAAAGTCCACTTCACGCGAATAGGAGAGATGGTAACGCTGGTCGGTTTCGAGAGAGATCGCCAGGGAGGGCACACCCATGGCCGCACCTTCCAGCGCCGCGCCGACGGTGCCCGAGATGGTGATGCCCGTGCCGACGTTTTCGCCGTAATTGATTCCCGAAACGACCAGATCGGGCTTCTGGGGCATGATTTCCAGCATGGCATGAAGCACGGACTGGGCGGGACTGCCGCTCACAGCATAGACCGTCCAGGGCTGGCCATGGACCACCATCGTTTCGGGTTTGATGATTCCGTCCGAGGTGTTTGGCAGACTGCGGCCCATTCCCGAGGATTGCTCCCTCGGGGCCGCGACCGTCACGTATCCGAGAGAGGCGAGGGCTTCGGCCGCGGCCCACAGGCCGGGCGATTGAATCCCGTCGTCGTTTGTGAGCAGAATTTGTTTCGTCATTTAAGTCCCAAGAAAAAAAGGAGCGGTGATCCGCTCCTGCGAGGCGCCCCCGGCGCGACTCGAACACGCGACCTATTGCTCCGCAAGCAAGCGCTCTAATCCACTGAGCTACGGGGGCAGGCAGTGCAGGATTGTAATGCAGATTCAGGGCAGGGTCAAGCCTCGCAGCGCGTACGCGCGTTCCTCCCTCCCGTTCCGCGCAGTTCCGCATGTATAATAGCCGCATGATCGAGTTGACCATTCCCGGACGCGGCGAACTGCGCCTGCAGCACCTGGTCATGGACGTGAACGGCACGCTGGCATTGGATGGTCAATTGCTCGACGGAGTATCCAAACGGCTCGCCTCCCTGCGCGACCGCCTGACACTGCACCTGCTCACGGCCGATACGCACGGCCGGCAGAAAGTGATTGACGAACAACTTGGATTGACCGCGAGCCGCATTGCAGGCGGGAACGAACCGGCGAAGAAAGCCGATTACGTCCGACGCCTCGGCGCGGACTCGGTCGTTGCAATCGGGCAGGGTGCCAACGACGCGCGCATGCTCGAAGAGTCCGCCATCGGCATATGCGTGCTTTCGCAGGAAGGTGTGGCCGTGGAGACCCTGCTCGCCGCCGACCTGTTGTGTCCTGATATCCATTCCGCGCTCGACCTGTTCGATAAACCCCTGCGCCTGATCGCGAGCCTGCGTAAATGACGTATCCCGATCCCGAACAAATCCTGCCTCCTCGCGAGCCGCCGCCCTCGGCGCGCGCCCGCCGCAGACGCGCGCGCCGCAGGTTGCTCCCCTCGGATGCGGAGGGACAAGCCGCCTTTCTGGCCGCGCTGGCGCGCCGAGCGTATCCTTCCGTGGAACTCTTCATCTTCGCAGTGTTATCCGGCGCGGTGATCGGCGCGGGCTACCTGTTCAACTCGCAGGCCATCCTGTTGTTCGGCGTATTGCTGGCCCCGCTTCTCTCACCGTGGGTGGGCTTGACCATCGCGGCGGTGACCGGCTCCCTGCGCTTTTTCCTGCAAACCCTTCTGGCCCTGTTGATCAGCGCCGCGCTCATTTTTGCCATCGGGCTGACGGCCGGTTTTGCTTCGCGGCCCTTCCAGCCGCTCACGTTCGATCAGGTCTATTTTCACAGCCGCCTGTGGTGGGCCGATCTCACTCTCCTGGCGCTGGCGGCCATCATTCTCTCCATTTCGTTCGTCCGTTCCGAGGAGAAGCCTTACCTGCCGTCCGTCATGCTGGCGTACAACCTCTTTCTTCCGGCTGGCGCGGCGGGCTTCGGCCTGGGCGCGGGTCTGGATGGTACGTGGCCGCACGGCGTGCTGGTCTTCTTCACCAACCTGGCATGGGCCACGCTCTTCGGCGTGGTCGCGCTGGCGCTGATGCGCTTCCGCCCGCATTCGGTGGGCGGCGCCCTCGTCGGCGCGGTTCTGTTTCTGGCAGTCGCGGCGGTCGTCGTTCAATTGACTGGATTCGGGCGCTGGGCCTACGCCCGCGCGCTGGGACTCACGCCCACGCCGACCATCACGCTGACCGGGACGCCCTCGCCTCTTTCCACGCCCGCAACGGCCACCGTCACCCCGCGGCCGAGTCTCACCCCCACGTTTGCCCTGCCGCCCGGCTTCGAGCAATTCACCGTCACGCCTTCACTGACTCCCTCTCCGAGCAACACGCCCACCCCAACCGACACCGTCGAGCCGACGCCCGTCTTCGCCCGCATCGAATCGCGCGAAGGCGGCGGAGCCTTCATGCGCGAGACGCCCAACGGCAAATTCCTCGCCACGCTGGATAACGGAGTCGTGGTCGAGGTGCTTGGCCCGACCGAGGAGGTCAACGGCGTGACGTGGGTGCAGATCGCGGCCATCAAGAACGGCCTGCGCCTGGAGGGGTGGATCATCCAGTCCGTTTTGCTGACGGCCACACCGGTGGTCAACTGGGAGCCGAGCGAAACGCCCACGCGGACAGCAACGCCATAAATTTCAGAAACCAGGTTTCTTCAAGAAACCTGGTTTCTCCTGTTTCCTCAAGGAGAACTCATGCCCATTCACTTCGGTACCGACGGCTGGCGCGCCGTCATTTCGGACAGTTTCACTTTCGACAATCTGCGCATCGTGGCGCAGGCCATCGCGGACGCGGTCGCCTCGGAGCACTGGGACAAGTCGGGAAACGGCGGCCCGGCCCCGGATCCGAAACGTATCGTGGTCGGTTACGACACGCGCTTTTTGTCGGACCGCTTCGCGGGCGAGGTCGCGCGAGTCCTGGCGGCCAACGGATTCACGGTCCATCTGGCGCAGTCCGACGCGCCCACCCCCGCCATATCATACGCGGTCAAGAATTTGGGCGCGATCGGCGGCGTGATGATCACTGCGTCGCATAACGCGCCGAGATACAACGGTGTGAAGTTGAAGGGCGCGTTCGGCGGATCGGCCCTGCCCGAACAGTGCCGCCGCGTGGAAGTGTACATCAACGACAACGAACAGCAGGCGCGCGGACCGAACCTGATGGATTTCAAGAAGGCGCGTGAGATGGGGTTGATCCAGCGTTTCAATCCACTGCCCGCGTATTTCGATCACCTGCGCACGCTCATCAACACGGACGTGATCGCGGACAACCCCCAGCGTTTCGTGGTGGACGCGATGTACGGCTCGGGGCGCGGCGTGATCAAGTCCTTTTTGCAGGGAACGGGTTGCGAGGTCGCCGAGATTCGCGGCGAGATGAACCCCGGCTTCGGCGGCATCCACCCGGAGCCGATTGCCAAGAATTTGGGCGCGCTGGCTTCTGCAGTCAGTTCGGGGATGGGGAATTTCGGCGTCGTCACGGACGGCGACGCGGACCGCATCGGCGCGATGGACGAGCGCGGCGCGTTCGTGGACCCGCACAAGATCATGGCGCTTTCGCTGAAGTATCTGGTGGAGAGCCGCGGCTGGAGCGGCGCGGTCGTGCGCACGGTCTCGACCACGCGCATGATTGACCGCCTCGCGAAGAAATATGGCTTGAAACTTTACGAGACGCCCGTCGGATTCAATCACATCGCGGATTACATGATGTCGGAGGACGTGCTCATCGGCGGGGAGGAATCGGGCGGCATCTCGTTCAAGGGACACATCCCCGAGGGCGACGGTCCCATCATGGGATTGTTGCTAGTGGAGATGATCGCGGCGTGGAAGAAGCCGCTGATCGAACTGGTGAACGACCTGCTGGCGGAGGTCGGCCCGGCCTTCTACGAGCGCACCGACCTGCGCCTGAGCCGCCCGGTGGCCAAGGCCGAGATGACCGAGTTCCTCACCAAACAGGCACCCGCCGAAGTGGGCGGACAGAAGGTGGCCGAGGTCAGCCAGCGCGACGGGGTGAAGTACATCATGGCCGACGACTCGTGGCTGTTGATTCGCCCCTCCGGCACGGAACCCGTGCTCCGCGTGTACGCCGAAGGCAGGACCCAGGAGATGGTCAAGGCGCTGTTGCAGTACGGGCAGAAGGTGGCGGAGAGCGTGGTGTAGGGCTTGACGGGAATGCTATAATGTTTTTGAGAGTTTTAATCCTTTGCCGCCTAACGTCCTAATTGAATTAGGCGTTTCCCCTAAAGGGACAATGTAGTTGGAACAATCCGTCTATAAGCGTTAGTTGGAACTGACTGTCTAAACACTAGTTGGGCACTGGCACAGAATAATTGTATTGATGAAGGCGCAATAAGCAACCCATATACCCTCAAGACTCAATCGAGAAACCTTTATGGCAATAGAGCCTAACCCAGATGACCCTTGTCCATGTGGCAGCGGTAAAAAATTCAAGAAATGTTGTATGAACAAAAAGCCAAGACAATGGTCTATTAATGTCGAATTCGAGAATCCAGCAACAGAACTTAGAATTGGAGATTTTTCTAACGGAAACATTCAGGCTTTTGATAATGATGGTGTTCCTGTTAAGCCTGCAAAAGTTGACTACGAAGTTGGTTATAAGAGGGAAAAAAAGAAGAAAGTAATAAACAAAATAGAACTTGATTCCACTCGATTTGCAGTAAATCCTGATGAGACGTTACAAAAGTTTGATCTGGTTTACGCAATTGATACAAATACTAGGACCGCAAGTAGTAAGCTCTTATCGGTTACTGGTGTTGTCTTATGCAAAATAGATCATGTTGCAGATGGAGTCCTAGATGTATGGTATAAACCTTTTCACGCTTTGGAGTTTTGGAACATCAAGGACCATCCCGAAAATGTAGCATGGATGAAAGTTATTCAATTTATAACCCAAGACCCCGCTTATAACCCTAACAACAAAATAGGTCTCATCGTCGATTCTGACTTAGGAAATTTACCCGCTTACAACGCTAGATCTATGCCAATTTACCCTAATTTTTATTTACCAGAGAATTTTGAGCTGATTTACGCTAGTGCAGAAGTGGGAAAAGGAGAGTTCTTTTTAAATCACCTCATTTCGATGAGTGAAGACATGGCTAAATCTTTACTGGCCAGGATATTGCACGAGAATTCCGACACACATCTTCAAGAATCAAATAATGAGCCGTACACACATTTTAGAATGTGGAATTTTCCCTAGACAACGAGGTCAAGTCTTCCAGCTCTTGCTCGGCGTGGGACTCCGCGAAGCATCCCCGCCGAGGATTGGAGACCTGCGGTCGCGGCTCGGAGAGTCACAGACCCTTGCCGAGCAAGGTGGCTGGAGCGCATATGAGTAGAGACCGTGTTTCAATTGCTATCCTTTTCTCTATCATCCTCTCAATCGTGGGGTTTGTTTGGGGTTATTGGTACGGGAGTCAGATAAATTGGCTCCGCCTGAATGCACCACCCGAGAAACCTGGTCAGATCGTCGGTCTAGGAGTGGAAAATTCTCCCGAAGGCTATTATGCTTTGGTCATACAAACTGTCGATGGCAACATGTATTATTACCGGGAAAGTGGAGGGCCAGAGCGATGGGTGGAAGTCACTCAGGAAAGAGTCCGCTGGATCGATGGAGGCAGTGAGCCTTGCGGCGCGGCGGTGCGTTCGTTTATTCCTCCTCCCCCGGGTAAGGTTATTCAGTGCCTCGAATACGCAGGCTACTATGCCCAGTGGGAACCCGAGGTCTATATCAAGCAATGGGTTTTGCTGGATGACGGCAGCGTGTGGAAGTGGAGTTATCCTCCCTCGCCGATTTATGCGATCATCAGGCGAAACATTCTTTTCGGTCTCTTGGGTCTTCTTGCAGGAGGGCTTATTGGTGCAGGAACTCTCTTTGCAATTCGGGGCGACAGGAGAGTGAGAACTGACAATATTGGCTGACTTTCGCTCGGCGTGGAACTTCGCGAAGCATCCCCGCCGAGGATTGGAGACCCGCGGTCGCGGCCGGGCAGGGTCATAGACCCTTGCCAAACAAGGCGCTTCGCGGATGCAAACCGTTAGGCAGTAGAAACAGAAAAGAGTTTGACATGGCAGACTATTCATTTGTCAAAGATCCAAGCGGGCAGGTTGTGGGACTATGGCTTCGGGACACACAACTCTCCCGAAATACAATGCATTTAGTGACTTTACTGAAGAAACATCAGGGTCACTCGGCAGAGGTAAGAGTGCCCATCGGCGATGACCTCATCAAAATGGTCATTTCACAGAACTATCGAGTAGTCCCTAACGACTTTGACCGGCAAGGCGGCTGTTTTGTTATGTTTGGTCAAGCCCTGGCTCCCGGGGAGGAAAGCAAAATCAGGCATCCCATAGAGATGATCTTCGTTTTTGTTCTTTTTCCTAAATCCTTTTCAGAGACTGCCAAAGCGGCATTCGAAAAAGAGCATAATCGGCGTTTATCCGCCACTTTGAAATCCAGATACGCCGCAGGTAAGGCGAAAGTGATCTTTATAAAGGATTGGAAGTGCAAAGACCTTACATGGGTGGATACAACTGATGTTCAAGATAAGACGCCTGAGATCCTTGATGGAATCAATCAAGTTCTGTCTGCACATGGTATCGCTAAAAGAGAACCCGATGTGTTATTAAAGTCTTGTTACTTCGCCATTGACCCTGAAACGGGTACATTGATAGTTGCCCTTCCAATTGCAGGTTGAGTGTCAAACGCAAGTACAAAATGAGATAAGGAGGCTGGGATGAATTTTCTGAAAGGTTTGTTCGCAGGAGGCAAGGGCGATGCGAATGCAGAACAAGGGTCGGCTTCCCAATCCCCTCCCGCAAATGATGGTGAACTATTCGTTAGATATCTTAGCAGCCACCTCAATAGAATTGATGCCCAGGGCGGTGCATACAGTTCCTTCATAAGACAATATTTCCCCAGTGAGACCATTACAATCCTCGCCGCCGCGGCCAACGATAAAATGACGCTAACGCAGGCAGACCTGAAAGAGCACAGTTTTTGCGTATCGCAAGCCCCGGTCAGTTACTGGATATGCACCCTGGCTTTATCCATTAAAGACGCTCGGGGTTGGTTCGTGAGGGCCTACGGAGGTTACTCGAAACTGCTCGAACGAGTCTGGAATTCAGATTATTACCGAGGCTCAGGCTGTGAAGTTCTCGTCCACATCGTCTATGGTCGAACAGGAGCGGCTGGCTGGGTAAATATGGCAGTTTTTCCCATTGGTCCTCAAGAGTTTGTATCGCGTTTCGGCATAAAACCCATTTTGCCCAGTGACCTGCTGACCGAGGCTGAGATGCGAGCGTGAGGACGTCCGTCTCGGCAAGGCGGCCTACCACGGTGTAGAATTACAAGAGGAAAAGGGAATAGTGTAAGTCGTAAGTAGTTGATCGGGTCGGGCTATCGTTCTGGCGGAGGGATACATGGACAATAACAAACGTCTCTGGCTGTTCGGCGGGGCGGGCCTGCTCCTGTTGGTCTGCTGTGTGCTTGCTGCAATAGGGATTGCAGTGTATTTCCTTTTGAGAGGTGAGGGGAATGCTGGCTCGTCCAATTCTCCCACAGAGGCAGTCAAATCCACGCCCGCGGTGACCAAAACGCCGCTTCCTACCGGCACACCGTCTGGGCCACCGCCGTTGACGCTGGAGAACTATCAGCAATTCGGCGGGCTTGAAGAATGGGAAGTGGACGCGGACATCACCCGCGTCACAGGCATTGCCATTTCGCACGTGACGGACCGCGTCGCGTTGTTGACCGAACGCTACAAGGAAAAATACAGCCTGGAGGTCCGTGACGTGGACGGGAAACCGATCTGGAACGTCCCGCTTGGATGGAAGGCGGTCTATCCCGCGGTCGCGTTCTCGCCGGACGGCAGCCTGATCGTCACGGGCATGGACGACGGCACGGTGCAGATGTGGGACGCGTCCACGGGCGGCCTGATCGAGACGCTGGGCAAGCATCAATACGCGGTGCGCGTGGTCGCGTTTTCCCCGGACGGAAGCCTGGTCGCTTCGGGCGGAAGCGACAACCGCGTCCTGCTCTGGCGCGTCGCCACCGGCGTGCAAATCCCGACCTGCTTCTTCTGGGACCCGGTCAACAAGAGCAAGTGCCGCGACCAGAACAAGACGGACGTGCGCGACCTCGCCTTTTCGCCCGACGGGCGTTACCTGGCGGTCTCCGCGAACGTGGTCGTCGTCCTGAGCACTTCATCGGGACAGGAGATCGATCGCTTCTACGATCAGGCAGGCGAGACAGCGGACTTGGGCGAAGTGGCCTTCTCCTCGGATGGAAAAACCTTCGCGGCCAGCGGCAACTGGTTCAACACGGAGAACCAGCGCTGGCGGAAGCGAGTCCTGGTTTGGACCTTCCCGACCCCGATCAACCAAGCGCGCAAAATCCCGCTGACCGACGCGCTGGAGGACCTGGTCTTTTCCGCCGACGGAAAACTCGTGCTCGGCTCGTATAAGGACAAAGGCCAGTTGCTGATCTTCGATGTCGAGGAAAGGGAGCCGGTCGGCATCATTGACCTTGGACCGGTCACCCTGCTATCTTACTCTCCCGATGTGAGACTGTTCGCCATCCTTTCGACGAGGAGGACGGTCTCGATTTGGGGAGTGATAAGATAACGCAAAAGTGACGTAATGTGGCGCGTTTCGCGAACGCAAACCTCCCGCTCGGCGTGGGACTTCCGTCCCCGCTGAGGGGTTTGATCGAAGGTCTTGACTGAGCCCGGCAGGGTCACAGACCCTTGCTGGGCAAGTGTGTACTGGGAAATAAAAAACGGGACAGCAGTTATTGCTGTCCCGTCAATGTTCACAAGAGGAATATTACTTGTTGCCAACCGGCGCGGTGCGCAAGCGACGCGCCAGGAATATGACCACGATCAATGCCACGGCCATGATGACCAGTCCCGGCGCGCCGGCCTCATCCGCAAAGCCGGTGCCGGGCAGGGCGGTGGAGGTGGGAATCACAGTCAGTTGGGCCTGCGCGGCCTGGGTCAACGCGGCGGCGACGGTGGCGGTGGCCGGGTCCGAAATGGCGGCGGAGGTGACCGTCGCGGTGGCGGTGGAGAAGACGGGGGTATTGGTCGGCGGGAGGGTGGGAGTGGCGAAAGCGGTCTGTGTGGCCGCGACCGATACGGCAGTGCCGGTCAGTCCCTGTTCCACCTGAATATTCTGGGCGGCCAGCGTCGCCTGCTGATTGGCGCGGGCCGCGGCCTGGGGCTGAAAGTAGAACACAACGTAAGCTGCCACGCAGACCAGCGAAATGAGAATCAATCCGCCCAGGATGGCGGCCACGATATAGAATGTGCGATTGCTCGATTCTTCGGGCGGAGCGTCGTCCAGGTTGGCATCATCGCCTTCATACATAGGTCACTCTCCTCAATTCTTTCGATGATAGCACATTATCCCACAACTTCCAAGTTTACCAGAGGGACGAAAGTCTGCTCGCCGTTCTCGGTGCGCACCAGGGCCGCGGGCGCGCGCAGGCCGCTGGGCAGAGTCGTCAGCCCGGGCTGGATTTGCACCAGCGTGGCGATCTCGCCCGCGTGCGGCGCGGCGCGCAGGCGCACCTGCTGGCCGGGCGCGAAGGTCTCGACATCGCGCGCCGGCGGCGGGTCCGATGTGACCGGCAGGGGGATGATCACCTCGGGCCGCGCGCCGCCGTAGCGGTCGAACACTTCGGCGTTCACGGCGGTCTCGCGTTTGGCGCTGGTGCTGAGCAGCCGGAAGGCCGCCGAGTTCATCGGCTGACTGCCGATGCCGTCCAGCGCCACGATGGGGTAGCGCGCCTGCATGGCCTGCGGGATGAGTGACGGATGCAGGCTCGACAGGATCAGGCCGCGCAGGTTCAACTCCGCGGCCGCGCGCAGGACTTCGGCGTCGCGGCAATGCCCGGCCAGGATGACCGAGCCGCGCTGGCTCACATCCAATTGACCGGTCTCGATCACCGAATCGGGCTTCTCCATGAGATTTTCCATGATGCCCATTTCAGTGCGGCCGTTGCCCCACATGCCCTGTATGAGCGCCCCGGCGGTCTGGATGACCACGCCTCGGTTCGGGATGATCTGGATGACCGTGCCCGAGATGCCGGCGCGCAGCTGGAGGGTTCCCTCGCCGACTTCCAGCAGGACCTGGCCTCCGCCCACCGCCGCCACGCGCCCCTCGCGCGGTGTGCGCACCTGGCGCGGGATCAACCCGCTACCGCTGGCGATTAACGAGTTTTCCGTCAACTGATCGCCGACCTTGATTCGCAGGAGACGGTCGGCGGCATTGTTCGAGATGCCGAGCGTGCGGGCCACGTCCAGCAGGACGTGTTCGCGCGCCCAGCTGGCCTCGGCAACGATGTCCGTTGCAGTGACGCGCTGGTTCAGCCGCGCCTTCACGTCCCCCGGCACAGGCAGGAGACGTTCGCGCACGATGGTGGTCAGAGGGAGAATGTGGAGAACGGGAGCAAGCATCAGGATCAGCCTCCCAGAGTCCACTGCCACTTCTTCATGAGTTCACGGCGGCGGACGGGGTCTGCGGTCAATTTCAGCGGGCGGCCGCGCGCGTCGATGACCACGCCCAGCGCCCCGCCGTTGACCGCGCCGTTCCAGGCGCGGCCGGGGCCGTTGCCGACGTCGGTTCGTTGCAGAGGCTGGAGGAACAATTTCGCGCTCTGGCCCAATCCCAGCGGCAGGGCTTCCAGGCCGCCGAGTTTGACCTCTGCGCGCGCCTCGTTTCCATCCGAATACTGGATGCGGGCGCGTACGATTGGCGTGCCGTAACCTGCCCCGCTGACAGCCGAGACGACTGTGCCAAGATTCTGCAACGCGCCCGATTCCAGGACGTGCACCGGCAAAAGGTTGTTCTTTTCGGCGGCCACGCCCAGCAACGGGAGCAGGCTGTTGCGATCCAGCATGACATACGTGACGCCGACCGGCTGGACCGCGTCCAACAGCAGGAGCAGGCTCTGTCCCGGCGTGGGTGCGTCTCCCAGCGGACCGCCGCCGGCGAGGATGAGTCCGAAGGGAGGCGTCAGGTCCGCACGGACGCCGCGCGCCTGCGGAGGAAACTCGCGGCGCGCGGCGCGCATCGCCAGGTAGAGAGACTGCCGCGCAACCGCCTGGGCGATGGCCTCGTCTTCTTTAGTGGCCGGCAGGATGGAGGGGTACAGGGCTTTCTGATGCAGGTAATCGCGGACGAGGTTTTGATGAATATCGAGCGGCAGCCATTTCAGGATGTCGTCCAGTTCGGTGAGTTGTAAAAGGTTGCCGAGATGTTCGCCCTGACCGAATTGAGGATAAACGCCCAGGCTGAAGCGTCCATTGAAGGCCGCTGCAATGGTGGCGGCCGACGCGCCCAGGTCTACGCCGAGCACGCCGCCGGACGACCCGGTACGTTCGAGAAAGCGGATCATGCGTCCCAGGGCGTAGGCGGTGGGCAGGACATGCCCGCCGGCCCACGTCTCGAGTTCGTCCACGCCTTTTACCTGGCGCTTGCGAATCACGGCGAACACCTGCGCCAGTTCGTGCATGGCCGGGTCGAGGTCTTCGGTTTCGAGCGAGGGGCGGACGTTCGGGCTGAAGTGCAGGGCCGGCGTGAGTTTGCCCACCAGGCTTTGCACTTCGTCGGTCATGTTCTGATTCCCGGCAAAAAGGACCGCCGGGCGCTTATCGGACGGCAGCAGATAGCAGGCCAGCCCGACCGTCTCGATCACCTTTTGCACAGCGCGCGAGGCGCCGCCGTCCGTTCCGCCGGTCAAGATGACCAGGTCCGGGCGGAGGCGCAGCAGGCTGTCTATCTGTTCTTCGGGCTTGCGGTGGTCGTTCAGGCCAAAGGTCTCGACGACGCGGGCGTAAGTTGTCTCGGCCAGCCGCCGGGCAGACTGGACGGAAACGTCGGAGAGCAGTCCCGCGATGGCGGTCTTGAGAGTCGGTCCGGCGGAAAGCGTCGCGGCGAACAGATCCACGCCGCTGCCGTCGGCCTGGGTGGGCATCACCAGGTTTCGCTCCGCGCCGAGGAAGCTGCGCCCGGTCACCGTTTGCAGATGTTCGATGGCGGCGCGCACGCCGAGGCCGATATCCTTGAAGGGCGCTTCGGCCGTGGACGGCGCCTGGCCGACCGCGATGAAGCGATATCTGCCCTCGACCACGTCGAAGAGCACGGCACGCGTTGTGGACGCGCCGACATCCACGGCGAGGAGGGAGTTGGTTTCGACCAGCGAAGTGGGCATACTTGTTTCTTGTCGTTACGGCCGTGCTACAGGCCAAACAGGTTCAGGATGGCGCTCACCCGCTCGATCAATGCGGTCAACGCCGCGGCATACACCCCGGCGAACAGCACGCCGAAAGTGATGGCGATGAAGATCTGGCCGACGCGGGCCGCAAGTTCCAGCAGTCCGTTGCGGCGCACGGTGCCATCGGCGGCGCGGCGCGCCCCGAAGTTGAAATAAATCAGAGTGGTGATGGTGGCGGTCAGCATGACGACGCCGGCGGTAAATTGTCCCAGCGGGCTCAAGCCGCGAGCGGCCGCGTCGGTCAAATCGAAGGAAGCGGCGGCCGCGGCTATCTGCGGAACGAGCGTGCCGATCACCGCGCCGCCCACTGCCACGGCGGCGGCTACGCCGGTTAAATATCCCATAGCCGGTGAACTCAGCCGCGCCAGCTGGGGCGAGATGCGCGTGAGCAGAAGCAGGCCCAGCAGGAGTGGGATGATCAGCAGGGCGCGTTCGGTCAAGGTGGCGGTGGCCAGGGGGATGACCAGATTCGGCCAGATCACCTGATGCGCGATCACCGAGGCCGCGTATCCCGCCGCCGCGCCCACGAAAATGGAAACGGCCACGCGAAACAGCGGGTTGTCGCCGATCAGGTAACTCAATACCATCACGGTCAGGGTGAACCCGATAAAGGCGGAGACAACCTGCGACACGGCTAAGCCTCTCCCCTCATGCGGGCTTGAATCCCGACGACCAGATTCCAGGCCGAGCCGATGAAGATCATCAGCACGACGATCAGCAGTGTCAGTCCGAAGGCGTCCCAGTATCCCCGGCTCAGGCCCGGACGGACGGCGGCCTGCTCCACCGAGGCGCCGCCGGCCAGCCCGGATACCAGCCCCGCGGCCTGTCCGGAGAGGATGTAAGGCTGGAGCATTGGGCCGGCCTGCGCGCTGGTCACCAGGAGCATCGGCTTGCCGTTTATCAGCGGCCCGGCCTGTTCGATCCAGACGCGGGCCGACTCGGCCTGGTCGGTCAGCACGATGACGGCAGCGTAATCCGCGATGGTATTGATGCCCTGACCGGGCGGCAGGCTCCAGACCGATGTCCCGTTGAGTGTGTGCGGCATCACGACGCGCGGAGCCTCAGCGAAGCCCAGTACACCGGCCGCGCCGCCGGGCAGGTATCCCAGATTGACGTAATTTGTCCCCGGCAGGTAGGCGTGTTGAGACTGCGTGGTCTTCATGAAATGCTCAGCAAGCGCCGGGCCGTTTAATGAAGTGGAGAGCAGGGTCAGACGCGGGTGGTGGAGCAGGATCAGATTGTCTATGAGCGAAGCGGCGGCGGCCTCCACCTCACCGGACAGGGAGGCTTCATAGTCGAAGACGATCAGGATCGGTGAGTCATTTGGAATCGCATTGATCGTGGTGATGGCGGCGAAGGTCTCGCCGGGTAAATTGGGCGGCGGGGTGACCTGACTGCCGGACAGGGAGATGATCGTCACGAGCAAGAGCAGGATGATGGTAATGGTCCAACGCAGGGCGCGCTGGGAAAACACAACGGACGATGAGGCCGCCAGCGGTTTCGGCTCGATCTCCGAGGCCAGTAACTTTTCCAGCAGGGCGGCGTTCGACTGCTGGTCTTCGCTGGCCTGCAACATATTCGAATAAGCGCTCGGCCGTTTCGCGGGGCCGAGGCCGGGCAGGATGGGCAGGACGCCGCTCAGTCCGGCCAGAGGTCCCTGTTGTTCGGCCGGGCCCGAGGGCGTGGCGGGCGCGGCCTGCGCCTGCGGCATGACCGTCTCGACCGGGCGCATGGCCTGCACCCAGGAGGGCAGTTCGCCCGGCGCAAGCGGCGACGCCGCGGCCTGCGGCTCGTGTTTCGGCTCGGCCGGGGCCACGTTCGAAAGCCAATCCGGCAATTCGGCGGCGAAAAGTTCGCCGACCTCTTCCTCGCCCAGCGGTTCCATGCCGGGGAAAAACGCGGGCGAACTCGGGACAGGTGGGGGCTGAGGTATTTCTTCGGACGGGGGCATGGGCGAGAGAAACGCGCCTCGCTCTTCCTGGGCGGGTTTGCTTTCGTCCGCGCTGGATGTTGCTTTCATCCAATCCGGCAGGTCGGCGGGCAGGTCGAAAGCATCCGATTTGCCCGCAACCCCGGGCGCGGCTTCCGAGGGTGTGGAGGCCGTGTCGAGGTTGGTCATCCAGTCGGGTAATTCTCCCGACAGCAAAGAACCCATGTCGAGGGAACCGGTGTCCACCAGCGCCTGGGTCTTTCCGCCGGGTTGGTCGGCGGGCGGCAGGTTGGAAAGCCAGTCCGGCAAGTTGCCTTCGGACGCGGCGGTTGGAGCAGGGGCGGGGGGCGGTGCGGGTTCTTCCGGCAGGAAGTCGGCCAGTTCACCGGTGTTCGGACGGAAGGAGCCGGTGTCGAATGGGGAGACCGGCCTCTCATCCCGGGCCGGAGCGGGTGTTTCCTTTTCTTCTCTTTCGGCCGGGCCGCCGGTGATCCACGACGGCAGGCCGCTTTCGTCGAAGGTGACCTCGGTTTGCGGTCCGCTGACCAGCCCTCCCATTTCTTCTTCCGGTTCCGTCTCGGAGGGCTCTTCCTCCCAGCGAATCTCCTGACGGCGCGGGTAGGTCTCGACGCGTTCATCGGCCTTGTGCGAGGTTTTCTGCATCCCGGCCAGCCAGTCGGGGACTTCATCTTCCTCGTCACGGTGCGACTGAGCCTCCAGCCCGGCCAGCAGGTCGGGAGGCGCTTCGCGGTTGGCGGCGGCTTGCTCGGCCTCTGCGGCCTGCCGGGCGGCCTCCTCCTCGGCGGCCTTGCGCGATTTCTCGCGCGCCTCGCGCAGCCATTGAGGCAGGATCGGTTCCAACTCGGCAGTGACCTTTTTGGTCGGCACCTGGCCGGGGCGGATGGTTTCGTCCTCGTCGTCCATCGCCGATAGCGGCAGTTGGCAGAACTGACACTTGATCAGTTCGGGCGGGTTGAATTTGCCGCAGTTGCGGCACTGGATCTCGGCCATCATTTACCCCCGTATGGACGATCCATGCCGAAGAGGACGCGCAGGCCGGTGGTCAGCGCGCCGAGTGCGACTCCCAGCAGGATGCCGCGCGCCCCGCCCGCGGCCGGTGTATTGGCCATGGAGCGGGCCAGGTCGCCGAGGCCGGATAAGTTGCCTGAAAGGATCGGCGTAGATAAAAACAGAATCAATAACAAGGTGAGCAGGAAGACGACTGTCATCAAATCCACGCGGCGGCGGAAGAGGCGGATGCTGGCATACACGAGCGTGACGGCCAGCAGGGCCATGAGCGAGGCTTCCACGGGAATGATGACCGATTCCACCAGCGACTGCATCACTGAATGGGCCGGGCCGAGCAGGAGTCCCAATGCCAGTGTGACGAACATGGTCAACAGCAGCACCGCGCTGTAGAAACTCCCTCGCTCGCGGCGGCGAATCTTCTGCCAGTGGACGGAAATCAAATTGAATATGCCCACCAGTGCGGCAATCCCTGCCAGCAGGATGGCCCACTGAACCAGTTCCAGCCGCAGGACGGACAGGACCGGGATCGGCAGGAAATAGCCGAGTAACACGATTAAACCGATGGCGATGGCAATTGCAGCGGCAAACGGACGGTTCACGGCAGACCTGCCAGTCTCATGGCCGCGCCGGCCAGCAACGCCAGAACGACCAGCCAGCGCAGGATGTCCTGCACCTGCAGGCTGGCCGCGTGGGACGCCTCCGGGCCGGCGTACGCTGCGGCCGCGTAGAGTTCCTCGCCGATCAACGGGTCCTGAACCGAGGCGAACAGAATGGATTGCGTGGCGGGTTCGTCGGCGGCGGCAAGGACGAACGCGTTTTCGCGTTCCGCGGATTCGGTCAATAAGGCCGCCTCGGGTCCGAAGTGACCGATCAATACGCTGGCCGAAACGTTTTCATCGCGCGCGAGCGGTATCGTCCCGGCTGCGTAGGAGAATGCGGTCAGGCCGGACAGGCGGCCGGTCTCCGCCCGAAAGAGTTCCACCGCGCCCGCGGCCCTGTAGGCTGATTCGAGCGTATCCTGTGAAAGATAGGTGAGAGCCGCATCCCCGCTGGTGACCACCGGCGGACGGTCGCTGCCGGAGGCCTGTTCCGCGAGGCGGCGCAGAAGGGCCAGCCCGGCCAGCGCCGAGGCGCCGCGTGCCGATTGCAGCCCGCCGCGGCCGAGCGAGACGTGCAGGCGCGTGCCGTCCTCCACCGCCAGCCCCGCGGCGCGGCGCAGACGCGTGAACGCCGCGATCTCGCGAAAGACGGGAGGAGGCGATTTGCGCCGGAGGAGAGTCATTCCCAGCAGCAGCAGGGCCGCCAGTAAAACGATGCCGAACCCAATCAGCGCGTTCATGCGTGCCTCCATTCACGCAGGAACGCGGTGAAGGCGCGCGTTTCGTCTGCATCTTCCAGAAGATGCGCGAGCGCTTCGCTTCGTTCCGTTCCCAGGAAGGGCGCGCCAAAATAAAGCGCCTGCGCCCCCAGCACGGTCAAAGGCGACCCTGCCTCGAGCAGCCAGGCGGCGAATGTATCCAATCCAAGTCGGCGGAGTTGCTCGGCCCATTCAGACCATTGTGGTCGCGGCGATTGCATAAACAGAGTATAGCATAATTCTTTAAGGCGGACTTGGCCGGAGCCTGCGACGTAAGTGGGATTAATTACAGTCTCATTGCGAGAGTGATTAGTGATCCTTTGCGGAGGAGCGGCTGGAAAGGTGAGTAAAGAAAATCGGCTCTGCCGTTTTTAAGGGGAAAGCCAAAACCGCAGCCGCGAATTACGCGGGTTCGCGCGAATCTAGCCGCGTGACTCTTTGAGAATTGGACGCGGAAAACGCGGATTGACACAGAGGAGCACGGATTTTTTTTCTCAAAACTCAAGGCAAAAACGCCTTTTCCGTGTTTTCCGTGCCTGTGCGTGTTCTCAGCGTCCCGTTTTCTGAAACTGTCAGGCGGCTGGACGCGAATCTCTCTTTTCAATTCGCGAATGCTTTGTTGCAATCATTCGTTTTTGCCGTCATTGCGAGATGCCGAAGGCATCGAAGCAATCTCCTCGCAGGCAGGGAGCCTGCTTCGCTCCGCTCGCAGTGACAGACTCCGAAGGTGTTTGCAACAGAGCAATTCGCGGACATTGGCGAAATCCGCGGCAGAATCTTTTGTGAGCAGGCAGCGGTCCCGTCAGAAACGGGAGAGCCAGAAAATCACTCACCACAGTGAACGCGGAATTCACAAAGAAAGCAAAGAGAGAAACTCCGTGTTCAGTGTGTGCTCTGTGGCGGACGTTATCCACCCAATTAGCCGATCCTTTCGAGGACACAAAAGCGCATTCGATTCTCCTCATAGTATAATCAGAAGGATTTTATATTCGGAGGCGACATGACCGAACGAAAGACTCGTCCTGGGCAAAGCGCTGCCCTGAGCTCGTCGAAGGGTCGAAGAATCCGCGTTCTGGTGGCCAAGCCCGGCCTGGATGGTCACGACCGCGGCGCGAAAGTGGTGGCGCGCGCCCTGCGCGACGCGGGCATGGAAGTGATCTACACCGGCCTGCGCCAGACGCCGGAGATGATCGCCGAGGCTGCCCTGCAGGAGGATGTGGATGTGGTGGGACTGTCCGTCCTTTCGGGAGCGCACATGGCGCTGGTGCCGCGCGTCATGGAATTGCTCAGGGCCAACGGGCAGGATAACGTGCGCGTGTTCGTCGGCGGCATCATCCCGGACGAGGACGCCCCACAGTTGAAGCAGATGGGCGTCTCGGGCATCTACGGGCCGGGCGCGTCCACGGAAGACATCATCCGCGAGGTTCGTCAGGCGGTGATGGAGGAATGAATTCAACGAACGCGGATGGAGATCGCACAGCCCGCGTTCAATTTTGCCCGGGTTTTCCGATAAATGTCCCTTGTTGACCAAGTCCTTTCCGGTGACCGCCTCGCGCTGGCGCGCCTGTTGACCCAGGTGGAAAACGACACGCCCGATGGCCGCGCCGCGCTGGCCGGGCTGTTCCCTCACACCGGCCGGGCGCACCTGGTCGGTGTGACCGGAGCGCCGGGCACCGGCAAATCCTCGCTGGTCAACCAACTGGTACTTCATTATCGCAAACAGCACCGGAAGCGCGTGGCGGTGGTGGCGGTAGATCCGTCCAGTCCGTTCACGGGCGGCGCGGTGCTGGGCGACCGCGTCCGCATGCGCGACCTGAGCGGCGACGCAGACGTGTTTATCCGTTCGATGGCTTCGCGCGGTTCGCTGGGCGGTCTGGCGCAGACCACCGCGGGGGTGGCCCAGGTATTCGACGCGGCCGGATACGACCCGGTCTTCATCGAAACCGTCGGCGCGGGACAGGGCGAAGTGGACATTGCGCGCCTGGCGCACACGACTGTCGTCGTCGAAGCGCCCGGGCTGGGGGATGACATTCAGGCCATCAAGGCGGGCATTCTCGAAATTGCCGACGTGCTGGTCATCAACAAGGCGGACCGGCCCGGCGTGGAGAACGCCGAGAAGGCGCTCAAGTCCATGCTGGAACTGGCGCATCCCACCCGCCGCGTGTTCAGCCATCACGGTCGTTCCATGACGGTGGAGGCGCCTGCCGTGGAGAAGGACGCGCCGTTTTGGCTGCCGCCCATCCAGCGGACGATCGCCGCCGACGGTACCGGCGTCCCTGAACTGGAGCAGGCCATCACGCGCCACGCCGAACATCTGCGCCTCAGCGGAGACTGGACCGCTCGTGAGCGCGCCCGGCTCGAATCCGAAATGGAGACGCTGTTACGCGAGACATTGATGGCGCGCTTTCGCGAATCCGTTCCCGACGGGCGTTTCCAGTCCGTTCTCGAGCAGGTGTTCGCGCGCAGACTGTCTCCCTGGGAGGCGGTGAAATTGCTGACGAATGGGAGAGTCCAATGAGCGTGATCTACGGCAAACGCGTCCGCCTGCGCGCAGTGGAGCGCGAGGATGTAAAGAAATTCCATGAATGGGTCAACGACCCCGAAGTGACGGCAGGGCTCGCGCTGTACCTGCCCATGTCCATGGTTGACGAGGAAGCGTGGTTCGAGACCATGCTCACGCGCCCGCCTCAACAGAAGGCCATGGCCATCGAGGCGCGCGAGGGGGAAGGCTGGAGGCTGATCGGCAACTGCGCCTTTTTCGATATTGACACGGTTGCCCATTCGGCCGAATTCGGCATTATGATCGGGGATAAGGCGTTTTGGAACAAGGGATACGGCACCGAGGCAGTGGCCCTGCTCCTGCGTCACGGTTTCGAGACCCTGAACCTGAACCGCGTCGCTCTGCGTGTCTACGCCGACAATCCTCGCGCCCGCCGTTCGTACGAGAAGGCGGGCTTTGTGTTGGAGGGGACGATGCGCCAGGCGGTGTATAAACGCGGCCGTTTTGGCGATGTTCACATTATGAGTGTCCTGCGGTCGGAGTGGGACGCGCATCGGGAGTCTGAATGAATCGTCATTTGCGTCATGATGAAATGAGAGTGTATGGGGAGATCAAACTGTTCGCCGGCACAGCCTCGCCCGATCTTTCGCGGAAGATCGCCGATTATCTCGGCGCGGAACCGTGTGGTCGTGATGTGATCGAATTTCCCAACGAGAATTTATTCGTCAAACTGCACGGCAGTGTACGCGGCCAGGACGTGTACGTGATCCAGACCACCTCCTCGCCCGTCCACACGAACCTGATGGAATTACTCATCACCATCCAGACCCTGCGTCTGGATTCCGCGGCGCGCATTACGGCGGTGGTGCCCTATCTGTGTTACGGACGCTCGGACAAGAAGGACCAGCCGCGCGTGCCGATCACTGCCCGTCTCGTCGCGGATATGCTCGAGGTGGCCGGGGCGGATCGTTACATGACCCTCGACCCGCACGCCGGGCAGATCCAGGGCTTCTTCTCCATCCCCGGCGACGTGCTGACCGCCTCGCACATGCTGACCGATTACATCAACGACAATCTGCGCGCCGGTATGAGAGACCCTGTGGTGGTGGCCGTGGACCTGGGCTTCGCGAAAAAAGGCCGCAACTATGCCGCTGACCTGGGCATTCCGATTGCGTTTATCGAGAAGCGCCGCTCCGGGAACGACGCCAGGGTCGAGGCGCTGACCCTGATCGGCGACGTAAAGGACCGCGATGTGATCATTGTGGACGACGAAGTGGACACGGGCGGCTCCATTGCCCAGGCGGTGAATCTGGTCAAGGACAAGGGCGCGCGGGATGTGTACTTGGTCTTTGTCCATGCGGTCCTATCCTCCGACGGGGCGGACCGCCTGGCGGCTCTGCCCATTAAGCAGATCATCACCACCGACACGGTGCCGATTCCGCCGGACAAGATGGAAAAACTGAAAGACAAAATTACCGTCCTTTCCGTGGCTGAGATGCTGGGCGAGGTCATCCGCCGCGCTCACGAGGGGCGCAGTGTGGGCGAGATGTTCAATGAATAGCGTTTGGCTATCAGTGATTAACTGCTAGCCGGAGCCAACAGCCAACGGCTAACTGCATGCCCGAACTTCCTGAAGTCGAAACCATTGCCCGCAGTCTGCGTCCCGAATTGACTGGGATGACCATCCTCCATGCCGATATCCGCTGGGCGCGCGCCATCGCAGTGCCCTCGGCGAGGAAGTTCAAGGAGCGGATTCGCGGGCAGAGGATCGAATCCGTTGGCCGCCGGGCGAAGTTTTTGCACTTTACACTTTCGCAAGATAGTCTGTTTGTCCACTTGCGGATGAGCGGAGATTTGTTTATAAAGGAAGAAATCGCCGCGCCGGAGAAACATGACCGTCTGATCCTTACCCTCGCCTCAATCCCTCTCCCATTGGGAGAGGGGCGAGAAGTGAGGGGACAGAAAAAGCTCGTTTTCAACGACGCCCGCAAGTTCGGCCGCGTCTGGTTGACGGATGATCCCGTACGCGTCGTTGGTGACTTGGGCCCGGAGCCTCTCGATAACGGGTTCACGGCGGAAATGTTCTACGAGATGTTGCACAGTCGTCACCGCCGCTTGAAACCGCTTTTGCTGGATCAGACTTTTCTGGCGGGCCTGGGCAACATCTACACGGACGAGGCCCTGCACATGGCGAAACTGCATCCTCTCGCCGCGTCCGACGCGGTGAAACGGGAACAGGCCCGGGTCCTGCACGAGGCGATACGTTCGGTGTTGAACGAAGGCATCCGCCGTAACGGCGCCAGCATAGACTGGGTCTATCGCGGCGGCGAGTTCCAGAATCATTTCCGCGTCTACGGGCGCGAGGGACAGCCCTGTCCCGTCTGTGGAACGAAAATCGAACGGCTGGTGGTCGGCCAGCGCGGGACACACATCTGTCCCCGGTGCCAGCCGTTGAGGAGGTCGGTATGACTCTAAATGTGAATTGGGGTTATCTTGCCTATATCGGCGCCGCCCTTATCGGTTTGTTGATCGGCTGGGGGATCGGCTTTTTCGATTCCAACGCGCGCACGGCGAAGAAGATCCGCGAAGCCGAGGAAGCCGCCAAGGACGCCCAGACGAAACTGGTCGAAGTGCAGAAAGCCGCCGAAGCGCAGATCGCCAGCGCGGCCGCGGCTGCGGCGCCGGGCATTACCTTGCTGCGTCTGTGGATGGACAACTCCGAATTCGTCCGCCTCGACTTGGACGGAAGCACCGTGGATCACTCCAACCTCGACGAGCACCAGCGCAAGCGGCTGGTCAATCTGATGGTCACGATGCGGCCCTGGGTGGAGGGGCGCGGCGAAAGCGCCTCCGCCCCGCCTGCGGCGGCTCCGGCTCAGCCGGCCGCCCCGCCGGTCGTGCCGCCCCCGGTTTCGTTCGTCCAGGAGCCGAGGGTCAAGCCGCAGCCGGTCACGCTCCAGGCCATCTTTGCGCCCAAGCCCGCGCCGCAGGAAGAACCCAGCGGCCCGCGAACGATGGTCGAGCAGATTGATGCCATCCTGCAGGAAAAGCTGGCGAAAGGTCCGCTGGCCGGGCGCAGGATCAAGATTCTCGAATCGCCGGACAAAGGTGTCATCGTTCAGGTGGATGGGAAGGAATACCCGAGCGTGGGCGAGGTGCCCGACCCGGAAGTGCAGGCCGCCCTGCGCGACGCGACTGCAGAATGGGAAAAGAAATTCACCCCCGGCCTGTAATTGTACGAAACGAACGGCGCGAAAATTTCTTTTGCGCCGTTCTTGTTTTTTTGAACGGACGAGGCGGTTGCCGGCAGGCGGGATAAAGAAATGGGGCTCTTCCGTAATTAACGGGAAGGAGCCTAAACACAAAGGACACTAGGGTCTGTATGCAAAATACTTTTGAAGGTGGTCGAGTAGGCGGCGGGGTCTCGGTACGCCCTTACGGGCTACTCGACCGCCGCCGTATCAAGACCACAGACTGAATTTGCATACACACCCTAAGTACACAAAGGGGAAAAAGGCGGTTATTTTACAGGCGTTTTTCCTTCGTGACCTTGGTGTCCTTTGTGTTTGAAAAAGGTTTTCCCGTTAAAAACGGTAGAACCAGAAGTGGTAGAACAGAGGTTATGCGGAACGTCCCGAAGGCTTTTGCAAATCAAGCGCATTTTCTGTCCAAACCTTCGGGACGGTGCGTAAGGCGGGCTTTTTAAACGCAATGGCCACGAAGGGACTCGAAGGTTTGTTGATTGGCGCAATGTGTCGCCTTCCTCTTGCCCATCGCCCGTGATGATCGAAAACGAAGCGCCAAAATCATCCATCAACCCTTCTTCGTCGCCTTTGTGCCTCTTGGTGTTTAAAGAATCTCCGCGTCCATCCGCGCACGTCCGCGTCCCGTATTTTCCCCTTCATCTTTCATCCCTCATCCTTTATCCTTTCCCCTCCTCCCCCATGATAAAATACCTCCATGCAGCCCTCATTAGAGAAACTTCGTAAATTCTTCCGTCTCGAACACGAAAACGGCTACAACAACACCGCCATCATCGGCGGACTGGCCCAGATGCTGGATTTCTGGGAGGGCGAAGCCCGCGCCGACGGCATCGCCGAGGAGGTCATCCAGGCGGTCGTCTCGCGGCTGCGCTCGTACGAGAGTCTCAGCGCCGAAGGCCGCGCCGACTCGCTCAAGGGTTTATGGAAGCGCATTGGCGAGACATATCCCGAAGCCGCGCAAAAGCCTAAAGATCAACCTCGCCCTCACAGAGTCTCCCCCCGCGCCGGGGGGACGGAAGGAGAGGCGCGCCAGCCATCGTCCCCCCCTGCGGGGGGGATAAGAGGGGGGTCGCGCCCGCCTCAAAAACGGGAGCAGGCCGCGGGTCCCGGAAGAAGCGAGACCGCGCCCGGCGGCCGCACATCCGCCACGCCCGCCGCGCTCAACGCCGCGCTGACCGTCCTGCAGGGTGTCGGTCCGCGCCACGCGCAGACCCTCGCCGAACTGGGCATGCACACGCTGGGCGACATGCTGTATTATTTCCCGCGCCGCTACGAAGATTACAGCCAGTTGAAACCGATCAAGAATTTGTGGATCAACGAGCAGGTGACCGTGATCGGCGCGGTGCAGTCGGTGGCCACGCGTCCAATCCGCGGCGGCAAAGCCAGCATCGTCGAGGCCGTTCTCACCGACGGGACCGGCGGACTGCGGCTCTCATGGTTCAACCAGCCATGGATGGCAAACCGCCTGAAGGTGGGCGAGGCCATTTCAGTCTCCGGCAAAGTGGAACAGTATCTCGGTCGTCTCGTCATAAACAATCCCGATTTCGAGCCGGTCGAGGCCGAGAATCTGCACACCAACCGCATTGTGCCCATTTATCCGCTCGCGGCCAAGATTACCCAGAAGTGGCTGCGCGGCATGATGAAACAGGTGGTCACCTATTGGGCGCCCGCGCTCACCGACCACCTGCCCGAAAGCATCAAGTCGGCGGGCGGGTTGATGGACCTCGGCCAGGCCATTTTGCAGGCGCACTTCCCCGATTCGCAGGATGCGCTCAAGGCCGCGCGCGAACGGCTGGCCTTCGACGAAATCTTCTTCCTGCAAATGGGCGTGCTTGGACAAAAACGCGACTGGCAGTCCGCCTCCGCGCGCCGCTTCGAAGCCCCGGACGAGTGGCTGGGCGCGCGTTTAAACAGCCTGCCCTTCACTTTGACCGGCGCGCAGTCCCGCGCCATCGAAGACATCCGCCGCGACCTTTCCTCGGGCAAACCGATGAACCGACTCCTGCAAGGCGACGTGGGCTCTGGCAAGACGGTCGTTGCCGCGCTGGCCGCGGCGATGATCACCCGCGAGGGCGCGCAGGCCGCGGTCATGGCGCCCACTTCGATTCTGGCGGAACAACACTTTCGTAATTTCAGCAACTTCTTTGCCGCTTTGGAGTCCGACGGCTCGCCGTCGGATTCACAGGAGCGAGGTGCGCAGGATCTTGCTCCTGCAGTCCAAAGTGTGAGATTGTTGGTGGGCGATACGCCCGAATCCGAAAAGGCCGAAATCCGCGAAGGACTGGCGAACGGCACGATCAAAGTCGTCGTCGGTACGCACGCGTTGATCGAGGACCCCGTCACGTTCGCCGATTTACAACTCGTGGTGATTGACGAACAGCATCGCTTCGGCGTCGAACAGCGCGCCGCGCTGCGAAGCAAGGGCACCAATCCGCACCTGCTGGTGATGACGGCCACGCCCATCCCGCGCTCGCTGGCATTGACCATCTACGGCGACCTCGACCTCTCGGTGATGGACGAAATGCCTGCAGGCCGCCAGCCGATTGCTACCTACGTGTTGACCCCGCGCGAGCGCGAGCGCGCCTACAGCCTGATTCGCTCGCAGATCAAGGACGGACGGCAGGCGTTCATCATCTATCCGCTGATTGACGAAAGCGATAAATCGCAATCCCGCGCCGCGGTGGATGATCACGCCGCGCTCTCGAAGGATGTCTTCCCCGAGTTCAAGGTCGGCCTCCTGCACGGGCGCATGAGACCCGACGAGAAGGACGCGGTCATGCTCAAGTTCCGCGACGGCGAGTATCACATCCTGGTCTCGACCACCGTCGTCGAGGTCGGTGTGGATGTGCCCAATGCGACCGTCATGCTGATCGAAGGCGCGGACCGATTCGGTCTTGCCCAACTTCATCAACTGCGCGGACGCGTCGGCCGCGGCGCGGCGCAATCCTACTGCCTGCTCATCCCCGACCACGAGGACGATATCGAGAACGAGCGCCTGCAGGCCATGGCCGAGACCAACGACGGTTTCATCCTCGCCGACCGCGACCTGCACCAGCGCGGCCCGGGCGAATTCCTCGGCACGCGGCAATCGGGATACACCTCCGGTCTGCGCATGGCCAGCCTCACCGATATTGCCCTCATCGAGAAGGCGCGCGCCCAGGCGCAGTCGTTGTTCGAGATGGATGCCAACCTCGAACAACCCGAACATAAGTTGCTTGCGGAAGCCCTTGGTAGATTCTGGGGTGCGGGCAAGGGAGATGTTTCGTAATTTTCGTAGGGGCAGGCTTATATGTCCGTCCTTGACAGACACATAGGTCTGCCCCTGCCAGCAACGGAGAACAAATTTGGTCAAAGCACTATTTCCCGGCACATTCGATCCCATCCATTACGGCCACATGGACATTGCCCGCCGCGCCTCGCGCCTGTTCGACGAGGTGGTCATGGCCGTCTACGACAAGCCGCTGAAGAGCCTGCTGTTCACGCCCGAGGAGCGCATCGCGCTGGTCAGCCAGGCGTTTGCAGACAACCTCAAGATCAGCGTGACCGGCTACTCCGGCCTGACCGTGGACTTCTGCCGCAAGGTCGGGGCGCAGGTCATTGTGCGCGGCCTGCGCGTCTTCTCGGACTTCGAGTTCGAGTTCCGCATGGCGCTGGCGAATCATCGTCTCGCCGAGGACATCGAGATCGTGGCGCTCATCACCGCCGAGGAACACACCTTC
This sequence comes from Chloroflexota bacterium, assembly GCA_037445635.1. Classification (GTDB taxonomy): domain Bacteria; phylum Chloroflexota; class Anaerolineae; order Anaerolineales; family Villigracilaceae; genus JBFMCC01. Next base: position 71,427 of record JBBIKC010000006.1, read on the forward strand.
CTCTCTTCGAGCACCGTGCGCGAGATCGCCATGCTGGGCGGTGACGTGTCCAGCATGGTCCCGCCGTTCGTGGCGGAAGCTTTGAAACACAAGATCAGCAACGGCGACCACCAGCCTCCGCCCAACGCACTTCGAGACTAAAAATGCGTTAGAATAACGGCAATCCGTTCCATCGGAGGAGCCAATGGACATCCTGCACTTAATTGACCGCCTCGAAGAACTCTTCAACCAGGGCCGATCTGTCCCGCTCACGCATAACGTGATGGTGGACGAGGATAAAATGCTGGATATCATTGACCAGATGCGCATCGCTATCCCGGAAGAAGTCAAGAAAGCCCAGCAGTTGCTGGCGCAAAGGGATCGCATCATGGCGCAGGCGCAGGAGGAGGCCAACCGCACAGTGGACATTGCCCGCCAGAAGGCCAATGAACTGGTCCAGAAGGATCCGATTGTGCAGGAGGCCCAGCGCCGCGGCGAACAGATCCTCAGCCAGGCGCGCGCCGACGCGGATGCCACCCGCCGCGAAGCGGATAATTACGTCATGGATACCCTTGCCCACCTGCAATCTGAAATGGAACGATTGCTCAATCAAGTGCGGAATGGAATCCGTACCATCGAGGAAGACCAAATGCGTCGCACTTCCGTCCCGCCGCAGACGCTCGAAAAATAGATAACCGCCCCCGTTCGCAAGACGGGGGCGGAACGCTTAACCGTTGTGTAAAACGCTTCCCGCCCTTAATTTCCCTTTGCGTTCCTCCTCTCTTCGCGGTGAGCAGATGCCTCGGCCGGGAATCCAAACCAGGGACGCAGACGCGGATTGAGGTGAATCCCCATTTCGTAAAACAGCACCGGGAAGAGTATTCCGCTCGAGAAAGCCAGCGCAATCGTCGGGTCGGTGGGGAGGCCGAGACGGGCGAACTTGATCCCCATCGCCTCCTGAACCGGGACGTGGAAGATCAGGATCACCAGCGAAATCCTGCCCAGATAACTGAACAGCCGCGTCAGCCATGCTGAATGGTCTTCGATCAACTTGGAAAGCGAAAGCACCGCGCAGATTCCAATTAACGCCTCGGCGGTGTTGATCCACAGGGAGGAATAGGTGCGGGTGTTGAAATCGATCGGTGCGTCGGTCATCAGGTTGAACGCAATCAACAGCCCGAACGATGCCAACAGCGTCAGTGGCGAAGAGAAAAAACCTTCCAGCGGTTTCTGGTTCACTTCGTAACCCAGCAAAAAGAAAAATCCGCTTGCCAGCAGGAGATCGAGGCTGAACGGCAGGCCGTTCAACGTCCGTTCGCTGAACGGCGCCAGCGAGAACGGCATGAAGTATTTCATCGTCGCCACGCCCAGCGCCAGCATTCCGAACAGCGCGAGCAGCCTCAGCCAGAGCCAGGGGACGCGTTCGAACAACACGTGCCAGGCCGCAAACGCAAACAGGTTCACCGCGAACAGGTGTGGGATGAACCACAACTGCACCCAGTCCAGATAGAAACCGTTGGCGTAAAGCGACTTGGCGATCCGCCCCAGCATGACCGGGAAGGTCATGTTCCCGAATCCCGCCTCGAACAGGTAAATGGCAAAAATGATGAACAGAAACGGCTTGAGCAGACTGTCGAAGCGGCGTTTCAGTAAATCCCGAAACGGCCGTTCGGGCTTGAAGAACATGCCCGACAAAAAGAAAAACAGCGGGATATGAAAAGAGTAAACAAACTTGTGCAGGAACGGATGATATTCGCTCAGGTCGTTATGCCCCAGTACGATCAGCAGGATTCCGATGCCCCTGGCGACGTCAATGTAAGCGATGCGCTTTTCCATGCGGCTATTTTATCCCGCGAACGCAAAAGTGGGCATGCCCTCGGTCTGCGTTTGGATTTGGAACAGCGCGCCCGAAAGCGGATATTGTTCGAGCGCGGTCTCTTCCAGGCCGACGCGGGCGGTGGTGACGAACAGGAGGTCGCGCCGCGGCCCGCCAAAGACGCACGAACTGACGTGCGGCGCGGGGATGCGAATCTCCGCTTCTTTCCGACCCGCGGCCGGATTCCATTTCGCGACGCGGCCCCCGCCCCACAGCGCGATCCACAGATTCCCCTCGAGGTCGGAGGTCATCCCATCGGGCCAGCCCATCGCCGCAGGGACTTCGATGACCACGCGCGGGTTTGCAATATCGCCTGTATCGAGATCATAATCGAAGGCGCGGATCTGCCGTGTGGGTGTGTCAATGTAATAAAAAGTTTTATAGTCGGGACTCCACGCAAGGCCGTTGGAGATTCGAATATGGTCGAGCAGTTTGCGCGGTCGTTTTCCTGCTTCGAGCGAATATAAATTTCCGCTGGCGGCTTTCTCGTTCATGTCCATCGTCCCTGCAAGGAAACGCCCGGCCGGGTCGCATTTGCCGTCGTTGAAGCGGTTGGAGGCGGGTTCGGCCACAGACGCGAGCAAAGCCTCTTTACCGGCGGTCAGATCAAGGGTCCAGAACGAAGCGTGCAGTGCGGCGGCGAGGCCGCCCTCGCGTCGCGGCGCGACGCATCCGACATATTCGTCCAATTGCAGGAAGTCGTCGCGGCCATCCTTCCACGCGTGGACGCGCTTGCCGAGGATGTCCACCCAGTAGAGTGTCTGGGTTTTCTCGTCCCAGGCGGGGCCTTCGCCGAGGACCGTCTGAGCGTCGAGGAGGAGTTCGGCCTGCATTAGAACCAGTCGCGTTTGTAGAAGATGAAGGTGGCAATGGCCGTGAGGCCGATGGCAATGCCGAAGACGGTGAGGAAAGCCAGTGGATGATCCTCACCCGGCAGTTTGACGTTCATGCCATAGAAGGAGGCCACGATAGTGGGGAGGTTGAAGATGATCGTGAGCGCCGCCAGCACTTTCATCACGCCGTTGAGGTTGTTGGAGATGATGGAGGCGAAGGCGTCCATCATGCCTGCCAGGATTTCGGTGGCGATGCTGGTCATCTGGATGGCCTGCTGGTTTTCGGTGAGCACATCCTCGAGCAGGTCGGCGTCCTCATCATATTGGTTGAAGAGTTTCATGCGCTGGACGCGTTCCATCATCACCTCGTTGGAGCGCAGCGCGGTGGCGAAGTAGGTGAGGGATTTCTGGTATTTGACCAGTTCGAGTACTTCGCGGTTGCGGGTGGATTTTTGCAATTGATCCTCGAGTGCTTCGGTGGTCTTGTTGATGTCGCGCAGGTGTCCCAGGTAGCGGACAGCGGTCTCGAGGAAGACATAGAGAACGAAGCGGTAACGCTTGCCCGTCTTCAGGCCGCGATATTTTCCGTTGCACAAGGTCTGCAGAATGTCGGTCCCATGGCGGCAGACAGTGACGATGACCCCGTCCACGATGATGATACCCAGTGGGATGGTCGTGTAGGGTACGTCCACGTTCTCGCCCTGGAAGTGGGGGATGCGGAGGAGAATGAAGGTATAGCCCTCGTCCTCGTCGCGCTCGATGCGTGCCATTTCGTCGAGGTCGAGGGAGTAGTTGATGAGGTCGGGAAAGATTTTCAGTTCTTCGGTTAAGTACTTAATCTCATCGGGCGTCGGGTCAACCACATTGACCCAGGCTCCAGTAACGGCCTCTTCCAGACGGATGAGTCCCTGTTCGCCGGTTTTGTAGTTGGTAATCATGGACAGCCTCCTGCAACTGAGTTTCCACCACGCAGGAGGCGCGCCGCGCCCTACGTGATGCAGTTTCGATTTAGAGTAAACGCGTGCCGTCCGCCCAGTCTGGTACTGGGCGGCTGTTTGTCCGCAGAATCAGAAAGGTCGCTCTCGGTTACGGGATACATCTCGATTCCTTGCCAGCGGTTACGTTTTCTGGCAGGGCAATTTTACGACTCTTGGACGGAATGCACAACCGTTTGGGGTAAATCGTTTTGATAAGGAAATCATATGGTGATGAAATTGCAACGGATCCATCTTGACTTAATGGAACATTTGTTCTATACTTTTGGCGGTTATTGGTTCTGCTGAAGGAGGCCCGTATGAACCGCTCTTTCCCAATCCAACTGTTGCCATTCCTTAAAGGCGCCAGCCTGAAGCGCGGCGCCATCTTCGGGACGATCCTGGTGGCCGCGTTGCTGTCCTTCGAGGTGTTCAATTTTTCCACCACATCGTTTGCATTAAACGATATGCTCGGCAACCTGACCTTCGCCGGTGTACGCTGGTCCACCATCCTGGCGATTGCCTTCTGCGGCATTGACTTTGCGGGAATCGCCCGCATCTTTACCCCGGAGAAGGGCCGCGACGAACCGGTCGAGATCTGGTATCTGTTCGGGGCGTGGCTGCTGGCGGCGGGCTTCAACGCCGCGCTGACCTGGTGGGGCATCTCGGTGGCCGTTGTCAATCATCAGGCCGAAGGCAGCGTCTTGCTCAGCCAGGCAACGCTGACCAAGGGGGTGCCGGTCTTCGTGGCGGCGATGGTATGGCTGATCCGCGTGTTGATCATCGGAACGTTTTCCGTGGCCGGTGAGCGGCTGTTTACGCTCGACGAGACGCGTTCCTCGAATTCGTTCCGCCGCTCGTCTGCTATGAATGAGCGTATGCCCGCGCGCGGCACTTCCATCCCGTCCAATGCCTTTGTCCGCCCTGCACCGAGGCCGTCCACCCCGGCGATCACGCGCAACCCCGTCCGCCAGGAGCCGACCTATCACCCTGTTGGATTGTCGGCTGGGGCCAGCGAAGAAAACCCGGGTACGCGGAGGTAATTCCCGTCGTCGTTTCGATGGGCAGGCCCAAGTCCAGGAATGAACGGGGGCGATGTCCAAAGCGGAGGTCAAGCCGGAGCGCGGCTTGCGAGTTACGATTCTCTGGGGCGAAAGACTGACAGGTAAGCGAGCGCGTGATAACCGGCGCGGCGATACAGGCTCATGGACATCTCGGAGGGGATGAGCGCCATACGCTTCAGACCCAGCGCATGGGCTTCGCGATGGATGCGTTTGAGCAGGGCGGTGGCGATGCCGCGCTTGCGGAAGACGGGGGAGGTGTACATCTGGTTGATGTAGCCGACGCCGTCATATATCGTGACCAGTTGCGCCCAGCCGACGGCGCGGTGTTCCATCTGAGCGTAATAGTTGTAGATGTGCGGTTCGCCGAGCGTCTGTGGCGGGATGTGTTCGCCATGTTCGGCCAGGGATCGGTTGGCGAAATTGATGTGATCAATGTTTTCGACCTTGTGGACATGCAGGAGGCCTCCATGCGTGACGACCGGCAGGCTGCGTCCCAGGATCGGGCTGGTGTGGACGAGGTCGTAGCCGAGGGCGTTGTAACGGTATTTCAGCCCGGTATCCGACGGCGTAGGGTGGAAGACGTTGATGACGTAACGTTTGCCGCGCAGTTTTGGATAGGAGAGAATCGCTTTCTGGATGTTGAGCGGGTCGTTGTCGAAGGCAAGCACCTCCATCTCGAAGGAGGCGATGGGCGCGGAGCCGTAATCCGAGATGCCGATGGTGCCGAGGTCTTCGTAAGTCGAGTTGAACGTGACCTGGTAAACGTAGTTGTACGAGGCGATCATGGCCTCGATAGCCCACGCACCGCGCGCGGGCAGGCGCGGGTCGGTCATGCGGGAGGCTCCAGGGTGGATTCGCCGTCGGCGAGCACATACAGGCTCTTGCCGCTGTCGCGGTCGAAGACGAAATCGGTGACGATGTATCCCGCGGCGAAGCAGGTCTCGAACACCTCGCGGGAGAAGAAGCGCCAGTCGCGGGCGAGGGCAAAGTCCGCGGCTTTGAGGGTGAGGAAGTCCGAGGGGATCTCGGCCAGCGCGAGACGGCCCTCGGGCCGGGCGAAGTTTTCGGGTGAGCAAAGCAGGCCATCCGCGCGCGGGACGGGAGAATACAGATGCTGGGTCCCCGCTTCCTGGAAGCGGATCAGGCTGAGGGTCCCGCGGGCGCGCTTGCCGAGGCGGCGTTCGACGCGGCGGGTGCGAATCCACCAGTCCACCTGGAAGCGGTCGGAGGGCAATCCCGCATTCAATCCATCGCGCATGTCGCCGTATTGCGAGCGCAGGTAGGTGTTGCAGACCGCGCCGAGTTTGGCGATGTTGAGGTAGGCGTTGCGGCTGAGGAGTGGATCGTACGTCCAGGTGATGTGGTCGAGTCCCTGGTGGCGCACCATCTGCCATTGAGCGCGTTTGAGCGCAAAGCCGAGTCCGCTGTCGCGGTATTCGGGGAGGACGCCGAGCATGTGCGAGCAGTGCTTGAGACGCGGGCCGTCGGGCAGGTTTTCGATGCCGGGGAAGCCGAAGACGAAGCCGACCATTTTTCCGCCCTCGAACGCGCCGAGCACCAATCCACCGTTGTGGACCGCGGTGATGAGCAGGTGCGCGGGGACGATATCGGTTTCACTGCCAGGCCAGACGGCGCGCTGGAGTTCCTCGACGGCGGTCATATCTTCGGGGGTTTCGAGCAGGCGGATGGTCATGCAGTCGGATGGTCGAATGGTCAAATGGTCGAGTGGCCGGGTGGACGCGTGGTTTGGCGGTACTTGTACCTGTATACGCGTCTACCCGTTTCACTCCGGCGGGCGGAGGATCGGGAAGCGCTCGCGCAGTCTTTCGGCGATGCGCTTGACCTGCACATCCACAGCGCGCGAAAGGCGCATGGTCCAGGTGGTACGGCGCAGGTATTCGAGGCGGTAGGTGAAGCGGGCGGGCATGAGTCCGAAATAGCGGGTGAGGTTGTCCACCGCGCAGGTGCGGTTGACCGAGTAATAGTCCAGCCAGAAGGAGGAGACGGGGAAACCCGGCACGAATGTGTCGAGGAAGATGGTGAGGGCGCGCAGGCTGGGCATGGACAGGTCCACCAGCAGGCGTCGGTGGCGGGTCAGGTCCATCAGGATTTCGATCACCTGGCGGATGGGGAAGTATTCACTGCCGCCGATCTCGTAGGTCTGGTTTTCCATTTCGGGATTGTCCGCGGCCCACAGCAGGCAGGTGACCAGGTCTTCGACCCACAGCGGCTGGACGACGGCGCGTCCGCCGCCGGGCAGAGGGAACAAGCCGGGCGCGGCGCGCAGGAGACGCGCCAACTCGGTGGTGAAGTGGTCTTCCGGGCCGAAGACGATGGACGAACGTACGATCGTATGCGGGACCCCGGAGCGGCGGACGTACTCCTCGGCGATGCCCTTGGCCTTGAAGACCGGGTAGCCCGAGGCGCGGTGCGCGCCGAGGTGACTCAGGTAGACGATGCGCTTTACGCCCGCGTCGGCGGCGGCCTCGGACAGGTTTTTGGTGCCTTCGATGTCGGTGGCCCGCAGACTGCCGCGCGCTCCTTCCCATTCCGCGCTGGCGAGGTGGAAGAGTGTGTCCACGCCGCTGAGGGCGGCGCGCAGGGCGCGCACGTCACCCAGGCTGGCGACGGCCACTTCCACAGGGACACCCCTGGGCAGGCGCGGTGTCCGCCGCGAGGCGCGGATGAGGGCACGCAGGGGACGTTCTTGTTCAAACAAGTGACGCAACAGGGCGCGGCCGATAAATCCCGTCGCGCCGGTGACCAAAATCATGGAGGGAATTATAGCAGACGATAAGGGCGTGGGGCAGGCAGGCGTATCACGGTCAGTGATGAATCACACATGACAGGCCGCTGTAATTGCGCTATGATAGACGTATCCAATGCAAGGGAGGCCGCGCGATGAGAAGAATTTTCCCGATGATTCCTGTGTTTTTATTTGTATTTCTGAGTGCATGTGCGGAGATCACCATCACCCCGCCCTCAACTTGGTGGACAAGCGCGGTCGAGAGTCTGACGGCTACCATGTGGACGGCTACCCCGGTCACACCCTCGGCCACCCCCGTCCCGAATCCATTGGTGATTCTGGATGCGCTGAACGGTGCCTTGCGCGGCGTTGATCCTTTGGGGGAGGTGATGGACGCCAAATTCTATGTGGCGGACGTCGGCTTCGATGCGAACGGCAATCCACCACTCATCATCACGCTGCGCATCAGCGTCGAGTGCGAATGGATCATGCATCCGTCGTGTACGACGGAGCGGGCCTTCGTGGAAGTGGTTCACGTCTTTGAAAAGGAAGGCGTTCGTAAAAAGATCGTGGCGCACATGCCGGCCTCCATCGAGTTTATCCAAGTCGTTGCTTTCGACCATTTCAACCAGAATGGCACCCTGATCGTCCGCTGGCAGGACGTTCTGGCATATATCGAGGGGAAGCTCTCCCCTGAGCAACTGGCGGCGTACGTTCTTCCGTTCAGCCCATAAGTGATTTCCGTCGCAGTACTCCCTCCCCGGATGCGGCCCATCCGGGGGTTTTCGGTTCTGTAAATCGGTTCATGGAAGTGCAATGTTGCCGCAGTTTTTATAGTTGTACAATCAAATTTGGATTATTTGGTTTATGGAAAAGAAGGCCAGAGAACCGGAACGCTCGATGACGCGGAAGCGGGCCTCGGTCCGGGAAAGAAGCGGGACTAAAGGCCGGAGTGCGAAATCTCCCCGGCCGGCGGGGTCAACACGCGGGAAGGCCGGGAGATCCGTCTCCATTGCAAACGACCGCGTCTGGAATTATCTCGATATCGCGGAAGTGATCGTCGTCGCCTTGGATCTGGAGGGACGCGTCACCCTGGCCAACCGCCGCGCATGTCAGGTGCTGGGTGTGGTGGAAGCGGATATCCTCGGACGGAATTTTTTCAGCCGCTTCATCCCCGCCTCGGAACGCCCGGCGATGGAGGCGCTTTTCAAGGCCAGCGTGTCGGGGGAAATCCCGCCTATGGAACACGTGGAAACCAATGTGCTGACGGTCCGCGGCGAGACGCTGGTGATCTCCTGGCACAACTCGTTTCTGCGGCAGGATGGGGCGATCATCGGTGTGCTGGGCTCGGGGCAGGACGTTACGGAACAGCGCCAGATGGAGAAGGCTCTGCGCCAGTCGGAGGCGGAATTTCGCGGGCTGTTCGAACACGTGCCGGACGGCATCTATCGCTCCACGCCGGACGGGAGAATCCTTGCCGCCAACCCGGCCCTGGCGCGCATGCTTGGATATGCCTCACCGGACGAACTGACGAACCTGAACATCGCACACGACCTCTACGTGCGGGCCGCGGATCGCGAAAATTTCAAGAAGTCTCTGGAGATAGTGGGGGAAATCCACACGGAACTCCTCCTGCGACGGAAGGACGGCCGCGAGATTGCCGTGCTGGATAATGCCCGCGCCGTGCGCGACGAGGCGGGCCGGGTCGCGTATTACGAAGGCACGCTGACCGATATCACCGCATGGAGAAAAGCCGAGTCGGATCGTTCGAGGTTGGTGAATGTGCTGGAGGCCAGCCTCAACGAAATCTACATCTTCGATCCGCAGACGCTGAAATTCCAGTTCGTCAACCGCGGCGCGCTAAAAAACCTGGGATACACGGCTGACGAAATGAAGAGGCTGACTCCGCTGGACTTGAAGCCCGAGTTCAGCGAGGATTCGTTTCGCAGTCTCGTCGCGCCCCTGCTCGAGGGGAAAAAGGAGAAGATCGTCTTTCATACCAGCCACCGCCGCGCGGATGGCAGTCTGTATCCTGTGGAAGTGCATTTGCAGTTGGTGGAGCAGGCGGGCGAGCGTGTCTTCCTGGCGGTCATTTTGGATATCACTGAGCGCAAGCAGGTCGAGGCGGATATCAAACGCCGCGCCGCGGAACTGGAAGTGCTCTATGAGAACGGGATTGCCATCAGCCAGCTGCTCGAGCCGCGCGCCATTGCCCGCAAGGTCATCGAGATCATGCAGCAGAAACTGAACTGGCATCACATTGCCATCCGACAGGCGGACCGGCAAACGGGGCGGCTCGAAGTGCTGGCGTTCAACATCCCCGGCATGGATTCGTCCGCGGCCGCGGCAGAGGAGGAGCGGCTGAATCGTCAGGTTTCCCGCGTCGGTCAGGGATTGAGCGGATGGGTGATCCAGCATGGAGAGGCGGTGCGCAGCGGCGCGGTGGACAAAGACCCGCGCTACGCGAACACCTATCCGGGACTCCGCTCCGGCTTGTACGTCCCCATGAAGATTGGGGAGCGGGTGATCGGTTCGATTGCCGTCGAGAGCGAGATTCCCGATGCCTTCGACGAAGCGGACGAACGCCTGCTGATTACGCTGGCGGCGCAGGCGGCGGTGGCCATCGAGAATGCGCGCCTCTTTCATGAGAGCCACGAACGCGCCAGCGAATTTTCCGCCTTGTACGAGACGAGCCGCGACCTGGCAGAGGTCAGAGACCTGGATGAACAACTGAAGAGCATCACCCGGCGGGCCATGGACCTGATCCGCGCACCAGCCGGCGGCATCTATTTGTTCGACGCGGCGCGCGATGTGCTTCGATTGGTAGTGAACATCGGCCTGCCTCCCATGCCGGGCCTTGAAATGCAAATGGGGGAAGGTGTGGCCGGGCGGGTGGCGCAGACGCGCAAACCCATGATTATCGAGGATTATCATATCTGGGAGGGACGTTCCCCGAAATACGAGGATATTCCCTTGCGCGCAGTCCTGCAGGTGCCGATGATCTACGGAGGCGAGTTGATCGGTGTCCTGGTCGTGGATGAGATTGGCGACTCGGATCGCAAATTCAACGAGAACGATGCCCGCCTGCTCTCCCTGTTCGCCGGCACCGCCGCCGCGGCCGTGTACAGCGCCCGCCTGTTGGATGAGACGCGCCGCCACGCAAAAGAATTGAGTTCAATCGGCCAGGCCTCCGTTGCGCTCCGCCAGGCCTCCAGCCGCGCCGAGATGCTCCCGATTATCCTTGACCAGTTGCTGACGCTATTGAGTGCAGACGGCGCCGCAATTGGTTCGGTATCTTCCGTGAACAAGGCTGTTGCAATCGAACTGGGACGCGGCAGTCTGGAGGCGTTGACCGGAGTCGTGATTCCCCCCGGCGAAGGCGTGACAGCGGAAGTGATTGATTCGCGCCGTCCCTATGTCAGCGCCAATGTTCAGGACGATCCGCATGTCCTGCGCATCCGGGAAGTTGCAAACGTACGCGCCGTCGCCTTTTTACCGCTGATTGCCCAGGACGAAGTGATTGGCGTGCTGTATATCGTTCGCGATGTAACAGAGAATGGCCTCCCAGCGGCGTTTACCGGCGACGAACTAAGCCTGCTTCTCTCGGTCGCAAACATGACCGCCAACGCGCTCCATCGCGCTTCATTGTACGAGCAGACCGCCCTGCAGGCCAAACAGTTGACGGCCGTCAGTCGTCTCGGTCAGATGCTGGCAGAGACCGGCGACCTGGAGACGTTGTATCGGCGCCTCGTCGAAGCAATATACGGCCTGCTCCCGGATATCTGCGGGATTCTCATCCTGCGCTATGACCCGTCGCGGGAACTGATCCAGGCCGCCTGCGCATATTTCGAGGGCAGTTTCGTCAATTCAGCCGACCTGCCGTCCATGCCGTACAGCCCGGCCGGGGGCGATGAGTTCAGCCACGTTCTCCGCGCCGGCCAGCCGTTGATCGTCAGCCATAACGGCGGGCGGAACCTCCAACCCTACTATGTCTTCGACGCTTCTCCAGACCGGCAGGCGCAATCCGCGCTCTTCGTGCCAATGCTGACCAACGGCAAGACGATCGGCCTGATCCAGGTGCTCAGCTATGCGCCGGGCCGCTTTCGCGACACGGATGCGGAACTGCTCACGCTGGTCGCCAACACCGCCGCGGTGGAAATCGAAAATACCCGCCTCTTCCAGGAATTGGAAGGGAACGTCCAGCGACTCTCGGCCCTGCACGCAATTGACACCGCCATCAACTCCTCCAACGACCTGCGCCTGAGCCTGCGTGTCGCCCTCGAGCAAACCATCCATTTGCTGAAGGTGGACGCGGCCTCGGTCCTTTTGCTGAACCCGGTCACGCTGGACATGGAATACGCGGCGGGAATCGGCTTCCGCACCGCGGAAATCAGCCGCGTCGTCCCGCGACTCGGAGGCGGGCTGGCCGGTCAGGCCGCGCTCAAACGCACCGTGATTCGCTCCTCCAACCGCGCCGCCATTGCGTCCTGCTTTTCGAAATCACAGTATTTGGAACTCGAAGGGTTCGAAGCGTATATCGCCGTCCCGCTCGTCTCCAAGGGGATCGTGGTCGGCGTTCTCGAAATCTTCCACCGCGCCCCTCTCGAACCCGACCCGGGCTGGTTCGAGTTCTTCAATGTGCTGGCCGGCCAGGTCGCGCTGGCGGTGGACAATGCCCGCATGTTCGAAAGGATGGAAAATGCCAACCTCGAACTGGCCCTGGCCTACGACGCGACCATCGAGGGCTGGTCGCGCGCGCTCGACTTGCGCGATCGCGAGACCGAGGGACACACCCAACGGGTGACTGAATTGACCCTGGCCCTTGCCCGGCGCGCCGGCATCCCCGAACAGCAGATTCCCCACATCCGCCGCGGCGCGCTGTTGCACGACATCGGCAAGATGGGCGTCCCGGACGAGATCCTGCGCAAGTCCGGCACACTGACCGAGGAGGAATGGGCTATCATGCGACAGCACCCGCGCATGGCCTACGAATTACTCTCGCCCATTGCCTACCTGCGCCCCGCGCTGGACATTCCCTACTGCCACCACGAAAAATGGGATGGGAGCGGCTACCCGCGCGGACTCAAAGGCGAGGAGATTCCCATGATCGCCCGTCTGTTCGCCATCGTGGACGTGTACGACGCGCTGACCTCGGATCGTCCCTACCGCCCGGCCTGGTCGCCCGACCAGGCGCTGGCCTACATCCGCGAGCAGTCCGGCCGTCACTTCGACCCGCGCGTGGTGGAGATATTCTTTAATCTGATTCTGGAAACCGAACTGCTCATTCCCCCTTCCGGCCGAAAATAAAATCATGCGCCGGCAGAAGCATCCTGCCGGCGCAAATGCACGATACTAGAACTTGTCTCAAAAATACTGACCGGCCCCGTCATTGCGAGCGAAGCGCTTGCCCTGAGCCTGTCGAAGGGAAGCAATCTCCTTGAAAACGAGGTGACCTCGTAGAATTGGGGATTGCTTCGTCGGGCTATGCCCTCCTCGCAATGACAACCGCTTATTGTTGAGATGACTTCTAATCGCGACTATGAAATCAGGGAGCTTGCTCCCGAAATACGCCGGCAAACAGGCTGACTCAGAGTTATTCGGATAGGCTCTAAATGCGATGGTTCCTGTTAGAGGATACCGTCCATCATCTTCGCGACCGCCCGGTAGACCGGTGAATCATCCCCCAGTTCAACCAGCGGGCGGCCCGAGAACTCGAACGCCGTCAGGGCATCATCGGAGGGGATGACGCCCAGCAGGGGCACGTCCATTTTTTCGACAAAGGCTTTCAGGTCGGGGGGCATCTCGCCGGGCAGGCGGTTGAGGATCAGCCAGGCTTTCTCGATGTTGATATCCAGTTCCTTGCGCATGTCCGCGATGCGCTGCGCCGCGACCAGCCCGCGCTGGGTCGGATCGCTGACGATGAGCAGGTGCTGGACGTCGCGCGTGGTGCGGCGCGAGAGGTGTTCCATGCCCGCCTCGTTGTCAATGACGACGTACGCGTAGTGTTTGCTCATCGAGTCGATCACCTCGCGCAGGTTGTGGTTGACCGCGCAGTAACAGCCCGGCCCCTCGCCGCGCCCCATGGCGATCAGGTCGAAGCGGCTGCCCTCCGCCAGCGCCGAACGGATGTGGTAGTCCAGATAATCGCGCTTGCTCGCGCCGCCGGGCATGGTTCCCATGGCCGCGCCGCCGCTGTTCAACGACGACTTGACCTGTTCCAGCATGTCCTCGCGGATGTCGCCCACCGTCCATTCGAGGTCGAGGCCGAGCACCATGTTCAGGTTGGACGAGGGATCCGCGTCGATGGCGAGGATGCTCCCTGTTTGATTCTGGGCAAGGTACTTGATGACCATGCCCGCGACCGTGGTCTTGCCCACGCCGCCTTTGCCTGCAAGTGCGATGGTAGTGGTCATAACTGCTCCCTGCTGCTTATGTCTCGCGCACATCTTCTAGATAAAGATCCAACTGCTCCAGCATTTTCCTGGCTTTGTCTTTCAATTCAGGAATATGGTCGTAAACGGGAATATTCAACCTGTCCGCCTCCTGCACCTTCAAATCCGCAGGCAGGAATCCCAGCACGGGCAGGCCGGGCGTTTCTGTTTCGAGGAATTCGGCTTCCTCGTCATTTCGCACTTTATTCCCAACCAGATACAGCCGCGACAAGCCGATATCGTTTGCCAGTTTCTTGATTTGACTCGCCGTGCCGAGGCTCCTGCGCGTCGGCTCGACGACCACCAGCATGGCATCCACGAAGTCTACTGTGGCGCGGCCGAGATGCTCCACACCCGCGTACATATCGAGCAACAAGACATCGTCTTTTCGAAAGAGCAGGTGCGTGAACAGCGTTTTCAGCATGGCCGATTCGGGACAGATGCAGCCCGAACCGCCGGTATCCACACTGCCCATTTCGAGCAGGCGCACGCCGCGATGGACGACGCTGAAGCGTTCGGGGATGTCGTCCACGCGCGGGTTGAGGGTGAAGAAGCCGCCGACCGTGCCGGGCTTGGCGCCCGTGCGTTCTTCGATCAGCGCATCCATTTCAGCGATGGGACGCAGTCCCGCGCGCAGTTCGGGCGGGAATCCCAGCGCGCCCGCCAGACACGGACTCGGGTCCGCATCCACCGCCAGCACTTCGCGTCCCATGTCCGCGTAGGTCTGCGCGAGCAGCGCCGTGAGCGTGGTCTTGCCCACGCCGCCTTTGCCGGTGATTGCAAGTTTCATGATGTTTTCCTTTGGAGTGCTGAAGCCTGCTCCAGCACAGTAGTCGGCGAGCCGACGGACTCCATAATTTCTACCTGGTAAGTGTACCCATCCTTCACCGCGACGTCACTCTCCAGATAATTCAACACATACTGTCCGCAATTGCTTCCAATCTCGTTTTCCTCCACCTCGCCGATGCTGACGATGACCTCGTAACCCGCCTCTCGCAACGGACGGGTCACGGACTCCGCCGTTTCAGGTTGGACGGGATTGATGAACGATTCCAGGCGATTCTTCGTCGCGCGGCCGGTTGGGTTCAGGGGTGTCAACTTGACGAGATAGCGCGCGGGATCGAAGTATTGCAACAGCACCCGCGCGTCGATCGGCGAATCGGACGCCAGCGCGAAGTTCAGTGTGATCTTCCTGTCGCCTGCGCGATGGAACCTTTCGCCGTACGCGGCCATGCGCGCGAAGTCCCATTTGCGGACGGGGATCAACTTATCGCGCAATGCAGCATCGGTGGTGTGGACCGAAAACTGGAATTGAAACCGTCCACCCGAATACAGCCTGTCCTTCACGTCAACCAGCCGCTCGAAGAACGCGTCCGTGCCGTGAGGGGCAATCGTCGAAATGGACGGCATCAAACTCCTCGCCCTGAGCGGAGGGGTGATCTCCCCCGCAGTCGAAGGGCAGGGATAGCGGCGCGGCAGTTCCTCCAGCACGTCCAGCACGGCCATATTCAGCGACGGCTCGCCCATGCGCGCGAACTGTATCTTGAATTTTGAAGCGGATATGTTCCCGTCCGGGAACCATTGCCCCACCATATAATCAATCTGTGCGACAATCTCTTCGGCGGTCGGTTTGCCGCGGTAGCCTCCGCCCGCGTCGCAGAAGGGACACTTCACCGGGCAGCCGAACAGCGTCGAGACCATCAGAATCCAGCGTTCGCCGCGCGGGTACGGCGGCTGGCAGGCCTCCACGAATTCGAGCATCCGCCCGCCGCCCATATCGGCCATGTAAACCGTCGCCAGTTCGGGATTGCCGGTGACCGCAAAGACCTTCATCGCTTCTCCATGTTGTGATGTATCTGCATTGCCGCCCGCAGGCCGTCCCCGGCCGCGATAGCGGCTTGACGAAATAATCCATTGACGACATCGCCGGCGAAAAACAATCGGCCTGCCTCAGCCAGTTCCCGTTCGCGCCGCCTGACCGATTCGGACAAAAAGCCCAGGTTCGGCTCGCGCCCGATGGCGAACAGGACGTAATCCGCCGCGAGAGACTCGACTACTCCATCCGCCTCACACTTGACTTTCAACCTGCCCGCCGTTGTATCCGCCTCCACGCGGCGGACGGCGGTGCGCGGCCGATATTCGATCAGCGGCTCCGCGGCGGCGCGCTCGAACAGCAACTGTAAACATTTTACGTCCTCGCCGCGATTGAGGATAGTGACGGAATTCCTCTTTTTGGACAAATTAAGTGCGTAATCGAAGGCTGCGTCCCCCGCACCGACGATGAGGATGCGCTTCCCCCGCGCCTCCAGCAGGGGCCAGACTTCACTGAAAACCCTGCCCTGTGCGTTCTTCGCAACGACGTTTGGAATTGGTTTCGCCTGCGTGCCTGTGGCCACCACGACCACGTTTGCCTCATAGGTTGACTTCTTCGCTTCGATGTTCAGTACATCGTCCTGCAAATCAAGGCTCACCACCTCTGCCCGCGTCACTTCGACGCCGAGACGGTTCATCTGTTTTTCCATCAACGCGATGAGTTTCGGACCCGCCACGCCGTTGGGAAAGCCGGGATAGTTCTCCACCCAGTTGGCGTTCCAGAGCAGGCCGCCGACGCGTTCTCTCTCCAGCAGGAGCGGATCGAGGCCGCAGCGTTTGAGTTGAATCGCCGCGGCGATGCCCGCCGGCCCCGCGCCGATAACGGCAACCGCGTGGGCAGTCTCTCGCCCTGCCAGCCGCTTACGCATTGCGGACCTCCGCCAGGATTTCCTCCGCCAGCACGGGAATGGCGAATCCGTGCGCCAGGTTGAGCAGGCTGGCCCGGTGGAAAGCCTCGTTGTACGTGGCGGTGCCGTCCACCACGAAGAACACGTCGAAGCCGCGCACGAAGGCGGCGCGGGCGGTCGTCTCACAGCACAGATGGGTCATCACGCCGGTGACGACGACCTGCTCCGCGTCCAGGTCGCGCAGGGTCTGCTCGAGGGGAGAGGCGTAAAACGCGTCGTACTGGCTCTTGCGGATGATAACGGAAGCAGGCCCCGGGTCGAGCGACGCGGCGAGTCTGGAATCGGGCGAATCGGCGCGGATCAGGTCCCGCCACCAGCGTCCCATGCCCGCCGCATCCTCCTCCGAATTGACATGCCGCGTGAAGACCACGGGGCGCTGATGGACGTTGAAGGCATGGACCAGCGCCCGGATGTTGGGCAGGACGGCGTCCGCGCTGGGGATGAAGGCGTGCGAGCCCGGGCGCAGGAAGTAATCCTGCATATCCAGCACGAGCAGGGCGGCGCGGAGGGGCCGGAAGGCTATATCCAAATGGCGTTCGCGGAGGCTCCGCACGGAATCCAGCATGGCACGCGATTCCGCCTCCAGGGTTTCGGGAGAGAAATACCGTTCTTTTTTCATCCTGTACCGACAAGTCTAACCGCCAAGGGGCGCCTGTGCAAACAATTTGCGGGACGGTTTATCAGAAAGATTTTAGACATTCATCCTCCAATCCCGTGACTTTACTCACGATTTGAAAAAAGTCCCCTGGTGCTAGAATGATATGTGAACAGTTCTCCTCTCCTTTAGAGGTCTTGTATTGGTTTTAACCAGACATACCCAGGAGGCAGTATGGAGATCAAAACATTCGAGACGCCCGCACTGTATGCCGACCATCACGTGACGGAGGCGCGGCGCATCCTGCTGGATCTGGAGGGGGTCAGCGAGGTCTATGCCAGCAGTGCGTTCCAGACCATCGAAGTAACATTCGACCCTAAAAAGATCAAGGCCGAGCAGATCGAGGCGCGCCTGCGGGAGGCGGGCTATCTGGACGACCTGCCGGTTCCCGCGGAACCCGGAACGGCCGCCGTCAAAAAGGAGGGAGACGGCGTCTTCAGGCATACCGCCGTTTACGAAACCGTCAAAGGGACGGTGGCCTTCGCCCAACGCGTGCCGTATAGCGGACGCCCGCTCTGGCCCTGTCCCGGCATGGGGGTGGTGAAGGTGGGGGAATGACGGGGTATTGCAGATCGCGTATCGCGGATTACAGATGGTGTTTTGGAAGATGAGGTGACACATGCCAAAGAAACGTGAAATCAAAGAGTATTCGAGCGACCCTGCCGCGCAAGAGATGTTGATCCGCGCGGAGGAGTTGGGGATCGGCACGGCGTTTACGCGCGCCGATAACATGGTCCCATGCAACATCGGCGGCGCAGGGATGTGCTGTAAGCAGTGCGGGATGGGTCCGTGCCGCCTGACGAAGAGCGGCGAAGTGGGCGTGTGCGGCGCGACGCTGGATACGATTCAGGCGCGCAACCTGACGCGGGCAATCGCGGCAGGCGCGGCGGCGCACTCCGACCACGGGCGTGACATGGCGTTTTTGTTGAAAGCCGCCGCCAAAGGCGAAGCGGAGGGATACAGCATCCGCGATGTCGCCAAACTGCGGATGGTGGCATCGAGATATGGCATCAAAATCGAAGGGCGCGCGCCCGAGGAGATCGCCAACGATTTAGCCGACCTGTATATTTCGCAGTTCGGTCAGCAGACGGGCGAGATCGTCCCCGTCATCCGCGCGCCGAAGAAACGGCAGCAGTTGTGGCGCGAGCAGAAGGTGACGCCGCGCGGCGTTGACCGCGAAGTAGTGGAATGCCTGCACCGCACGCACATCGGCGACGACCAGAACGCGGAGCATATTTTGAGTCATGCCGTGCGCACGGCTCTCGCCGACGGCTGGGGCGGCTCGATGATCGCCACCGATATTTCGGACATTCTCTTTGGCACGCCCGCGCCGATTTTGGGACAGGCGAATCTGGGCGTCATCAAAGAGGACATGGTGAACGTCGTGGTGCATGGACACGAACCCAGCCTGAGCGAGATGATTGTCGCCGCTTCGCAAACGCCCGAAATCATCGAGTATGCAAAGGCGGCGGGCGCGAACGGCGTGAACCTTTCGGGAATTTGCTGCACTGCCAATGAAATCCTCATGCGGCAGGGCATCCCTGCGGCGGGGAACTTCCTGCATCAGGAACTCGCCATTCTCACAGGCGCGGTCGAAGCGATGGTGGTGGATGTGCAGTGCATCATGCAGGCGCTGGTGGGACTGGCGCAAAACTTCCACACGGCGATCATCACTACCTCGCCGAAGGTACGCATCACGGGGGCGACTCACATCGAGTTCGACGAACACAAGGCGTTGACCATCGCCAAGCAAATCCTCAAGACGGCGATTGACAACTTCAAGAACCGCGACCGCTCGAAGACGCACATTCCGCAAATCAAGGAAGACGTCATCCCTGGTTTCTCGCACGAGTACATCAATTACATGCTCGGCGGTTCGTACCGCGCCTCGTTCCGTCCGCTCAACGACGCCATCATGGCGGGACGCATCCGCGGGGTGGCGGCGATTGTGGGCTGCAACAACCCGCGCTCGTCGCAGGATTATCTGCACAATGTCGTTGTGAAGGAGTTGCTCAAGAACGACGTACTCGTCGTCCAGACGGGATGCGGGGCGATTGCCGCGGGGAAGTTGGGGCTGATGTTGGGCGAAGCAGGCTTGAGCGAGGTCGGAAGCGGACTCCGTGAAGTCTGCGAGACGGTGGGCATCCCGCCCGTCCTCCACATGGGTTCATGCGTGGACAATACCCGCATCCTGACCGTGCTGACGCAGATGGTCGAAGAGGGCGGTCTGGGCGATGACATTGACCAAATCCCTGCCGTCGGTCTCGCGCCCGAATGGATGAGCGAGAAGGCGCTGGCGATTGCGACGTATTGCGTGGCGTCGGGCGCGTACGTCATCTTTGGCGGCGCTTCGCCCGTGAGCGGTATGCCCGACCGCGTGAGCGACAGCGACCTGGTGTTGAAGTTCATCAGCGAAGGCTGGGAAAAACTGTACGGCGGCAAACTGGAGTTCATCCCCGACCCGCAGAAGATGATCGAGGCGACGCTGGCGCACATTGACAAGAAACGCGCCGCGCTCGGTCTGCCCGCGTGGGAGAAGGATAAGTTTGGCCGAAGCGGCGATGCGCGGATGAGAGAGTTGGAGGCGCTGCCGTTGGAAGTGAAGCGCGAAGCGATTTACGGTGTCGCGGCGGATTAGATTTCAAATGTCATTGCGAGCGACCGCTGGTCGAGACGCAAGCAGTCGAGACCGAGGGAGCGAAGCAATCTCAACTAACCTGCAAATAGTAATTTGCATGAAAAATAGGAGATTGCTTCGGGTGGTCTCGATACAGCGGACGAACGCCGCTTACTCGACCACCCTCGCAATGACATAGTGGAAATGGAGAGATAACATGTCACGATACATAGCCACACGTGCAACACGCGGCGCGAACGCGCTGGTCACCGAAGCGGAGATCATGCTCGATAAGGCGCTCAAAGAGAAAGGCGCGGAGACGCCCGTCTCGTTCCCGAACACGGCGTATTATCTTCCGACGATTCTCGGCATGACGGGCAAGGCGGTGGAAAAACTCGGCGATCTGCAGCCCGTGCTGAAGTACGCGCGCGATTTGCTTCACCCCATCCCTGCCTTTTCGAAATGGACGCCCTATCTCGGCGAGACGCTTGACTCAGGCATGGCAACGCTGCTCGCGGCAGAAGCCATCGAAGCCATCCGCTTCGTTTATGGACTTCAGCCCGAACCCATGCCTGGATTCAAACTCGCGGGCGGAACCTCATTTACAAGCCCTGATAATTCCCTCACCCCATCCCCTCTCCCAGGGGGAGAGGGGGCAGGGGGTGAGGGACACCTCAACGGTCCCATTGACGACATCCAACTCCGCTCGTGGGGTATCCAACTCGTGGACGGACGCATGCCCGGCTTTGCCGCCATTGTGGGCTGCGCGAAATCGAACGAGGTCGCGGTCAAGATCGTGCGCGAACTCCAGCGCCGCAACATCCTGACCTTCCTCTCGGGCAACGTCAACGGACGAAGCATCATCCATCAACTGATGGAAGAGGGTGTGGAACTCGGCTACGACACCTACACCGTTCCCTTCGGGACCGATACCATCTCCGCGATTTACGCTTTGGGATTCGCCACCCGCTCCGCCCTGACCTTCGGCGGACTCAAGCCGGGACAATCGCGCGAAATCCTGCTCTACAACAAGGAGCGCGTCTTCGCCTTTGTGCTTGCCCTCGGCGAAGTGGACGATTTGAAATACGC
>JBBIKC010000007.1:0-91633 GCA_037445635.1 Chloroflexota bacterium
TGCTTCGCTTCGCTCGCAATGACGGGGCCGGTCAGTATTTTTGAGACAAGTTCTAAAAGTTAGCGGCTTCAAACGACTAACGAGTGCCCAGCGTGAAGTCCTCAATCAGATGCTCGCAGTCATCGAGAAAGGGGTGCGAACTTTCGGAAGGCCGCCAAAACTGAGCCGCGCCGATCCGTTGTTGATGACCTTGATGTACTGGCGAGAATCCCGAAAACGGATTGTGATTGAACATATTTTCTGTAAGTTGAAAGTATTGCGTATCCTGAGCGAGAAGTACCGTAATCGCAGAAAGAGATTTGCCTTACGCTTCAACCTCACCGCTTCGATCTACAACTCCGCATGAGTCTCGCGGCGCGGGAACGTTATCGGCGTCAGCCAAAGTGGGAGCAAACGGCGAGTCGAATCCGCGAGTTCCTTCAATCGTTCATGAAATACGAGAAGTCTCCGTGAGTACGGAGACTTCTCGTTCAGTCACTCTTTTGGATGAGGGAAATCTTTTGCCTGCGTATGATATTCCAGACTCGCTCGCCAGCGAGGAATACAATAACGATCAAGGCGATGACAATGATGTTCTTGACCCAGCCAAAAGAAAAGCCTCGGCCTTCTTCACGCTCTTCGAAATTACCGTCAGGCCGCTGGCCGGGGACAAAGGCTTCGCCGCCTTCGGGTGGTTGCTGGAATTGCAGGCCATCAGGCCGGGCCGGCGCGGCCAGCGCCGCGCCCAGGGAATTGCCAATCGCCATGGTGATCCCAACCACGACCAGCGCCGCGGCCAGGATGATGAGGATGCGTCCGATGATTTTCATCTCAGGCCTCCTGATTTTTGACGGCAGAATGCCTGCGGACGATCAGGTTCACGACCGGCTGGAAAATATGACGCTTCATGGTCGTGACAATCCAGCCCCAATGCAAAGCCGTGTGCAAACCTAAAATCGGGACGAACAGGTCGGCGGTCACGGAGTGCAGGCGCCGCCAGAGGATGTTACGGGCGAAACTGATTCCGAGCAGAGGCATGGCGTGTTCCGAGATCATGATGCCCGTGAACATGACGAGAGTCACGTCAATGAAAAGCAGGATGTTCAAAAGATAATTGATGCGCGTGCGCATCGGCATGGACTTGAAGAAACGCGTCGTGATTTCCACGATCCACTGCCAACTAAGCAATAGATGTGTAATGATGGCCGCAACAGCTGCCAGGGTCAGCCATTCGTGGATGGCCAGGCCGGTCATATGCGGCTCCATGGCTACCAGGAATCCGACGAAGATGGCCAGGCCCAGGATCAGTTTGGTTTTATTTTGGCTGAGGGCTTTCAATTGACTCATTCGTGTTGTCTCCTTATGGAGGGGCATTGTAGCCACGTCTGCCGCGCTGATGGTGGAAAACTCGCAAATTAAATATGAAGATTTGGTAAATCCATACATTTGACCTCTTGTATAACTCAAAACACAACTCGTAGTAACGACTTTAGTCGTTCGTGCATTGGCAATATAGCGACTGAAGTCGCCACTACAATTGACTTTTGCAAGAGACCCATTATGTGACTGCCTGTCTTATATGTCACCTCACCTGTTCTCAAGGATTAATCCCCGAAACAAAAGCGCCCAATCCCCGTATAATGATGTACGGAGCGATGATGATTCATACCTATCAAATCGAAGGTCTGACGATTCAAACAGGCGACATCCTCTGCACCATGAACGGCAAGCCCGACATCCTGCCCGGCGAGTTCTGGCGGCTGGTCGGGCGGCTCGTGCCCGGCGACGTGGACCACGTGGCAATCTACGTCGGCCCTGAGGGACGCTGTGTGGAGGCGGGCTCGCGCGGCGTGATCACCTTCGACGTCCCCGTCAGTCATTGGGACACCGAACGCATGGCGCTTCAACGCGGACTTTTGTTTGACACCCTTTACGGGGCCGCCTCCCCGCTGGAGGGACTCGGCCTCGCCGAGGACGAGGAGCACCAGATGCGCGCCGCGATCGCCGACTATTGCCTCGCGCAGGTTGGCAAGCCCTACAACCTGAACTTCCTCGACGCAGAGACCGAGGCGGCCTTCTATTGCAGTCAACTGGCATACAAGGCCTACCAGCAGGTGGGTGTCAACCTGAACACCGGCCTGGCAATGGAAAACCTGCCGGGCACAAATCTCATCATCTATCCGCAGGAGATATGGGGAGGGAGTCCGCATAGGTTAGTTGAAACACAGCAAAAAGCGGTGGTTTAAATCTGAGGCCGCCGCTTTTTCATTCCCCGTTATAATTCATTTCATATGAACTTCCTCATCACCGGAGCCGCGGGATTCCTCGGCTCTTCGCTTGCCAACCATCTCGCCCGCGAGGGGCACCAGGTGCGCGGACTGGACGACCTCTCCACAGGCGACCCGCAGGCACTGGCGCCCGATGTCCATTTCACGCGCGGGGACGTGAACGACCGCCCCAAGTTGTGGACCCTGCTCCAGGAAGTGGACGTGGTCTATCACCTCGCGGCGCGGGTCTCGGTGCCTGAATCGGTGCTGTACCCGCGCGAATACAACCTGGTCAACGTGGGCGGGACGGTCAGTTTGATGGAAGCCATCCGCGACGTGGGCGTGAAGCGGGTCGTGCTGGCCTCCTCGGGCGCGGTCTATGGCGACCTCGGCGAACAGCCTTTGCGCGAGGAGATGGTGCCCAACCCGCGCTCGCCTTACGCGGTCTCGAAACTGGCGGCGGAATATTACGTCCGCACGATCGGCAGATTGTGGGGCATCGAGACCGTCAGCCTGCGCATTTTCAACGCCTACGGCCCGGCGCAGCACCTGCCGCCATCGCATCCGCCCGTGGTGCCGCATTACCTGCGGCAGGCCCTGCGCGGCGGGACCCTCATTGCGCATGGTGATGGAACCCAGACCCGCGATTACATCTACGTGGACGATGTTATCAGCGCGATGGTGGCCGCCGCGACCGCGCCCAACATCAATGGCCTGGTCATCAACGTCGGCGCGGGCGTGGAGACTTCCGTGCAGGGATTGATCAAACTTGTGCTGGATGTGACAGGCAGCAAAGCCAATGTGGTCTACAACGCCCAGACCTCGGGCGGCGTCTCGCGCATGCGCGCCGACTTGAAACTCGCGCAGGAAAAACTCCGCTTCCAGCCTTCGATCAAATTGGAGGATGGGTTGCGGTTGACGCTTCAACGCGACGCGAGATTTCGTTGAGAAGTTTAAAAGTTAGCAGGTTGGATAGTTGAACGTTCAAACCTTTAAACCTGCCAACCTTCAAACCATGATTCTCCCGCGTAAATTCTACAACCGCTCCACGCTGGCCGTCGCGCGTGAACTCATCGGTGCGCGGCTGGTGCGGATTCTCGAGGGCGTCAAATTGGTTGGCATCATTACCGAGACGGAGGGATACATCGGCGAAGAAGACCTTGCCTGTCATGCCAAGGCAGGACGGACGCCGCGTACACAGGTGATGTACGGTCCGCCCGGGCACGCGTACGTTTACTTCACCTACGGCAATCACTGGATGTTGAACACCGTCACCGAGCGCGAGGGATTCCCCGCGGCGGTGCTGATTCGCGCCATTCAGCCCATCGAGGGCGCGGAGGTCATGTCCGCACGGCGGGAGGGACGCGATACCTTCGGTCCCGGGAAACTTACGCAGGCGATGGGAATCGGCAAGGGCGAGAACGGGGTTGATTTAACGGAAGCAGGCGGAAGTCTATGGATCGAGGCGGGGATTTCCGTCCCCGATTCGGCCGTGACGATTGGGCCTAGAGTGGGGTTAAACAATACGCCGGAGCCGTGGAAGTCCAAACCGTGGCGATTTTTGGTCAAACATTTACCATAATTCAGGAGTAGCCAATGGAAAGTTCTGCTTTTTATGCGGTTGTCGCAGGGATTTGTTTTGCATTGATCGGTCTGTTGTGGAACGTGATCGGGGCGCGCGAAGAATGGCGTGACGATGCGACGATGCGCGGCTTGCTCACGGCAGTTTACACTTCATTTCTCATACCTGGCGTCATGAGCCTGGGCGGACAACTCGGCGCGTCCAGTCCGTTGATGTGGCAGGCCGTCTTCATCGTTGCGGCCCTGACCGGCATTTTCGTGAACATTCGATTTAGCGGGTCGGGCCTGAAGCCTGTCGGGCCGTACGGACGAAATCGGTGGGCAGTAATCGTTATTTATCTCGTGGTACTGCTCTTCAGTATTGCGCCCGGGCTGGCAGGGACATTCCTTGGCCTGCAACCGTTACAGGTCGAAGGAATCCTCGTCGTGCTATTGTTAATCCTCGCCCACGGTCAGGCCTGGGAGTTGATGATGGTTCCAAAGAAATCCTGAACAGGAGCATCCTATGGGCTTACTCGATGGAAAGAATGCATTGATCTTTGGCCTCGCCAACGAACGTTCGATTGCGTGGGGCATCACGCAGGCGTACAAACGCGAGGGCGCGAACATCGGAATCAGTTACGCGGGCGAGGCGCTGGAGCGCCGCGTCAAGCCGCTGGCCGAGCAGGTGCAGTGCAAGTGGGTCGAGGAATGTGATGTCACGAAAGACGAACACATCGCCGCGGTCGCCGAAAAGGCCGCCAGGCACTTCGGCAAAATTGACGTGCTGGTGCATTCGATTGCCTACGCAGGCCGCGACGAATTGAGCAAGCCGTTCTACCAGACCAGCCGCGAGGGATTCAAGACTGCGCTCGATATCAGCGTGTTCTCGCTCGTCGCGTTGACCAACGCCTTCCTGCCGATTCTAAATCCCGGCGCGTCGATCATGTGCCTGACCTACGGATCGGGCGCGGTGAAGGTCGCGCCGCACTACAACGTGATGGGCGTGGCCAAGGCCGCGTTGGAATCGGCCACGCGCTACCTGGCCTACGACCTCGGCCCGCAGAAGATCCGCGTCAACGCCATCTCGGCGGGGCCGATCCGCACCCTGGCCGCGGCCGGCGTGGGCGGCTTCCGCGATATGTACAAGCACTTCGCGGACATGTCGCCGATGCGCGAAAACGTGACGATTGAAGACGTGGGGAACGCGGCTGTGTTTCTTGCCTCTGATTTGTCTACGCGCATTACAGGCGAGGTGCTGTATGTCGATTCGGGATTTAATACAGTTGGCGTACAGATGAATCCAAACCCAAAAGAAGAGCAGAATTAACCGCGAAACCGTAACACTTGCATCTGGGCGCAAGTGTAGGTGAGCACGCGAAGTGATAAAATTGGGACGCGAAGAACACCTCGCGTCCCAAATTGTTTTCTTCGCGATCTTCCTTATCTTCGCCGTTCAAAGAGCATGTTCAAACGCAACGTCACCCCCACCGAATCCACCCAGCCCATTCAGGCCGTCGAGCGCATCACGTCCGTGCTCGGGCCCGGTGTCGTCTGGCACGGCTCCATCAACGGCAGCGGCGGAGTCCGCATCGAGGGCGCCTTCGAGGGCGAGATCGCCCTGCGCGGCCTGCTGGTCGTCGGCGAGACCGGCCGCGTCACCTGCCAGAACGTGCGCGCCAACTCCGTCATCGTGGCGGGCGCGGTGCGCGGCAACATCACCACCCAAAAACTGGAAATCCGCGCCACGGGCCGCGTGTGGGGCGACGTGGTCACCACCGCGTTCGTGACCGAGGAGGGCGCGTTCCTGCGCGGACAAATCCGCATGGAAGAAACGGTCGAGCTGGACCTCGGGCCTGCTCCCGAAGCGACGCCTTCGGAGGCGGCCCAGGCCGAGTCCGCGGCCGCCGCGCCGGTCATCGTGCCCGCGCCCGAGCCCGCGCCCGCGCCAAAAGCGACCAGGAAAAAGAAAGCGTCATGAGTCTCACCACGGAGTACACAGAGAACACAGAGAAAAAATCTCTGTGCGCTCGGTGTTCTCCGTGAAATCTTTAAGGCTATGCATTACCGCGACCTCCACATCCAGACCCAGCGCGAAGCCCCCAACAACGCGCGGACCGAGGGATTCGCCTTCCTCGTCCGCGCGGGATATATCACGCGCGAGAGCCAGACCCTGCCGCTGGGCGAACTGGCAATCAACCGTCTGAAAACTCTTGCGAGCGAATCGAAAGATGATTTCTTTGGGCGCCTTTCCCTGCCTGTGCTGACTGCCGAAGACGATACTTATTTTTCAACCCCAACAGGCGCAATCGAAATCATTCACTGTACGAACTGTCATTACACCGCCCGCGCGGACCTGGCCGCGTTCAAAAAGACCGCATGGCCCACAGAAGAGCCGCGTCCGCTGGAGAAAGTGTACACGCCCGATTGCAATACCATCGAGTCGCTGGCGAACTTTTTGAATATCCCAAAAGAGAAAACCGCCAAAGCCTTGATGTTTACCCGTATTGTTGACAACAAACTTGTCTTCGTCGTCGTGCGCGGGGACATGACCCTGAGCGAGGCCAAACTCTGGCGCGTCGCCGGCGGCGTGCGCCTCGCCACGCCCGAAGAGATCGCGTCCGCGGGTGCGGCGGCGGGATATGCCTCACCCGTCGGCCTGCGGGACGCGCTCATCGTCGTGGACGATCTCGTCCCGCAATCGTCCAATCTGGCCGCGGGCGCGAACGAGGCTGGCTATCATCTCCTCAACACCAACTGCGGACGCGACTACACCCCCGACCTCGTCGCCGATCTCGCGCTGGCCGGCGCGGGCGACGCCTGTCCGAACTGCGGAGGACCGCTCTCGGTGGAAAACGCCGATTTAATGGCGACGCGCGGTGAGGTCCGCTATGAGGCGGTGCTTTCCGCATTGGCCGAAGTCCACCACGACGACAAAGGCCTCACTCTCCCCCCATCCGCCGCGCCCTTCGACGTCTATCTCATGCACGTCCCCGGCAAGGAAATGGACACGCGCGCCGGGGCCGAGGAAATTTATAACCAATTGCAGGACGCGGGCATCACGGTCCTATTCGACGACCGCGACGAACGCGCGGGCGTCAAGTTCAACGACGCGGATTTGATCGGGTGTCCAATACGAATCACGGTCGGGGAAAAGAATCTCAAAGAGGGAATGGTAGAATTGAAGCCGCGCAAGGAAAGAGAAAATCGTCTGATTAGCCTGAGTAGTCTGAATGGTCTGAATAGTCTGAGTGATCTAATGGGTCTCGTTGATGTGTAGTGTCACTCCGACTTTTCCGGCGAGCAGATGACTACTTAGACCAATTAGACTTGCCGACCAAGAGACTAACACGTGAACACAGGCTCCTTCCCTCCTGCCAAGCGGCAAGGCATGATCGTACATGTTCTCATCACGGCTGTGCTGGCCGGGTTGAGCGCGTGGGCATTCATCAGCCTGTCGCGGGCGCAGGTCGGGCCGCCGATCATCGTTTATTTGCTGGTCATTTTGCTGACCCTGCCGCCCCTGCCCTTCTTCGCCTACCGCGCCTACGCGCTCCAGCGCGCGGACTATATCCTCGACCGCGACAGCCTCGCCATTCACTGGGGCCTGCGCGTGGAGGACATCCCGTTGGCAGACATCGAATGGATTCGCCCGGTCACCGACCTGACGACTCCGCTCCGCCTGCCGGTCTTTCGCCTGCCCGGCGCGGTCCTCGGCCTGCGCCGCCATCCGGACCTGGGCGTGGTGGAGTTCCTCGCCTCCGAAAGCGGGAACCTGCTCCTGGTCGCCACCGCGAAGCGGGTATTCGCCATCTCGCCCACGAACGCGGCGGAGTTTGCCTCCACCTTCCGTCGTTCGATCGAACTCGGCTCGCTGAGTCCCGCGCCGTATAAATCAGTCTATCCCTCGTTCATTTTCAACCGCGCCTGGGAGAGTCCGCTGGCGCGCTTCCTGTGGCTGAGCGGACTGCTGCTCAACCTGGGACTGGCCGCCTGGGTTAGTTTCCTGATTCCGTCCATCGAACGCGTGGCGCTCGGCTTCGACCCGCTGGGCGCGCCGCTGGAGGCGGTCCCTTCTGTGCGGCTCATCATCGTCCCGCTGGTCAGCGGACTATTGTTTATCACGGGCTGGCTGGCGGGATTATTCTTCTTCCGCTTCGAGAAACAGCGTCCGCTGGCGTTTATCGTGTGGCTCTCCAGCGCGTTGTGCGGACTACTGTTCCTGCTGGCAATGCTGTTCATCGTTACGACGCCTGTTTAACCACAAAGGGCACGAAGGAACACCAAGTATTTTCCTTGCGCCCCTCGCGATACAATGCAACTCTTTCTTGGTTTTCTCCTTGCTATCCTGATTGCTTTTCTCGCTCATCGCGCGCATAGCCTGAATCGCAGCGGCGCGCTCGCGGCGGGATTCGTCGGGACGGTCATCTTCGGGGTCGGTGGCTGGCAGTGGGCGATTCTTCTGCTGACCTTCTTCATCACTTCGTCCGCGCTCAGCCGCGCATTCAAGAAACGCAAGCAGGGATTGAACGAGAAGTATTCCAAAGGCCACGAACGCGATGCGGGACAGGTCTTCGGCAACGGCGGAGTGGCGACTCTCTTCGCCGCCCTGCATGGACTCTTCCCCGATGCGCTCTGGCCCTGGCTGGGATTCGCCGCCGCGCTGGCCGCGGTCAACGCCGATACGTGGGCCACGGAACTGGGCGTGCTCAATCCGCATCCGCCGCGGCTGATCACAAACGGGAAACCTGTCGAAAAAGGGACCTCGGGCGCGGTCTCGCTGGCCGGCACGCTGGCCGCACTGACTGGCTCCGCACTCATCGGACTCCTCGCCGCTCTGTTCGCGCCTCTTTCTTCTTCCTTCTTTCTTACCTTGAGCGTTGTCACCCTTGCTGGCTTACTTGGCTCGCTGTTCGACTCCCTGCTGGGCGCGACGGTGCAGGCCATTTATTACTGTCCCGCCTGCCAGAAAGAGACCGAGCGTTATCCCCTGCACACCTGCGGCGCTGCGACCGTCCAAATCCGCGGCTGGAAGTGGCTGGACAACGACTGGGTCAATTTTGCGTGCGGAGTTGCGGGAGCGGTGGTAGGAGTGTTGACAGGCTTACTATAAATCAGGGGGGCGCGCTGACGCGGGGAAGTCATTGTCAACGATGCCTGCGCCCCGCTGGGTTTGATGAGTTCAAAACCTAGCTGGTCAACGGGAGTTTCAATGCGCCGCCGAACTCGGCCTCCAGCATCATATTGCTGATGGATTTCTCCAGCACGCGCTTGATCCGGACGCGTTCGCCGACAGGATTGGTGTACGGATTGAATTGGACCGGCTGCCCCACGCGGACGGTCCGCGAGCGCGCGTGGACGGCGAGCGGGTAGAAACTCAGGACGCGGCGCGTCCGTTCGAAATACAACTCGCCAAGACGGGCAAAGCCCTTCTTGAACGGGGTCATTTTGGTCAGCGGATCGGGCGGCTGGGCGGGATCTTCCGGGAAGATTATTACGAAATTGCCCGCCTCCAGCACGTCAATTGTCATGCGGTAGGTTTCGAGCAGGCCTTCCGTGGTGTGATAGACAGGAATACCGCCGATGGAGCGCAGTAATGGAACGGATAGTTTCGTAATCGCCTTTGCAAGAGGACGGCTGAACGGCGGCGGGATATGCAGTTGCGGCTCGACGAAATCCTTGTTGAGATAATCGGGGGCAAGCGTTTCGTCGAGCATATCCGCGATCACCCACGAGTAGAGGTAGAAGGGGATTGACGCGCCAACTGCAATCGGCCCCAGCGCGCCGAGGTGGTTGGAGACAAAGACAGCCGGTCCGTTATCGGGCAGGAATTCTGCCCCCGTCAGTTCGCCGCCCCATACCATCACATCCAGTCCGCGGGCGACAAAGCGGTACAGACGTTTGTTCATAGATACCTCGAATGAAAACGAAACGACTCTCTATAAAGTATATACGAGATTCGCGCCGGAAATCTTCGGGCGCCAGCCTCTTGAGACCGTCAACCAATCAACGGAAAACAAGAACCCCTCCCAAATATCCACTTTCCGCGGCCCAATCCGACCAATCCCCCTCGAGCGGGTAAATCGGCTTCCTGTGCGCGATATTGCGCCTGCGAAATGACCATCAACGGCAAATGCTGGCGTCGTCCCTCACGGGCTGGAGGACAGCCTCGAAAACAAAGCCATCATTCGGGATGCGCTCCTTCAGCATTTCCCAAAAGACCGCTTCATCCTTTTCCGCTACCCCAACGAAAACACCTGGGACGTCGAACACGGCTGGAGCCTGCTGGGCAGCCTCGTCATTGGCGAATAAATTTCGGACGATGTTTCAGACCATGCGCAAGTCTTTGCCTTCATCCTTCCTTTTAGCCTGCTGTTGTTGAGCGCCTGCTTGCCCCAGACGCGGGTGATACCTGGAAAAAATATTGGACGACGATTACCTGCGGGATGCCGCCGTTTCGTCAGAGAATCCAAATATCATCATCGCCACAACCTCCAGCGCGTTCATGGCTGGGGGCTACATACCCGATTCTCACGGCGTTTTACTCTCCAACGGTGGCCGAGCCACCCGAAGCGCGGTTAATGAGAGCATGTCCTGACCCTTTGCCAACCCCGTCGTTTTCGACCCCGCCAACCCAAACGCGGTGTTCGTCGGCTTAGCGGGCATCGGCTTTCTAGCGCGCGTTTCCATGATACGATACAACATCCCGCAAGATTCATCTTGCGAATGAACAACGGGAGATTCGACCATGACCTTCCGCCGCACCTTCATCTTCTTCCTCACCCTGATTCTTGCCGCCTGCGGAATCTCTACCCCGCATCCCTCCTCGCCTGAGCCTGCCACCGTTCCCTCCGCCTCTCCCACCCCGACAGATATCCCCTCCTCTCCCAATGGGAGAGGAGGTGGGGGTGAGGGCTTCCTCCACGTGCAGGGACGCGATATTCTCGACGGCAATAATCAGCCCATCCTGCTGCGCGGCGTCAACATGCACACCTATTATTACAGTTATCTCTGGGACCCAAACGCCCCCTGGACATACGCCACACAGGAAGACATCCAATTTCTGGACAGCCTGGGCGTCACCGCGATCCGTCTTGGCTTCCACTGGCGTTACTTCGATACCGACATGGGTTACAACTTGATAGACGAATACCTCGATTGGTGCGAGCAGGCAGGCATCTACGTCATCCTCGACATGCACGTCGTCCCGCCTGAAGATGATATTTTGGAAGGCAAGATGTGGGACGACCCCGCCGCCCAGCAACGATTCCTCGACCTGTGGACAGCCATCGCATCTCGTTACAAAGGCCGCGCGATTATCGCTGGCTACGACCTCTACAACGAGCCTGCCCCGCCCGAGGCCGCCCAATGGTGGGATTTAGCGAGACGAGCCGTCATCGCCATTCGCGCAGTGGATGCCAACCACATCCTATTCGTGGAAAATCCGTTGAACGAAGACGGCTCCTTTCAACTGCTCGCCGACCCCAATATCGTCTATTCCTTCCACCTTTACCAACCCTTCATTGTCAGCCATGCCGGGGCAAACTGGGTGAGCGACTCACCCATGCCGACCGATTACGCCTACCCCGGTCTCATCCTGGCGAACCTGGAATGGGCGAATTGGGCGAAGGATGCCGCCGTCTTCTACGGACAAACGCAGGAATGGATTTATTGGGACAGCGGCATGATGACCGCCCCGGCAGACGTGGAATTTGCTACCCTCAAACTCGATGCCGAAGGCAATGTTGGGCAGGTCTGGTTCGACGATCTGGAACTGCTCCACAATGGAGTTCCCCAGACGCTTTTCAACCCCGGCATGGAAGATGCCTCTGTTGATGACAACCGCTTGCCCGCCAACTGGTATTTTTGGAGCGACACGGGCTTCAGCGGCGAGTGGAGCAGTGAGAACGCCCACAGCGGCAGTCATAGTTTAAAAATCAGCGGGAATACTTCGTCCACACCCAGTGCGGGAGGTTACGGCGTGTGGACACAAAGCAACTGGATTTTCACCGCTCCCCTCTTTCGCGTTCAGGCGGGCGATACCTTCCAGGCGCGCGGCTGGGTTTACGCGCCGCAAAACAACGGCGGCGGAATCAGCCTGAGCGTGGATTACCTGAACGGCGTCTATGAAGAGTACGATCGCGCCCGTCTGTTTGCCGACACGCAGCCGTATATAGACTGGGGCGTCACCAACAACGTCCCGATCTTCCTGGGCGAATTCGGCGCCATGTCCAGCGCGCCCGGCGAATCACGCTACAACCTGATTGCCGACCACATCAACATCATGAACAAAGCCAACTTGCACTGGACATTATGGGCATATCGTGACGGCGAGCCGCCCACGTTCGGCCTCTATCTCGGCGACGACCTGGACGAACGCCTTGCCGAAATCCTGCGCCAGGGCCTGGGAAACTAACCCCCGCGTCCACGTTGTTTTCATCGAATAGGAATGCTCTGTTGCAATCATCCATTTATGCCGCCAGCGAGGTGCCGAAGGCATCGAAGCAATCTCCTCGCAGGCAGGGAGGCTACCTCGCTCCGCTCGCTGTGACGGACTCTGAAGGTGTTTGCAACAGAGCATTTGTGCATCATAATTTTGAGACAGCCGGGGAACGTCAGGTCAGCCTATTATGCCGAACGCTCGTAGACCGTCTTCCCGCCCACCAGGGTCAGGTCAACGGTGCTGCTAAACAAGTCTTCGGGCGAGAGAAGGGAGGGATCGCTGGTCCACACAGCCATATCCGCCAACTTGCCCGCTTCCAGCGTCCCTTTGACGTTTTCCTGATGTCCGGAGTATGCGCCTTCGTAGGTGTGCGCACGCAGGGCTTCGTCAAAGGTGAATATCTGGTCGGCACCGATTGTGTTTTGTTTGAAGGTATAACGGGTCATGGCGCCGGCCAGCGTGGCCTGCGGCTGATAAAACGGCGTGGACGGCGCGTCCGAACCGATGGCCACGTGGACGCCGGATTGCATCCATTCTTTCGTTACCATGATGCGCTCCATTCGCTCGGCGCCAAAGAGATAGTTCCAGGCCTCGCCGAACAAGTAGATGAAAGCGGGCTGTGTGCTGACGACAACGCCCAGGTCTTTCATCTTCTGAGTGGCCTTCGCGGTGGTGAGAATGGCATGTTCGAGGCGGTGACGCGGATCCGCGCGCGGGTTGGCGTTCATCGCGGCTTCATACGCATCCAGCACCAGATCGGCGGCGGCATCGCCGATGCAATGGACGCAGATTTGCAAGCCCGTGTTATGCAGGTCGCGGATGGTATCTTTGAACATCTTGGGGTCCCAGGTGGTCAAGCGCCATTCGACGCCGTTGTGCGGCTTGTAGCAATGGGCGGTCGGTCCCTGCCCATCAATCAGGAATTTGAAGCCTCGGAAGCGCGTCACGCCATCGTCAATCTGCTCCACCTGGTCAACCTTTTCGAGGTCAGAGGGCCATTCCAGGGTGAGGTACAGATCGTTGCGCAGGAAGAGTTTCCCTTCCTGTGAAAGTTGCTGATAGGCGCGCAGGTCGTCCAAATCGCGGATGTTGTTGTCGTGAAACGTGGTCACGCCGACGGAAGCCATGAGAGTCTGGGTATCCAGGATGGATTGTTTGATCATGTCGGCTGTGATCGGCGGGGCAAAGCGGCGCAAGACATCCATGGCGCGGTGATTGTAAAAGACCCCGGTCGGCTCGCCGTTCTTTTTCTCGATAATGCCTCCCTGCGGGCTGGGCGTGCTGGCCGTCACATCGGCGATTTGCAGCGCGACGCTGTTGGCCGTGCCCCAGTGACCGCCGATGTGCATGATGAAGACCGGGTTTTCGGGCGAGACCGGATCCAGGTCTTCCTTCGTGGGAACGGACTTGTCGGTCAAAATCATGTAGTACCCCATGACCCATTCGCCAGGTTGTTTTCCTTTGATGACATCGGCCAGGACACGTTGAAGGGAAGCAACATCCTTCACGTCGGGAAGGATGAAGGGGACATAGTACGTGTTGTTCAACCCCACCGCGCGGAAGTGCAGATGCGGGTCAATCAGGCCGGGCGTCACGGTGCGCCCCTGCAAGTCTATCTCTTGCGCGCCCGGCGCCGCCAGTGCGCGGACGGCCTCGTCCGTGCCGGTCGCCAGAATCTTATCCCCGGCGATGGCGACGGCTTGGGCTACCGTATTGGCGGAATCTACGGTCATGACCTTGCCGTTGGTGAGGATGAGGTTGGCCATTGTCCCGGCGGGGAACGTGGGAGCAATGGGGACGGTTGGAGCCGGCACGGCGGTCAGCTCGACGCCGCGTCCGCAAGCCAGCGCCGCGCCTCCCAGGGCAGCGCCGGCCATCTTGAGGAAATCGCGGCGGGACAGAGGGGAATGGTTGTGAGACATTTTCGGTTCCTTTCTTTGCAAAACAGAAACACCAGGCAACGGCTCAAGGCAGAGGATGAGCCAGGAAGAATTCCCAGATGAGGGCCGTCGCGGAGATTTCCATATTCGGCTCGCCCATGCGCTGATTGACGGCTTCGCCGCCCGGCCAGGCATGTTCCCCGCCCGTGATGGTGTATAACTCGACCGACGTCCCTGCCTGGCAGGGCGCGTACACGTCATGGAGGATACTGCCTGATTGCTCCCGCTGCGCTTCGGCCGGGCAACCGTCGAAGTCCACCCAGAAGCGGATGGCGTCGGCTACGGAGATGAACTGCACCCCGCCGGGCGTCACGCCGCCGTCATACGGATTCGGCTCGTCAGCCGTACCGTGAAAGTGGATGACCGGTAACGGGCGCGACGGCCGACAGGCTTGCTTGTCCTCCAGCGCCTGCGTCGCGCTGACCGCGGCGATGGCGGCAATCTGATCGGCCATCTCGCAGCCCAGGCGGTAGGTCAGGATGGCGCCGTTCGAGAAGCCAGTGGCATAGATGCGCCTGGGATCAATGGCGAGCGAAGCCGAAATTTCTTCGATGACGGCGCGCACGAAACCGAGGTCGTCCACGTTTTCGCGCGCCGCTTCCCCGCAGCAATGACCGCCGTTCCATGATCTTTGCTCGCCAGCAGCATTCGGGTAGGCGACGATGAAGCCGGCGGCGTCGGACTGGGCGTTGAATCCGCTGATGCGCATCATTTCATAGGCGTCCAGGGTGATGCCGTGGAAGGCCAGCACCAATGCGGCAGGTTGGGATGGATCGTAAGTCGAGGGGATGTGCAGGACGTAGGAACGTTCCTCGCCTGCGTAGGTCAGCCGGTACTCCAAGCCGCCGGGTTGGGGTGTCCCGCTCTCGTTGGCGGGAACGTCGGTAGCGACGATCTCTGTCCCTCTGCAAGCCAGGATGAGACCGATGAGAGCGCAGAAGACGATGAAGAAAGACGCGGTGGGGCATTTTCCCATTCAGTCTCCGAAACCAGAGGTCATCGGGGCTTTCTCTGTTGAAGCATGATCCAGCCCGATAAACGGATCGGTCACGCACCGGCGCGACTCCACATCGAGCGGCGCCGGACCGAGCGACTGGAGTATGGCAGCCGAACAGACCCGGCAGATCGCCGCGGTGCCGTACACGAGGATAAGACTGCCGTCTTTGGCGAAAGACCGGACGCGCAAGTATTCGCCCATCAGGCCGGCGGGAGACGCGTCCAGCGGTGCGGCGGTTTGCAGCCCCGAAAGCAGTGCGGGAAAAATTTTTATTTTGGCAGCGGATACACGTGGGAGAGGGCTAGAAAGGCGCTCCGGCTGAAATAAACCGCAGACCAGCGCGAACAAGACTGTTGCCGGCATCCCCCATCCTCTCCTCATAGGCTTTCTCCTTGGGTAAGAAGACAAATCCTGTTTTCATTATATATAACTTTGCCTATGAAATACAATGGGAGGCAACAGGAATCTTCTATCCGTTGATGAACTTTCCCATGGGAGGGGTTCGAGGCGACGCACCAGCCTCGGGCCCGCGTGATGCGGATTCGCGCCCATAACCCCGAACGCGTCTGCAAGGGCGTCGTCAAAATGACAGTGGATGGGAATCCCATCGAGGGGAATTTAATCCCGCCGAATCTCG
This sequence comes from Chloroflexota bacterium, assembly GCA_037445635.1. Taxonomy (GTDB): domain Bacteria; phylum Chloroflexota; class Anaerolineae; order Anaerolineales; family Villigracilaceae; genus JBFMCC01. The sequence goes on from JBBIKC010000007.1 coordinate 15,824, forward strand.
ACAGCGGCGGACGTCGCGCTGCGGATACGATTTTTCCCCAGGTGATGGAACTGGCAAAACAGGCGTCGCCAAGCGAACCGGGAGAATCGGCTCACGCCGGATGCGGGCCTGCCTCCGTTAAACTGACTTGCGGACTCCCCGGCCGGGCGAGCACATACCGCTTCCCGCGCGCGGCAAGCAGGCTGCAATGCGCTTCCAGTCCGCAAGTGGAACAGATTTTGTTGTCCGGGCCGACCTCCAGGATTCTCCCTTTTCGGACCAGCAAATCGAGCATGGACAGGACCGCGGAGGGTTGTGCATTCATTTCGCGGCCGATCTCAGCGAGACTCAGACCGTTCTCTTTTGTCTCCAGTAAATAGAGCAGTTGGTTCAGCATGGGCAGGTCATCCAAACCCCAGCAACGTTCCAACCTGGAAAACGAGGAAGGCCGCGATCCACGCCACAACCGTTTGATACACCGCCGAAGTCACCGCCCAGGACGCGCCGAACTCGTGTTTGATCGCCCCCAGCGTCGCCACACAGGGGACATAGAGCAGGACGAAGACCAGCAGGGACACCGCGCTCAGGGGCGTGAACCGTTCGCGCAAGGCAAGGCTCAGGGCGGTATCCTCGCCTTCCGCGTCCTCTTCCAACAGGTTCACGCCGGGGATGATGCTCAACAAGATCTTGCCCGAGTTGATGGCCGCGTCGGCAAACCCAATGCCGATGCTGGCGATGTCTTCGGTGAAGGCGGCGGGTTCGGCCGCCTCTTCCGCGCCGCCGAGGTAGATCTGGCTCATCGTGCTGACGACGATCTCCTTGGCCATGAAGCCGGTCACCAGCGCGCCGCCCGTCTCCCAGTTGCCGTATCCGAGCGGGGCGAAGACGGGTGCGATCGCGCCGCTGACTTTTCCGAAATACGAGTCGCGTTGTTCGGCCACACCCCACGGCAGATTGAGCAGAAGCCACATCACCACCGACGCGCCGAGGATGACCGTCCCGGCCTTGCGGACGAATTCGCGCGTGTTCTCCCACATGTGAATGAGAAGACTCTTGAGCGCGGGACGGCGATACGGAGGCAGTTCCAGCACGAACGCGGAGGTTACATCGGGCTTGAGGATGGTGTGGGTGAAGACCATGCCCGCGATCATCGCAACCAGGATGCCGAGCGCGTACATGGCCCAGATGACCGTCCCGGCGCGCGCGCCGAAGAAAGCCAGACCAAAGACAACATAGACAGGCAGGCGCGCCGAGCAGGACATCAACGGGACGAGCAACGCGGTCAGGACGCGGTCGCGGCGGCTGGCGATGGTGCGCGTGGCGTACACCGCGGGGACGGCGCATCCAAATCCCAGGATCATCGGGATGAACGATTTGCCGTGCAGGCCGACCACGCGCATGAAGCGATCCATCACGAACGCGGCGCGGGACATGTAGCCCGAGTCTTCGAGCAGGGCGAGGAAGAAGTACAACATCAGCAGGCCGGGCACGAAAACCAGCACGCCGCCAACGCCCGCGACGACCCCGTCAATGACGAGGGAACGCATCCACGCCGGAGCAGAGACGAGGTCCAGAATGAAACGAAACCAATTCGCGACGGGGCCGTTGATGACCGCGTCCATCCAGTCCAGGAAGGGAGAGGATACGTCAATCACGAGTCGAAATACGACGTACATGACGGCAAAGAAAACGGGCAGGCCGAACCATTTGTGCGTGACGATGTCGTCCACGCGGTCGGTCAGGGTGATGCGATCCATGCGCGGACGATGAAGCGACTGGCGCACGACGCCGTTGATGAACCCGTAGCGGCGGTCGGCGGTGAGCAGGTCCACATCGTCGCCCAGCATGGATTTAAGATGTCCCGCGCCCTCCTCCGCGAGCTTAATGATCTGCTCGCCATTCGGCATCTTTCGCACGCGCCCCACGATGTCGGCGTCGGCTTCGAGCAATTTGATCGCCAGCCAGCGCCGCGGATAACGCCCCGTATCAAATTTGTTTTCATCGAACGCTTCGAGGAGTTTCGCTATTTCGCGTTCGAGCTTGCCGCCATAATCGAGTTGAAAATTCACGCGGGAGGTGGAGGCTAAAACCATGATCCCCTCCGATGGCGATGATGAAATCGTCCTCTCCGTCTCATCCGCTGTGAGGGCGCGATGCGCCCGCCTCCCGCCGCATGAACGGCCTTCGAAATCAAGTCGGGGATTCCCTGTCCGCGGTTGGCCGTCGTGGGGACAATGGGGACGCCCCCGAGCAACTGCGAGAGGCGGTCCATGTCAATCTTTGCGCCGTCCTTGTCGAGATCGTCGGCCATGTTGAGCGCGATCACCACGGGGACGTTCAGCTCGAGCAATTGCACGGTGAGATACAAATTCCTTTCGAGGTTGGTGGCATCCACCACGTCAATGACCACATCGGGGCGTTCCTCGATGATAAAGTCACGGGCGATGATCTCCTCGGGCGAATAAGCCGTCAGGCTGTACGTGCCCGGCAGGTCCACGATGCTCAGGACCAGGTGTCCGAATTCGACCTCCCCCTCTTTCTTCTCGACCGTCTTGCCGGGCCAGTTGCCCGTGTGCTGCCGCAGGCCGGTCAATGCGTTGAAGATGGTAGTCTTGCCCGCGTTGGGATTGCCCGCCAGCGCGATGGTCAGGTCAGTCATTCGCGCCTCTCTCGAGAGTCACTTCGATGAATGCCGCCTCTTCCTTCCGCAGGGCAAGATGATAGCCCTTGATGAAATATTCCACAGGGTCGCCGAGTGGCGCGTGGCGTTCGATCAGGATCGTTTCGCCTTTGATGATGCCCATCTCGGCAAAGCGGCGGCGCAGGGTGCTTTTTCCGCCGATGCGGGTGATGGTCGCCCGTTGACCGGGCTGAAGCAGGTGAAGCTGAATCGGTTCGGACATTTCGATGGTTCCTCATTGAGTGGGATTGGACTTCACGATGACAAATTCAGCCAGCGACAACCCAAGCGCGACCTCCCTTCCATCCACCCGCAAAGTCAACGGACCCTGTAGCGGCGCGGCCTCTACAATGGTGACCACGGCTCCAGGCAGGAGGTTGCGTTCCTGAAGGTGTTTGAGCACATCCGTCGCGGTAGCGTTCACAGCCAGCACTCGAACGGTCGCACCGACTTCCGCCGCGCTGAGCGGCACGCCGTCCAGCGGCCTGAACGAACCGTCCGCGGCGGGGATGGGATTGCCGCGCGGACAGGTCTTCGGGTTGCCTAAAAATTCGGCCAGCGCCTCGGTCACTTCGGGCGCGGTGGCGTGTTCCAAGGAACAGGCCAGTTCGTAGATCTTCGCCCATTCGATTTTCAAGTGTTCGTACAGGAAAACTTCCCATAAACGCTGACGGCGCATTACATCACGCGCCACCTCATGGCCCCTCTCGGTCAATGCCACACCCTTATATGGAGTGTGCGCGACCAATCCCTGCTCACCCAGCCTGCGGATCATTTCATTGGCTGAAACAGGCGTTACGCCCAGCCGCTCCGCAAGACGGCCAATCGCTACCACCTCGCGGTTGCCCATTTCGAGCATCGCCTTGAGATACATTTCCGTGCTTTCACTAAATTGCGGGACAGACATAAGGACAACCTCTTGATAATCTTATGGCCGACCTTATTATTCCAGATTGCCCCATTTTTTCACAATGGACGGAAGTCACAATCTTGCAGTGAATAAAGTTACAACGCATCACCCCGCCCTGACCGTTGATTCCGCCAAAGGAAAAGATTCTACGCCCGAGCAGAGTTACTAGAACTTGTCTCAAAAATACTGACCGGCCCCGTCATTGCGAGCGAAGCGCTTGCCCTGAGCCTGTCGAAGGGAAGCAATCTCCTTGAAAACGAGGTGACCTCGTAGAATTGGGGATTGCTTCGTCGGGCTATGCCCTCCTCGCAATGACAACCGCTTATTTTTGAGATGACTTCTAGTTGGTCACGTTCTCGGCATTTTCAATGGGGGAAGTTTGTTTCCATCCCCCTTCTTCCTAACCTCCACCCAGATGGACTGTGACAACTCGTAACCGATAATATGGTCCTGTGACTTCATCTGCAACCGCAATGGTCCCTGAAATGGCGCACAACTCAACAAATGAAACGGGACGCCGGGGAGCAGTCCCAGATCGGCGATGTAGCGCAGTTTGTCCGGGTCATGTGTGCGAACGCGGCTGATGACACAATCCGAACCGGAAGGGACGTTGACCAGCATTTCATCTTTGATCGCTGGCATCACTCCATCTTTGGAGGGAATCGGCTCCCCGTGCGGACAGCGCGTGGGACGTCCCGCAAGTTCGAAGACGCGGTCCTCGATTTCGTCGTTAATTCCCTTCTCGAAAACATCCGACAACTCGTGCGCCGCGGCCCAGTCATAACCCATCACCTTGACAAGGAAGACTTCGGTCACGCGGTGACGGCGCAACGCAGGCATGGCGATCTTTTCGCCCGCGGGAGTCAGACGTACGCCACGATAGGGCTCATGCACCAGATAACCGTATTTGTTTAATCGCTTGACCATCGTGGAGATCGCTTGTGCCGAGGCCTCCACGTGGGAACTTAAAAGCGAAAGGGATACCTGTTCGTGATCCTGCTGCAGGCGATAGATCTCGGCGGCATAACGTTGCATAGCAAGGCTGACGGTCATAAAACCTGTGTAAATCTCCAGAGCGGTTATCAACCAGGTTGAAATCCAGTTGCAAGATGATATAAATAAAATTTAATACAAATATCTAGATTATTGGCAGTTCGAAAATTATACTACACGCCAGTCAAGACAGACAAAACTTGTCCTAATCATCAACATTCAACTCAAAGGAGAACCGGCATGGTTCACAAGACAAATTTATTTTTTATAGTAACTCTGGTTCTGGTCTGGCTGGTCGGTGCCTGCGCGCCGGTTGCAACACCGACCCCCGCCGCGCAAGAAACCTCCCTCGCCGACCTGGGAGCAATCAAAACCTACCTCCTCGGCAAAATCACGAATCTCAAAATCAGCAGCACGGACCTAAAATCGGTCAGTGACGCATATTACAAATTAGCACAGGCCGCTGATTTCGATTACGCCGCGCTGTGGGCAAATCATCCAGCCGAGGTCGCGAGCGCCCTGCTGGACGCCAAAACCGCGTGGATGGTCGCGAGCCCGCTCTACGAACAGATCGAGGGCATCGTGGCGGGCGTCCCCGGCCTGAGCGAATATGACATCATCCTCGACGCGAGCGCTTCGGGCGAGGACGATCCCGAGAACGCCGTGCCCTTCGATTTGACTCTGCCCGATGGACGCGTCCTGTCAAAGCCAGGCAACTTGTTCGGCGTGCTCGAAACCGCGCTTTGGGGAACCGATCCCGATTATCTTATCGCGGCCGTGGAAGCCGACCTCGACGCAGACGGCGCGCTCGAGTTCGGGGAAGTCCTGCCCGACGCAAACGTCTTAAAGGGCGCGGCTGATCTGATGGATGAGTATGTCTCCAAACTGGAAACATCCGCCCAAGCCTGGGCGCCGACCGAGTCCGATGCTTTCACCGCCTTGGTGGTGATGGTCCCCACCATGAGCGAATACTTTGAGTCGTGGAAGAACTCGCGCTTCGTCGCGGGCGAGGCTTCCACACAACGTGACTTCGTCGCCATCTCGCGTCTCTCGGATATTCAGGATATTCTCTCCAGCCTTCAGGTAGTGTACGCTGGAGTGAAACCGTTGATTATCAACCTAGACCCCGACAAGGCGGCGCAGATCGAGAGCGACCTCGACGGGTTGAAAGCATATGTCGAGGGTGTTTATCGGCAGGAGCAAGGCGGCAAGCAATTCACCGCTGAAGAGGCCGACCTGCTCGGTGCAGAAGCACAGAACCGCGCCACTGCTATCGCGGGTCAGATCTCGCAAGCCGCTGCCGCGCTGAATATCGCCATCGAAGAGTAAAGGCATTTCACCCGCAGGTTTCGCAGGCCGGGCCATCCGCGAAACCTGCGTTGCCTGTGTTGATTCCCTGAGCAAGATGAAGAGAGTGCAATGCGCAAACTTCTAAAAAGCCTGACCTTGTTGACGCTCATTCTAGCGGCGATCCACCCCAACGTCCGCGCGGAGGCGCTGCCGCCCGCGCAGGTCGCGGAGACAATTCGATCGTCGCTTTTTGCCGCGCAGATGAGTCTGCAATCCAATGACCCCAACGCGGAGATCGAACTCGACCACGCGGAAGCCGCGTATCGCGGGTCATTCCAAAGCATGATTGCCGCTGTAAACCCCGCGGCCGACGAACGAATCCACGAGGGCTTCGCGCGAATGCGCGCCGCCCTCGCCAAAACATCCCCGCGAAAATTCGCCGCGGCCCGCGCGCAGGTCTGGACGGCAATCCTCAATGGCGGCTACAGCATCGTCGAGCTGTCCATCCATAACAACGATGTGGCGACCGCGCAGGACTGGCTGGGTGTGCGCGAGTTCCGCACTGCCACGCGATTCTCGCGCCCGAACGCCGACGCCACTCTCGCGCTTCAAAGACTCGCGGCGCAATCCATCACTACTGACGATGCCCTGCAATTCCTGCGCGCCGACCTGTTCGACACTTATCAAGCGCGCCTCTACGAAGCCCTGCGCGATCTTGAATCTGCCGACCAGAATGGTTTCACCATCCGCCGCGCCGAACTCGCCGCGCTCGCCGCAGGATATTTCGATATCCTTGCGCCCGCGTACGCCGAACAGCGCGGGGCGCAGGCGCTGGACGAAGTGCACCGCCTCTTTTCGGACCTTCAAACTGCCACGATTTCAGAAGCAACGATTCAACCCGCGCTGGATTCCGTCTATGCCGCGCTGGAGAATTTTCGCGCCGCCCCATTGAACCCCTCCGAACAGAGCCGCCGCGCGGGACAACTCCTCCGCTATTTGAATCTGGTTCCCGTCGAATATGAGCGCGGCGTTTCGAATGGACAGGTGACCAAACAGCTCGAAATCCAGGAGGCCGTGACGTTCCACGAAGCCGCGCAGGCCGCCTTCGACGACTTGCGCGATCTGCTCGACGCGCAGAATCCGCAAAACACCGACCAGGCCGCGCAATTATTCGAAACGCTCGGTGTACAACTTGCAGACGCAAGCACAGACACAAGAGTGAGCGCGCCCGAAGAAGTGCGCGAGACTACAACGCGGTTGATTGCCCTGCTTGAGACCACCATGCCTGACGAATGGAAAAAGGGAAGCACCGCAGGCGACTTCGACGTGATCGAGTCTATGCTCGACCAGATGATGACTGCCGTGCGAAATGGGGAATACGACCTGGCCGAGTCCGCGCGCCTGGAGGCTTATGCCGTTTTAGAAAGCGGTCCTGAAGCACGGCTAAGTGTGCTGGCACCGCAAAGTAAGATTGTCATCGAAGACCTTTTCTGGAACGGACAGGGTGAAAACAAGGGACTGGCCTTCCTGATCCAACAACACGCTCACCTCAGCGAAATCAAGGCCAGCCGCACCGCCCTGGAGGCTGAGCTCAAAAATGTGGAAGAGATTTTGTCCGTGCAAAGCGCGCCGCTTGCCATAGTGGGCAATGCAGGCATTATTGTCTTCCGCGAGGGACTGGAAGCGGTCGTCATTCTGGCTTCCTTGATGGGAAGCATGAAAGCCGCCGAAAGCCGCAAATATCGCCGCCCCATGTGGTGGGGCACGGGACTGGCCTTGCTTGCCACCATCATCACATGGCTCCTGGCGCGCGGGATCCTGGTCTCACTGGCGCGTTATGGTGAAAAGTTGGAAGCAGTCGTTTCGTTGATCGCCATTGCTGTCCTTTTGCTCATCACCAATTGGTTCTTCCATAAAACTTACTGGACCGGTTGGATCGCATCCTTCCAATCCAAAAAGAAACGCCTGCTCGCGGGCGAGGCCGGTCTCATTCTCGGCCTCGTCTCTTTGGGCTTTACCAGTGTCTATCGCGAAGGCCTTGAAACGGTCTTGTTTCTACAAGCGCTTGTGTTGGAAAGCGGGACAGGCCTCGTGCTGGCAGGGGTCGCCATCGGTTTCCTGGCGACTGTTCTCGTGGGCATCGTCACTTTTAAAGTACAGACCCGACTGCCCTACATGGATATGCTCATCATTACCGGCATCCTGATCGGCGGTGTCCTGCTCGTTATGGTCGGGAAGACCATCCATGTGCTTCAGGTCGTCGGTTGGATGCCTACAACCCCAATCACCGGAATGGACATGCCCTACTGGGTCGGCATGTGGTTTGGAACTTATCCCACCTGGCAGGGACTTCTCCTGCAATTGGCCGCGGCCGGGTTCGTGATCGGCAGTTACTATCTGGCGGAAAATATGAAAATGCGTCGTCGCGCCAATTCAGTCCCAACTTCTTTAGCGCAAGAGGGCAAGGCAACCGGGCAGTAGTCCCTCACGACAGTGGATGCCAGACGAGCGAAAATAGAATCGCCAGCGCGGCAAGAGCCATGCCAATCGCCACGAAAGCGACACTGATTTCCATGACCTCGTGCCGCATCATAAGGCTGATCGGGAGGTTTTGGAAGACATCCTGCAATTCCCCGGCGCTGGAAGCCGCATAATAGGTCCCGCCGGACATGTCTGCGATCTGGATCAGAGTCGCCTCGTCAATGCCGCGGCGGAAACCGCCAAACCCGCCCCCGAATTGCTGGTTGCCGAAGAAGTCCCCTTGGGAGAATTGCGGTGCGCAACTGGAGGGACTTTGATTATTCGCCGTCCCAAACCCGATGGTATAGACCCGCAGGCCGCGGGCCACAGCCTGATGTGCGGCTTCGATTGGATCCACACCTGAATTGGTCACCCCGTCGGTCAGCAACACGATGAGGTGCGGGGCATACTCCCCCTCCGGAACGGGTGCGGAGGAGATATCCGCGTCGCCTGGCGCAACACTCGAATCCACCTCTGCAATCGCATCAATGGATTTCAGGATGGCCGAACCGACCGCCGTCCGGCGGCCCGGGCTGAGACTTGCAACTGCATCCTCCAACAATTCCTGGTCCGATGTGGGAACCTGAATCAATTCCGCGAACCCGGCAAACGCGACAATGCCGATCAGGGTGTTCGGGTCTTGGCGCTGGATGAACTCCAGCGCGGCGGCCTTGGCTGCCTCCAGGCGATTGGGGGGAATATCCGTGGAACACATACTGCGCGAGACATCAATGGCGAGGATGATGACGGTGCGGCCGGCCGGCACGTCCACGCCCGCCACCGGGCGCGCCATTGCGACCATCAGGCTGGCCAGCGCAAGGATGAATAGCACAAAGGGGAGGTGACGCCTCAGCCACGACTGGCGCGGGATCGCATCGCGCACCAGGGACAGACTGGCGTAGCGCACCGCGAACCGGCGGCGCCGTCTCAGCACCCAGATATAGACCGCGATGACCAATGGAATCAAACCCAAAAGAAACAGGAAACCAGGCCAGAGCATATCCATCTATCACCTCCGATACTTATAAAACGCAGTCGGATTCAGGGTACGCGGCCGAACCACAGGAGCGAAACCATGCCGCCGATGAGGAGCATGAGGATACTCACACCCGCGAAAATCGAAGTCACCTCGATCTCTTTGGGCCTGACCACCAACTGCGGCCGGAGCCCATCGTAAACCTCGCGCAGGTCCTCTTCAGTTTGCGCGTTGTAATACGCCCCATCGGTGAGCATTGCAACCTGCTTCAACAATGCCTCATCGAGTCGGGTATGCACCATGAAACCCTCTACCTCGATGGTTGTCCCTGCCACACTGCCGATTCCAATCGTGTAGATGCGCACGCCGCGGTCTGCGGCGACCTGCGCCGCGGCAAGCGGATCTGGCGACATGTTGTTCTCACCGTCGGTGAGCAGGATGATCATGGCGGGCGCATATTGGCCACGCGGTAGCGGCGTTGGAGTGGGAAGCGCGGAGGGCGTGAGCGCTGTGGACGGAGTCTGCGAACCATCGGACAAGATGACGCTGAGCGCGGCGAGAATGCCGCTTCCCAGCGATGTGCCGCGCTGAGGCTTCAAGCGGTCAATTGAGGCAAGGACGGCCTCGCGGTCATCTGTCGGCGCCTGCACAGAGAGGCCTCCATCACTGAAGGCGACGACGCCAATCAATACACTGGGGGGTTGATCCTCCACGAAACCCCGCGCCGCGGCTTTGGCAGCCTCCATGCGCGTCGGCTGGAGGTCGTCCGCGGCCATGCTGCCGGAGACATCGAAGGCTAGGATCACGGTCCCTTCCACGCGCGGCAGGCTGAGGGTCGCCTGCGGACGCGCCAGTGCGAGCAAAAGGATCGTCATGCCGGTCAGGAACAGTGTCGCGGGGATGTGCCTCCGCATCCCAATCCGACCTGAAGTTGAATCCGTTGAAGCGGGGATTCCGAAACTCGCGGCAGCTCTCCGTCTCCTCTGCTGGGCGCGCGCGTACAACAGGCCGAAAAGCGGAACCAGCAAAAGGGCGAAGAACATGATGGGCCAGCGGAACGACATGTCAATTCCTTCGCTGATGCCTGAGGGCCGCGAAACGTACGATGGCACGCACCAGGTCATCGTCGGTGGAGAGCGCGAGGGCGTCCACGCCCGCGTGTTTGAAGGCCGCATCCAGTTCCGCTTCGCGCCGGCGTGCCGCCTCCTGAAACCGCTGGCGGAACCTCTTGTCGTGCGTGTCCACATACAACTGCTCGCCCGTCTCGGCATCCTCCATAAGAATCGGGCCGACATCGGGCAATTCCGCTTCGCGCGGATCGTGCAAACGCACTGCCAGCACCTCGTGCCGCTGGTTGAGCAAACGCAGGGGGCGCTCCCAGCCGGGCGCGCTGATGAAATCCGAAATGATGAAAACCAGCGAGCGGCGTTTGATGGCGTTCAGGCCGCCCTGGAACAGCGGCGTCAGATCCGTGAACGGAGCGCGCGGTAACTGCGGCTGTTTGAGCAGATCGTTGACGAGGCGCAGGACATGCAACCGCCCGCTTCGGGCCGGGACCGTGTGCTGGATTCGGCTCCCGTAGAAGATCGCCCCGACGCGGTTCCCGTGCCGCGTCAACAGCCGCGCCAGCACCGCGACAAAATCGATCAGCATTGTGCGCTTGAGATTCTGCATACTGCCGAAGTCCACCGAGGGACTCAGGTCGAGCAGGAACCACGCGGTGATCTCGCGGTCTTCCAGATATTGCCGCACGTATGGTGAGTCCATCCGCGCTGTGACGTTCCAGTCAATGTAGCGTATATCGTCCCCGGCCTGGTACTCGCGCAGGTCGGCAAAGTCCACCCCGTAACCGTAAAAGAGGGTGCGATAGTCACCCTGCAGGAGGCCATCCAATCGGCGGACAACCTGCCAATCGAGACGCTGGAGGATACGTTCAGGCGTTGATACGGTCATCGGCATGTTCGCGCAAAGGCACGACGGGAATCGGAATACGGTCGAGAATTTTCGTCAGGATATCGTCACTGCTCACATTGTCCGAGAGTGCCTCGTAGGAGAGCACGAGGCGGTGGCGCATGACATCGAGCGCCATGTCCAGCACATCCTGCGGTAGCGCGTAATTGCGTCCGCGCACAAAGGCCAGCACCCGCGCCGTGAGAATGAGATTGATCGAAGCGCGCGGACTGGCGCCGAACATGATGTAAGGCTCCAGTTCCTTGAGGCCAAAATCCTTCGGCTGACGCGTGGCGGTGACCATCCGCACGGCGTACTCGATAAGCGCCGGGTCAATGTAAACTTTGTCTGCCTCTTTTTGCAATTCGAGCAACTGGTCTGTGGTCAGCACTTTCTGCACACCTTGCAACGCGCCCGTCATCCGCTCGACGATGACGAATTCCTCCGTCGTAGTGGGATAGCCGACCAGCACCTTGAGCATGAAGCGGTCCACCTGCGCCTCGGGCAGGGCATACGTACCCTCGGTCTCAATGGGATTCTGCGTGGCGAGCACGAGGAAAGGATTGGGCACCTTATGTGTTTCGCGGCCGATCGTCACCTGGCGTTCCTGCATGACCTCGAGCAATGCGCTCTGCACTTTGGCCGGTGCGCGGTTGATTTCATCCGCAAGCAGCAGGTTAGTAAAGACAGGGCCAAGTGAAGTATTGAACTCACCCGTCTTCTGGTTGTAGATGCGCGTTCCAATCAGGTCCGCGGGGACCAGGTCGGGCGTGAACTGGATGCGTTTGAATTCGCCGCCGATTGTCTCGGCCAGGGTTTTGATGGCCATGGTCTTCGCCAGCCCCGGCACACCCTCGACGAGGATGTGTCCGCGCGCCAGCAGGGCGACGACCAGCCGCTCAAGCAGGTGGTCCTGTCCCACAATCACCTTCTTGACTTCATACAGCACACGCTCCATGGGCAGTCGGTTTTTATCTTCAGAGTTCATATTTCGAGCCATCGTTAAACTCCTTTAAACGAGAGTATGCACAACAGTTAATATGGCGGTGAACCCATGCCAGAGACCGCCACATTGATCGGCACGGCGAACCCAATGCCCACGAAGAAACTCTCCTCGGTCGGGTTGACGATGCCTGTGACGATTCCAATCACGTGGCCGTCGCGGTTGAGCAGGGGTCCGCCCGAATTGCCGGGATTGACGGCCGCATCCACCTGGATCAGGCCAAAGATTCTCCGGTCACTCCCGGCAGGCTGGAAGGAACGGTCGAAGCCGGAGATGACGCCCGAACTCATCGAACTGTACAGGCCAAAGGGATTGCCAACAACGTAAGCCTCGTCTCCCACCCGCGCCGCATTCGGGTTTCCCAGCACGGCGGGCACGAGCACCGACGGAAGTTGCTCCGGGAACAACACCGCGATATCGTTCTCCGGTTGTGCGAACAAGATCTGCGCCTTTGATTGTGTCCCATCGGCATACGTGATGAGGATTTCCGATGCGCCCGCCACAACATGCAGGCTCGTGAGGATGTCGCCCTGCTGGTCCACGATCACGCCGCTCCCCAGACCCTCGCCCGTTTCCCCGTCCTCGCCTTGGGTCCGCGTTTCGATCAGGACGAGCGAGGGCTGAATCACCTGATAGACACGCGAGGAAAAGGCAGGCGGCGGCGTAGCAGATCCCAATGCCTGAGCAACGGCATCATTCACTTCGCGCGTGGTCAGTTGATGAGGAGCGGGAAAAATCAGGTTATAAATCCAAAGCGCCATGAGCGCGGCAAATACCCCCAAAGTAAACGACAATGTGCGTCGCGCTCTCCCCCATAAACGCTGCAAACGGTCTCGCCATGCAACAGTCTGTTCGTCCATGCACTCTCCGTCTATTTACCCGACAGACAAACCAATAATCCTCAGCAGACAGGTGGAAAAACTTATAGGGTAGATATTGCAACTATATGGCTTCTTTCTTAGAGCAATATGAGAAAAATTGGGGGAATTTCTGTCCTTCGCGTCTTGAAAACCAAGGGGAAGATTTCACTACGGAGTCGGAAATCACGGCGGCATCAATTACATTCCAGAGCTGGCACCATGGAGACCGCAAATTCGATGCTTCCACATGTTCAAAGTGTCCGATCATGCTCCGATCCCATCAAGGAATCCAGGCCAAACAACATGCCAGACAAGAGAAACTGCCGGGTAAAGCATTCGAAATAATTACAATGCTTCAGATTCGGGTGTAAGAGCCTGTCCCTGAATTTTCAGCAACACGCCGTCCAATTCCAAAATCCTCAGGTACAATGTCGCTATCATCTTCAACCCTATGGAGATTGCATATAAAACATGAAGAAACGAATAGTATTGTTCCTCATCCTGACAGTGATGAGCCTGACAGCCTGCGGCGGGGGCGGCACGGAGACGGTCACCATACCGGCAACTGTCCCTGCCGAATACGCCGGTCAGACCATCCCCCCCGGAACGGACGCCGCGGCCGGCGCGGCCATCTTCAGGACCAACTGCGAGTCCTGTCACGGACCCCAGGGCCATGGCGACGGTCCTGTTGGCGCGGCGCTCGACCCCGCGCCAAAGGATCTCGCAGAGTTACAATCGTCCGTGGGTGACGATTATCTATTCTGGCGCATTGCCACCGGCAAAGAAGGTACCTCCATGGTCCCTTGGAAAGGCGTGTTCACCGACGAGCAGATCTGGCAGGTCGTTGCATTCATCCGCACGTTAAAGTAATCACAGAGGATCGGGACGTATTTTCCGGCATAACTTGTGCGACAAACACAAACGGGACGGTCAGGTGACCGTCCCGTTCTTGTTGTTGTCAGGGAACACGGCTACGGAAGATACACGCAGTTCCCACTGTTGGCCTGTACCGAATGGTTCGAGTTGGCAACCAGGGCGCACATTTGCGTGGCCGCGCTCGGACGGTCCGACACGCGATACCCGGTGAACGGCCGCGGGCCGCCATACAGAATCCACGGCCCCGATCCCGGCACACCCGCGTTTTCGGGAGAAACCGTGTTGAAGAAGAAGTGAATATGCATTCCCGGCAGTGCCTCCGTAAATCCGAAGGTCTCATATTCGACCACATAGCGGTTCTGAGAATCGACGGTAATTGCATTGATGCGGACGAAAGGCCCGGCTGGCACAGTTGCGGTGGGAGTAGCGGTATCAGTGGGCGTAACTTCCACAGTTGGCGTCTCCTCGACCCCTGCCGTCGCGGTCGGCAGTACAAATTCGGTGGGCGTGTCCACAACTGCTACAATGGGCGCCTCGGTCGCGCCTGCGGAATCGCCGCCAAACAATTGGCTGACCAGAAAAATCCCGCCGGTCAGCAGGCAGGCAGCACCCACGATCCCTCCAATGATCATCGGCAGGGCCACTGATGATTTGGGCCGCGCGGATGCAGTCGAAGCGGGAGCGGAAGGCGCAGGCACCGGCCTCGCTGCCGTGCCAGACCCCGTCATTGGTGCGCTTTCGACCACGGTCCCCTGCGGACCCGTCGAACCGGTGGAACGCGTCCCTGGCGAGGGGACCGCCGATTCCTCGACCATAGTGGAACCGGGCGGAATTACAGATTCCTCGACCATGGTGGAACCGGGCGGAATCACAGACTCCTCGACCATCGTCGCCCCGGGCGGGATCGCCGCGCGGGCGACGCCGGTCTTCACCCGTCCCAGCAGGTTGCGTAACGCGGCGCCCATCTGAGCGGCGGTCTGGTAACGCTCATTCGGGTCCTTAGCCAGCGCCTTGTTGATCACCGCCACGAGTTCATCGGGAACGTCGGGGTTGAGCTTCCTCGGATCCGGCACGGGGTCATTGATGTGCATCATCATCAGGGTCATGGCCGAATCGGCGTCGAAGGGCGGCTGGCCGCTGACCAGTTCGAACAACGTCACACCCAAGGAATAGATGTCGGTGCGGCGGTCGGGCTGTTCGCCTTTGATCTGCTCGGGCGACATGTACATGGCCGTCCCCACCACCGCGCCGGTGGCGGTGTGCCGTTGACCGCCGACGATCTTGGCAATGCCAAAGTCCATCAGGATGACCTGCCCCATGGTGTTGAGCATCAAGTTCGCGGGCTTGATGTCCCGATGGATCATTCCCCGCTGATGGGCATAGTCCACCGCATCGCAGGCATTGGCGATATATTCGATCGCGCTCGTGACCGACAGCCGCCGCCCGCTCTGATTGAGGCGCTTGAGGTGATCTTGTATGGTTTCACCCGGTACGAATTCCAGGACCATGTAATAGACATCGTCGTCCCGGTTGAAATCATAGACCTGAATGATGTTGGGATGACGCAGTTGGGCAACCGCCGTGGCCTCTTCCTCGAAGCGTTTGACGAAATCGGGGTCATTGGACAGATGGGTGTGGATCATCTTGATCGCCACTACCCGCTTCAGGTTGGGATCGGTGGCCTTGTACACCGCCGACATACCGCCCTGGCCCAGCAATTCTTCAATGACGTAACGATTGCTCAGAGTTTTTCCAATCCATTTCGGTTTTGCCATATTTTCTCCAAAAGTTGCTCGATTTTTCCGCAAACCCGGCCGCCGCTCGCGCCAGAAGGGTCGGTTCGGGATATATCCCTGCGGCTCTTATTCGATCAGCCACAACCAGGTGTTATTGAACTCGCAATGAGAACGTCCCGATTCACTCAATACAACTAAAGCGATGAAACCGCGCTCGAAGACGGTGTTCGCGTTGGCAGCATCACGCTGGCGGGCGCGATAATCGGCCTCCATTTGCTCCACCACTTCGTTATATTCTTTCAACTGTTTCTGATATTCGGTCATCGCCTGAACGTCGGACTGGTTGGCCGGTTTCTGCGGTTCGGTCGGGAGGGATGGCAGGGGAGGCGGCGAGCTGACATCGATTTCCCCGATCTTTGTGCCATTTGTATAGATCGTGAAAATAGTGCCCCGAGCCACCACGGTTAGACGGTTCGTAACGCGATTGCCCCATACGAAGTTCGGATCCTTTCCGTACGCATAAATGTCCCGGCCGGAGACGACATCGCCCTCCGACATGATGGCAAACAGGAGATGCCCGCTGGCTCCCCGCGTGAGGACGGCCATGTACTGGTCCAGGGAATCCTCGTTCCCATTCGAACGCAGCACGAAGCCGCAACCGGATGTGCCGTATTGAGTGTCCCAATAGAGATCGCCTGACACGACAAAATCCTGCGCCACGGTGGCGATGAAATAATTGACGTAGTCGTACGACATGTAACCCGATACGTCGAGAGACACCGGCGGATGGATCCATCCGACCCGCCCGGCCGCGGGATCGACGCCGTATTTGGGCAGTTCTGCCAGGATGGGCGCGGAAGCGGTGGCCGTCGCGGCTTTGGCTTCGTCGCTCAAGGCGGCCTCAGCCGCCCGCGTCGCGGCAACGGCCTCGCCGTAGGCGGTCGCCTCCGCCTGCGCAGTTTCGACAGCCGCATTCGGATTTTGATTCAGGGATGCCTGGTAGGTGGCCGTTTCCCGAATCACCGCGCTGATTGCCTCGAGGGTAGATTCTCTCGCGCTATCGCCGCCTCCCGTGCCGCAGGCGCTCAATATGCCGACGATCACCAGGAGGAGCATGATCCATTGGAATCTCTGCTTCATCCCTAAATCACATCCTTCCGCTTTTGCAGGTACAGAATCGCCACAAACAACAGGACAATGATGAATAACTGCACCAGCCAGGTCTTCATGATTTTGGCCCAATAAGCGACGGGGTCTTCTTTGTTGACATAGGACCAGCCAAAACCAGCGTGGAAAGTATCCACGACGCTCTCGGCCGGAGTAACCGCCGAGGCCTGGCCAATCTGCCATTTGATCAGCGCCTCCTGGTAGGCGATGACCTCGCTTTTGTATAACTCGGATTTTGCCTGGTAATCCTCGATCTGCCGTTTGTATTCTTCTTGAATGGCGGTCGCCTGCGCTTCCCATTCCTGCAACTTGGTGAAGAAATCGGCCATTGCGACATTATCCGACTGATCGACCGGCTGAACCGGACGCTCGGGAATCACGGGCTCCGGGGGCGGATCGCCGAGCGGCGCAGGTTCGACCGGCGGCGCCTGGTCAATGGCCGGATTGTAGAATTCTCCGAGGCCCGGATAATTGCACGATTCGGGATTAAGCATTGCCAGTCCCATGCAACGGCAGCCGTTTGCCTTCTTGTCTTCCAGGGTCATCGCCTGCCGCACGTCCGCAGGCAGCGACCAGCAAATGTCGGCGGCGACATCGGAGCCGGGGCCGGTGATGCCCATCAATGCCTCGAATGCCCATCGGGTGGAAGTCGGCGCGCTCACGAAATCGGGCAAAGGAATCAACGCGCCGCCCAGGACGATCTGTGGCAACATCAGGATGATGATGATCAGGGGAGCGGAATTGGCGTTCGGGGCAAGCGCGGAGGCGAACAACCCCAGCATCATCCCTGCCAGAGTCGCCAGCGCCATGGTGACATAAACTTGGAAAAACTCCGACGCCCCACCGGGCATATCGAAAGCAAGGTAATGAACGATGGTATATGCGGCGGCCTGGTATAACGCAAGCAGGGCGGCAACCCACACCTTCGAGAGCACATACGGAAGAATCTGCAAGTTGACCAGCCGCTCCCGCTTATAGACTTCCTGTTCCTTGACGATTTCCCTCATCTGAGAGATGCCGCCCACCATGACGCCGTAGATGGTCATCAGGAACAGGGTGATCATGACGTTGGCCATAAGGCCGGTATTGAAGTCGAAGGGATTTCGTCCGAGCAGGAGGGCCAGAATCACATCCAGCAGGCTGACGAGCGGCGCGGTGGCCAGCATCAAGGCCAGTCCGAACCGATCGCGGGTGAGTATCTTCACATTGCGGGCGGAAAGAATGAGAAATTGATTTAATCCAGAAACCCGTTTCGATGCAGGGCCGCTGGATTTGCGTGCAACTTTCTCAGGCTGCGGGACGGTGACGGCCTGCCCGGCAGATAATTTGTCCGCCAGCGGTTTCGCCACATAATCCTGGTACGCTTTGGATTCGCGGTAACGCCTGGCCCAATCTTCCGCCTTGCCATTGGCTGGATTATCAAGAATGGCATAGATCTCATCGAATTCGATCTTGCCGGCGCGGCGGTCACGTTCCGAACGGAACTGGTCGAAGTATTCCAGCGCTTCTTCCGGGGGGCCAAACCAGGCCAGGTAACCGCCGCGCGCCAGGAAGATCACCTTGTCGGCCAGCATGACGTTCTTGGTGGCATGGGTAATCAGGATGATCGTGCGTCCCTGATCCGCCAGGCGGCGCATCAACTGCATCAAAGCGGTTTCCGTCCCGGGGTCCAGGCCGGACGTGGGCTCGTCCAGGAAGAACAGGCCGGGCTTCGTCAACAGCTCGACGCCGATGGAGACGCGCTTCTGTTGTCCGCCGCTCAAGCCGCTGATCTGGACGTCTTTTCGATGGGTTAGATCGAGGTCCTCCAGCACTTCCATGACCCGCTTGTGCCGCTCCTCTTTGGTCGTATCCGTCGGCATGCGCAGTTGGGCGGCATAATCCAACGCCTGGTAGACGGTCAACTCCATGTGGATGATGTCTTTTTGCGGAACATAGCCGATGTCGTTGCGGACGGCATCGAAATGAGTGTAAAGATCGATATCGTTGACCAGGACGCGCGAGGGAGGCGTGGCCGGACGATAACCCGCAACCGCGTCTAGAAACGTGGATTTCCCGCCGCCGCTCTGCCCGACGACAACGATGAATTCTCGCGGCTTGAGAGTCACGGAAATATCCTGGAGGATGTTCAGGTCCTTGCGCACCCACTTGTTCAGCCGGAGAACGTCAACGCTCAGGCCCTTGCTGTCGTCATATTTGGCAAGCTGGTCCTTGCCCATGACAAAACGGTATTGCCCGATTCGAATGGAATCGTTGGGCTTGAGCCATACCGTTCCAGACACGCGCTCGCCGTTGACAAATGTTCCGTTGGAACTGCGCAGATCCTCCACCCGATAGCGCTGGCCGACTCTTTCGATCTGAGCATGATAGCGTGACACGGTGGGTGATGAAAGGACAACATCGTTGCTGGGATCGCGTCCGATCTGAATGAGGGTTTTCTCGCCGAAAACAATGTCCCGTTCGACTTCCTGCGCCGCTTCGCTGGGAGCGTTGTAGGTCATGGTGACCATCACGCCGGGATCGAGGCTTCCGATGCGCAGCACGTCGCCGTGACGCAAAAGGCGCGGCCCTTCGAGCGGTCGCCCCTCGAATAAGACGGGATTCTTCGCTTCCGGCGCGACCGTCAATTTGTAGCCGCCATTCGTCCGTTCCAGCCGGGCATGTTGTCGGGAGACGATCTGGGAGGGAATGACAATGTCGTTTTCCTCCACCCGTCCAATGGTCAAGACCTGACGCGTCAGTTCATAGGTCTTGGCGCTTCCCCCGGCGATGACGACATTAAGTTGAGGCGGTCCGGCATCCACCACCCCCATAGGCTCCTCCCCCACCACAGTCTGCATCACACCGGCAGACACCGGCACGACCGGGCGCGGCTCGCCGGCCGGGACCGCAGCGGGTGTTTTATAGGTAAGCGTTACAGCCTTCCCCAGACGAATCTGGTCGCCGTCTTTCAAGAGACGCCGTTCGGTCAACTGCACACCGTTCAGAAACGTTCCGTTACTACTTCCCAGGTCTTCCAAAGTGTATCCATCCCCATCGCGCATCAGGCGGGCATGGCGGCGGGACACGGCCGCGGAGGGAATGGAAATGTCCACATTCGGGTCGCGGCCAATAATCATCTCGGACTGGGCAAGCTCGAATTCCTTCGAAGAAGCCGCGCCTTCGTCTTGAACAAGTTTAAAAATGCTTTGTTGATTCACAGGCCTGTTCCTTATATAATCGAATAAAGATCACTTGCCCTATGGAACCAGATACAAATTGATATTGTCTTACACTCCCCTGCCGGTTGCCAGTCGTGTAAAGCAAAGCGGACTATTGGGATGAGATTATACCTTTTTGCAGAAGCATGTCAAGAAATTGAACACTATATTAGAGGAAATTCTCGTTGCGTTAGTGTCATTATTAACAAATAAATCCAGTTGCAAACAGCGTGATTCTCGACATTTTCGTCGAATGGCTTTTCATGTTATAAGTATGTGATTTCAGATAATACAGGTAGATATTTTATGAAAAGGTCAACCCACGCGGCATCTCTATCCAATACCCCCGGCACTCTGGTCGCCCTACTGCGGTGGAGAGCGGAACAGCATCCGGACAGCCTGGCTTACAGATTCCTGGAGGATGGCAGCCCTGATATTCTCACCACCAAGTATGCCGAACTGGATCGCCGCGCCCGCGCCATCGGCGCGTGGCTCGAAACACACGGCGCGCGCGGCGAACGCGTCCTGTTGCTCTACCCCGCCGGGCTCGATTACATCGCCGCGTTCTTCGGATGCTTATATGCCGGCGCGGCGGCGGTGCCGGCCTACCCCCCGCGTTTGAACCGTCCCGTCCCGCGCATCCAAGCCATCGTCGCCGATTCGCAGTCGAAGTTCGCTCTCGCTACTTCGACGATCCATCACAACCTCGAACAACGCTTCGAACACACACCCGATTTGCAGGCGCTGAACTGGTTGAACACCGACGAGGTACCGGCGGGATTAGAAGACGATTGGCGCGACCCGGAGATCAACGCCGACACGCTCGCCTTTCTGCAATACACGTCAGGCTCGACGAGTCAACCCAAGGGGGTCATGCTCACACACGGCAACCTGATGCACAACCTCAAAGCAATTCGTCGCGGTTTTCAGATCGGCGAAAACGCCTCGGGAGTGTTCTGGCTGCCGAGTTATCACGACATGGGACTGATCGGAGGCATCCTCGAGCCGATGTACGTATGCGGGACATCCACGTTGATGTCGCCCGTCTCGTTTTTGCAACGTCCCTTCCGCTGGCTCGAAGCCATCAGCAAATACAAAGCCACCATCAGCGGCGCGCCGAACTTCGCTTACGACTTGTGCGTGGACAAGATCACGCCCGAACAACGTGAAACCCTCGATTTAAGTTCGTGGAAACTCGCGTTCTGCGGCGCCGAGCCGATTCGCCCTGAGACGTTGGAACGCTTCGCGCGGACGTTCGGGCGGGTCGGCTTTCGTAAAAGTTCCTTCTACCCGTGCTTCGGCATGGCAGAAAGCACGCTCATCGTCTCCGGCGGCGACGGTCCCGCCGAGCCGCGCACATTGACGATCGATCGCAAAGCCCTCGAACGCGACAAGGTGGTCGAAATTTCCCCCGGCGATTCGAACTCGTTGACGATGGTCAACTGCGGCAAATCCATCGTTGACCAGAAAATTATCATCGTCAACCCCGCCACGCTCACGCGCTGCGCCGGGAACGAAGTCGGCGAGATTTGGGTGATGGGTCCCAGCGTGGCGAAGGGATATTGGGGTCTAGAAGAAGAAACGCGCAATACCTTCGGCGCGTACACGGCGGACACAAACGAAGGTCCCTTCATGCGGACGGGCGATCTGGGCTTTCTCCAAAATGGCGAACTCTTCGTCGCAGGCCGCTTGAAGGACTTGATCATCATCCACGGGAGCAATCATTACCCGCAAGATATTGAATTAACGGTTGAAGCGAGTCATCCCGCATTGCAGCCCTCCGCGGGCGCGGCATTTTCAGTGACGGAAAACGGCAAAGAACAACTCGTTATCGTGCAGGAAGTGACGCGGCAAGGGCGGGGCGCCGATGTGAACGAAGTCGCCTCTGCGATTCGTCAGGCAGTGGCTGAGAAACACGATCTGCAAGTCTTCGCCATCGCGCTGGTCAAACCGATGAGCATCCCCAAAACCTCCAGTGGAAAGATCCAACGCCGCGCGACGAAGACTGCGTTTTTGAATGGAGAACTGGAATTGGTTGGGGAGTGGAGGAGGAATGCGCCCTCACCCCTAACCCGCCCCTTCGGGGTGCTTCGCGATCTCCCGAAGGGAGAGGGGGATTCTGGCTCCCTTCTCCCCTCGGGAGAAGGGCTGGGGATGAGGGAGAGTCACGCTCCTCACTCAACACAACCCAAGCACACTACCCAATCCATCCAATCCTTCCTCCTCGGGCGCATCGCCGCCATGCTCGAGATGGACGCGTTCGCGATTGACCCGCGCCAGCCGTTCACGTATTACGGACTTGGCTCGGTGCAAGCCGTGAGCCTCACAGGCGATCTTGAAACGTTCCTCAACCGCAAACTTTCTCCCACGCTCGCATGGGATTACCCGACCATTGAGTTGCTGTCCAATTTTCTCGCGGGCGATTCGCAACCTGTGAAGACTTCCATCCCTGCAACGCCTCAACCGACTTTCAGCAACGTCAACGAGCCCATCGCTATCATCGGCTTGAGTTGCCGCTTCCCGCAGGCGGACAGTCCGCAGGCGTTTTGGGAGTTGCTGCGCAACGGCGTGGACGCGATCACTGAGGTTCCGCCTGACCGCTGGGAAGTGGATCAATTCCACGCCGACGAACCAGCCCGAGGCAAGACGTTGACGCGCTTTGGGGGATTCCTCGACAACATAGACCTGTTCGATCCCGCCTTCTTTGGGATTTCCCCTCGTGAAGCCGCGCGCATGGATCCGCAGCAACGCCTCCTGCTGGAGGTCAGTTGGGAGGCGCTGGAAAACGCGTTCATCCCGCCCCACACGCTGGCAGGGACGCGTACGGGCGTGTTCGTCGGCATCAGCAGTTACGATTATTCGCGCCTGCAATTCGACAATCACGAAATGATAGACGCCTACGCTGGCACGGGCAACGCGCACAGCATCGCGGCGAATCGTTTGTCTTATGTCTTTGACTTGCGCGGACCGAGCATGGCGGTGGATACGGCTTGTTCGTCGTCGCTGGTGTCGGTGCATCTTGCGTGCCAAAGTTTGCGCAGCGGCGAATCGGATTTGGCGTTGGTGGGAGGCGTGAATCTTATTCTCACTCCCGAATTGACCATCACGTTTTCACAGGCGCGCATGCTCGCGCCCGACGGTCATTGCAAAACGTTCGATGCCAGCGCGGACGGTTACGTGCGCGGCGAAGGATGCGGCGTTGTTATCTTGAAACGTCTCTCCGACGCGATGCGCGACGGCGACAATATCCTCGCGTTGATTCGCGGCTCGGCGGTGAATCAAGATGGCCGCAGTAACGGTCTCACCGCCCCGAACGGACTTGCGCAACAAGATGTGATTCGAACTGCATTGGCGCAAGCGCAAGTATTGCCAAGCCAGATCAGTTACATCGAAGCGCACGGGACAGGCACTCCGCTCGGCGACCCGATCGAGATGGCGTCGCTGAACGCGGTCCTGAACGACGACTCGCATCAGCGCGTGATCGTCGGCTCGGTGAAGACCAATATCGGTCATCTTGAATCCGCGGCGGGGATCGCGGGGCTGATCAAAGTGGTGATGGCGATGCAGAACGAGTCCATCCCGCCGCATTTGCATTTAAAAGAAATCAACCCGTATCTCTCTCTTGAAACTTCGCGCATCGAGATCGGCACCTATCTTCGCCCGTGGAAGCGGCGCGACCAGCCGCGCTTCGCTGGCGTCAGTTCCTTCGGCTTCGGCGGCACGAACGCGCACATCATCTTGTCCGATGCGCCGTCTTTGGAGTCGGACAGCTTGCTGTCCACAGAAATCGAACGCCCGCGCCACCTGCTGACTCTATCTGCCAAATCTGAAAACGCGCTTCAGGAACTCTCTCGATCCCTCAGCGAACAATTACAAATTACCAATTACAAATTACCTGATCTCACCTTCACCTCCAACACAACCCGCTCCCACTTCGAACATCGTCTTGCGGTTCAAGCGTCTTCAAAAGAAGATCTGCTCAAAGGCTTGGAAGATTTTCTCGATCAATCGGAATCTTCTTTGGTTTCAACAGGCAAAACCAAGCCGGGCGCGCAGCCGAAGATCGCCTTCCTCTTCACCGGGCAGGGATCGCAATACGCGGGGATGGGGAAACAACTTTACGATACCCAGCCTGTCTTCCGCGCCGCGCTGGATGAATGCGCGAGGATCCTCGATCCCATTCTTGGTCGTTCACTCCTTGAAATCATCTTCGCCGATAAAAACGATTCGACCATCAATCAGACAACGTTCACCCAACCCGCGCTTTTTGCTTTTGAGTATGCGCTGGCAAGGATGTGGCTCTCGTGGGGAATCAAGCCTCACGCCGTGATGGGACACAGCGTCGGCGAATACGTCGCGGCGTGCATTGCAGGCGCGTTCACGCTCGAAGACGGACTGCGCCTCATCGCCGAGCGCGCGCGGCTGATGGGCGGACTCCCCAAAAACGGGACGATGGTCGCGGTCTTTGCGGATGCTGACAAAATCGGCGACATCCTCAAGCCGTTTGCGAATCAAGTCTCCATCGCCGCCTCGAACGGATCCGATAACACCGTCATCTCCGGCGAAAAGACAGCCGTTCAATCCGTTGTGGATGAACTGACCAAATTCGGCATCACCTCCAAGCCGCTGGTTGTCTCACACGCGTTCCATTCGCCTTTGATGGATTCAATCCTCGATGAATTCGAATCCTTTGCTCAGCGAATCCATTTCTCCAATCCTCAAATTCTCCTGCTCTCAAACGTCACCGGCGAAGCCCTCACCCAACCTCCCTCCGCCAAATACTGGCGCGACCACATCCGCGCGGAAGTGAAATTCGCATCCGGGATACAGTCGCTTGCGAATCTGGGAATTGACACATTCATCGAGGTCGGTCCCAGCCCGGTGTTGCTGGGAATGGGGAAACGCTGTTTGCCTGAATCAAAATCCGCGTGGCTGCCGTCGCTGCGACAAAATCAAGACGAATGGCAGACGATCCTCGACAGCCTCGGCAAATTGTACGTGCAGGGTGTGGAAATTGACTGGAATGAATTCGATAACGGGTATTCACGAAATAAAGTCGCGCTGCCGAATTATCCGTTTGATCGGCAGAGATACTGGTTGGATGGAGAAGTAAACAAGGAAACACGTACACAGGTCAACACGGCGTTGACGCGCTCGAATTGGAAGTCGCTGCCAAAAGAAGAAAAAAAGAATGGCAGGGTTCATAAGGAATCGCAAAAATCTCCCTCACCCCTAACCCCTCTCCCACAGGGAGAGGGGGACTCCGGCTCCCTTCTCCCCTCGGGAGAAGGGTTGGGGATGAGGGAAAATCTCGCTCCTCCCTCAACACAATCTAAACGGCATCTAACAAAATCCGATGTTGAGGAATTGATCCAACAACACACCGCGCGCATCCTCGGCATGGACGCCTCGCGTCTCAGCCTCGATACCCCGCTCGATACGCTCGGTCTCGATTCGCTCATGGCGATGGAACTCAAGAACTCGCTCGAGTCCAGACTCGGCGCGCAGATTTCGGTGGCGAGTCTCCTGCAGGGACCGACCATCGCATCTCTCGCGGCGGAGGCGATGGCAAATTTGGAATCAGCCGAAACGGAGAGCGAAGCGCCGTTCGTCGTCGCGGAAAACGCGTCGAACGAGAGTCCGCTTTCGGTGGGTCAGCAGGCGTTGTGGTTCCTGCATCAACTCATGCCCGATGAACTTTCGTTCAACGTCGCGGGTGCGATCCGTATCCGCGGCGATCTCGATGTGAACGCGTTGCAGCGCGCCTTCGATCAACTTGTTGCGCGGCACGAGTCGTTGCGAAGCACATTCCACGCGATCGACGGCGAACCGATCCAGCGCGTGCATGATTCGATGGCTGGGATTTTCCGCGTGGTGGATTCGTCCGCGTTGGATGACGATACATTGCGCGAACGACTCGCACGGGACGCGCACGCTTCATTCGACCTTGAGGCTGGTCCAGTCATCCGCGCCGCGCTCCACCGTACGCGGGATAAATCGCACATCCTCCTGCTCGCGATGGATCACATCATCACCGACTTCTGGTCTATGACGATTCTCGCCCGAGAGTTGTTGATGCTGTACGAAGCGAACAAGAATAACTCTCCAATCGAATTGCCCGCCCTGCCCGCGCGTTACTCCGATTATGTGCGCTGGGAAGCGGCGATGCTCGAAAGCGAACGCGGCGAAAAATTATGGGAATATTGGCGCGGCCAACTGGGGAAGCAACTCCCTGCGTTGAATCTTCCAACCGATCGTCCGCGCTCGCCGATGCAGACCTACCGCGGCGACTCGGCGCACATCCTCATGGATGGCGACCTGTACGAAACGTTGAAATCCCTCGCGCAGGAAAACGGCGCGACCATGTTCATGACCCTGCTCGCCGCGTTCCAAACCTTGTTGCATCGCTATTCGAATCAACATGAATTTTTGGTCGGCTCAGTGACCGCAGGACGAAACCATGCGGAGTTGTCGAATCTCGTCGGATATTTCATCAACCCCATTGCATTGAAAGCGGATTTTTCAGGCAACCCGTCGTTCAATGAAATTCTCCAGCGCGTCAAACAGACCGCGCTCGGCGCGTTCGAGCATCAAGACTATCCGCCCGCGCTATTGGCGAAAAAGTTGGGCATCCAGCGCGACTCGTCCCGCCCGCCGCTGTTCGAGACGATGTTCATCCTGCAAAAAGCCCACGAAGCGGATGTGCAAACGCTCAGCCCCTTCGCGCTGGGGTTGGACGGCGCGCGCATGGAAGCGAGCGGACTCGTCCTCGAATCCATCGCGCTGGGAGGCGAACCCGCCCAGTTCGATCTGACCATGATGATGTCCGAACTGAACGACGGGCTTGCCGCCGCGCTGCAATACAACGTGGACTTGTTCGACGCGGCGACCATCGAGCGCATGTTGAAACATTTCCATGCGCTGTTGCGCGAGATCGCCGCCGACCCGACGAAGCCTGTATCAACGTATTCGCTACAGGATGAATCGGAAACTCGAAAAATTCTGGTCGAATGGAATCAAACAGAATCCGAGTATCCGCGCGCCCTTTGCGTACACGAGTTGATCGAAGCGCAGGCAAAGAAAACGCCCAACGCTGTCGCCGTTCAATTTGAAGGTCAGCAATTGACTTACAAGGAATTGAACAGGCGCGCCGGTGATGTGGCGAAAGTTCTCACCGCGCAAGGCGTCAAGCCGGGGACACTCGTCGGTTTGTTTGTGACTCGTTCCGTAGAGATGCTGGTCGGTTTGCTGGGCGTGTTGAAAGCGGGAGGCGCGTACCTGCCGCTCGACCCGTCGTTCCCGCCGGAACGTCTCGCCTTCATGCTGGCGGATTCAAACGCTTCGATCATTTTGACTCTCACAAGTTTATTGCCACAAGTCCCAGAGAACAACGCCCAGGTCATTTGCCTCGACGCGCTCGAAAAAGTGAAGGGTAAGCGCGGCAAAAAGGTCAAAGCCTCTGCCGAGGATTTGGCTTACGTCATTTACACGTCAGGTTCGACGGGCAAGCCGAAGGGCGTGCAGATTCATCATCGGGCGGTGGTCAACTTCCTTTGTTCGATGCAAAAGGATTTGGGAATCGACGCGTCCGATTCGTTGCTCGCGGTGACGACGCTTTCGTTCGACATCGCCGTTCTCGAATTGTTGTTGCCGCTCACGGTCGGCGCAACGGTTGTGATCGCAAACTCGGAAGTCGTGGCGGATGGCGCGTTACTGGCGCAATCTCTCGAAGAGTCGCAGATCACCTTCATGCAAGCCACGCCTGCGAGTTGGCGATTGCTGCTCGAAGCAGGCTGGACGGGAAAACCCGATTTGAAGATCCTGTGCGGCGGCGAAGCCTTGACCAACGACCTCGCCGAGAAACTCCTCCAGCGCGGACAGCAGTTGTGGAACGTGTACGGTCCCACCGAGACGACGATCTGGTCCACGATCTACAAGGTGGATTCGATTCGATCGGGAATTTCGAATACAGTTCCGATTGGCAGACCAATTGCCAACACGCAGATCTATATTTTAGATTCAAACCTGCAACCTGTCCCCGTTGGCGTGATCGGCGATCTGTACATCGGCGGGGATGGAGTCAGCCGCGGCTATTTGAATCGCCCAGAGTTGACCACGGAGAGGTTCACCCCTCTCCCGCTGGGAGAGGGGACGGGGGTGAGGGATAGGACTCAATTATACAAAACCGGCGACCTCGCGCGCTATCTCCCTGACGGCAACATCGAATTTTTCGGTCGCAGCGACCAGCAGGTGAAAGTCCGCGGGTATCGCATCGAGACGGGCGAGATCGAAGTCGCGTTGATGGGACATCCGTCGGTCAAGCAGGCAGTGGTCGTCGCATGGAAGGAAAGATCATCAGACGCGAGCCTCGTTGCCTACGTGGTGCCAGCCGTCCCTGAGGGCGAAGCGGAGCACGTCCATCTCAGAGATTATTTGCGGACGAAACTTCCCGAATACATGGTTCCATCTGTGTTCGTGCATCTCGAGTCGCTGCCGCTCACGCCGAACGGCAAAGTGGATCGCAAGGCATTGCCCGCGCCGTCGCAATCGCGGGCGGATCTGCGCGCGCAATATGTCGCGCCGCGCACGCCGTTGGAGTCCCAACTCGCCGAAGTGTGCGCGCAAGTATTGGATTTGAATGTCGAACAAGTGGGCGTGAACGATAACTTCTTCGATCTCGGAGGACATTCATTACTCGGCACGCGGCTGGTGTTTTTGCTGCGCGAGAAATTCGGCTTGCAAGCCGCCGACCTGCCGCTGCGCGCGTTGTTCGAAAACCCGACGGTGGCGAACCTCGCGCAGACCATCGAGCGCGCGCGCCGCGGCGAACGCATGACGCGCACGCGCAGCGATTTCATCCAGCGCGGACAGTTGAGTTTGGAGGCGTTGAACGCCGAAGCGCAACTCGATACGGACATCGCCGCGGGCGGTCTTGCCTACGAACACGCCGAACCGAAAAAGATTCTGCTGACGGGCGCGACAGGTTTCGTCGGCGCGTTCCTGTTGAAAGACTTGCTCACGATGACCTCGGCGGAAATTCATTGTTTGCTGCGCGCCGACGACATCGAGCAGGGATTGAAACGCTTGAAACGCAACCTCGATTCGTATCAACTATGGGATGAATCGCTCGCGCATCGCATCAAACCTGTGCTCGGCGATCTCGGTTCGCCGCAACTTGGGTTGACCGATGAAACATTCAACGAACTTGCGAATCAAATTGACGTCATCATCCACAACGGCGCGATGGTGAACTTTGTGTATCCGTATCACGCGCACAAAGCCGCGAACGTGCTTGGCACGCAGGAGATTTTGCGTCTCGCCAGCCGCGTGAAGTTGAAGCCCGTGCATCACGTGTCCACGCTTTCGATTTTGTATTCGGGCGGCGTCAACGACGGGCGCGTCTTCCGCGAAGATTCGAATCTCGATGAGGTCGGCGCGCCGTTCGGCGGATACGCTCAGAGCAAATGGGTCGCGGAAAAACTCATCATGCAGGCGATGGCGCGCGGCATCCCGTGCGCGATCTATCGCCCGGGTCTCGTCTCGGGTCACAGCGTCACGGGCGCGTGGAACACCGACAACCTCATCTCCAGCATGACCCGCGCGTGTGTCCTGCTCGGCAGTGTGCCGAACCTCGACGTGATGGTCAACATCGTGCCGGTGGATTTCGTCAGCGCGGCGATCGTGCGGCTTTCGAAGGATGAGAAAAACTTCGGCATGATCTTCCACCTTGACAACCCCGACCCGCTTCACTTCCGACATTTGGCTGGGTGGCTCGCCTCGCAGGGACTCCAAGCCCGCACGGTCTCGTTCGACGAGTGGCGCGAGGAACTGTTCAGCCAGATTCCCCACATGCCCTCGGATGAGTGGGCGCCGTATCTGCCGTTGCTCGAAGAAGTGGACGAGTCGCAGGTCTTCATGCCGGAGTTCGACCTGACCAACACCCTCACCCGCCTGAACGGGAGCGGCATCGTCTGCCACCCGGTGAACGATGCATTGTTCAGCGCATATCTGAATTACTTCATCCCGCGCGGGTTCCTCGAAAAATCGAAAACAACGTGACCTCGACGAAGTGGTTCGTTTGCCCGAAGCCAAACCCAGCGGCGGAGTCGCGGCTGTTCATTTTTCCCTACGCGGGAGGAAGTCCCGCCGCGTTCACGAAATGGACAGCGAATAACATCGAAACGCACATCGCCCACTACCCGGGACGAGGATCGAGATTCAACGAACCCGCGATAAAAAGGCTGGATGTTCTGGTTGAACATCTCTTGCGCGAAATCCACCCGTTGCTGGATAAACCGTTCGCGTTCTTCGGTCACAGCATGGGAGGGTTGATCGCCTTCGAACTTGCGCGGTCTTTCCGACGCCTCAACCTGCCTCGCCCAACCCGGCTTTTTATCTCCGCCTGCGGCGCGCCGCACATCCCCGGCCCGAATCCGTCGATTCACGCCCTGCCCGACGATGATTTTCTCGAAGCGTTGAAAAAATTCAACGGCATCCCCTCTGAAATTTTGAATCACCCCGAAGCGTTGAAGATTCTCCTCCCCATCCTCCGCGCGGACTTTGAAGCGGTCGAAACGTATCGCTGCACGGATGGCGAGCCGTTCGAACTTCCCATCGCCGTCTTTGGCGGACTCGACGATCCCCGCATCAGCCGTGAACAACTTGAAGGCTGGGCGAAGCAGACTACTTCACGATTTGAATCGCGCTATTTCCCCGGCGGCCATTTTTTCATCAACGAATCTCGAAACGCAATCCTTGAATTCCTTTCGGCAAAATCATGACGGAATGGCTCGCCCCTCCAAAAACTTTGACATTATCGCCCAACCGCGTGGACGTGTGGCGCGTGCATGTCGCTTCGACAAATCTCGACGAAACCACCCTCTCGCCGGACGAACACCAGCGCGCCGCAAAGTTTCACTTCGAGAAAGATCGTCATCGTTACGTCGTTTCCCATACCTGCCTGCGAGACATCCTCGCGCGGTATCTGCAAACCGAACCAGCGAAGTTGAAGTTTTCGGTCAACAAGTACGGCAAGCCGTTTCTCCCCAAAAACGAACTTGAATTCAATCTCTCGCACTCCGGCGAATACGCTTTAATCGCGGTCACCCGCGGACGAAAGGTTGGCGTGGACGTGGAGCAAATCCGCGCGGACGTTGAAATCGAAAACCTCGCACAGCGCAATTTTTCGCCGCGGGAAATTTCCGAACTCATGGCATTGCCTGTGGAACAGCGAGCGGTTGGTTTTTTCAACTGCTGGACGCGCAAAGAGGCATACATCAAAGCGCAGGGGCTGGGCCTGTCGCTTCCGCTCGATAGTTTCGATGTGTCGCTCGGTGAGCCCGCCCGGCTATGCGCCACGCGTCCCGACGCGGACGAATCCGCGCGGTGGACGGTGCTCTCGCTCGACGTGGATTCGAATTATGCAGGCGCGGTTGCCGTTCGGGGGAACAATTTAGATTTCAAGTTTTGGGATTTGAATTGAAATGTAGGGCAAGATGACATCTTGCCCTATGGTGTTACTGAATCGATCCCCAGGCATTGAGAATCGCCGCTTCTTATTTCATACAAGCGATACAAATTATTTTCAGTGACGATGCAATACCTCGAGATCAACGTTGATGCGGCGTAGTATCGTTCGCTGAGCGACGCAAGGTAGACGGGGCGTTCGGGGAGCGAATCTTCGACCGCGCTCACCGCCAGTTGGGAATCGAACATAAACGGGTCTTCGGTGGGCCAGCCGAAGATAGTCACGTCGGGGCGCAACTTCTCCACCTTTTGGAAATAGCGCAAGATGAAGTATTCGTCCGTGTCTGTGTACCACTCGGCAATTACCACTGCGTCCGGCGAGAGGTTGGTCATGGTCTCGCGCCCGAAGTTGTAGGCGTTGTAATCTCCACGCTTGTTCGGGTCAATGTAATAGGCGAACCCGTCCCGCACGCCGGTTCCGATCTGCGGGATGCCGAGGAACGAGTCGTCCACGCCGTTTTGTTCGGCAACGCGCGGCAGGGAGTGATAGAAGGGCGGGGTCAGCAGAAGGAAGAGAATCAGGATGAAGGTCAGCGCGAAGCGGGGCTTGTCCCGAAGTGTCGTCAGGAGACGAGATAACCCGACTGCCATCAGGATCGCGAAGAAAACGTACGATGTCAGAAAAAATGCGAATTGGTCGGTGACTCGATAGACGATTCCAAAGAGAGCGAATACGGTGAAGAATGAAATGACTTTTCGTTGGCGTAAATCCGAATCGGTCAGCGTCTTGTGAATGCCGAGCGCGCCGAGAATGATCCCGAAAGGACCGAATTGCGCTGCGAGAAACGCGAGGTAGGTGAGCGCGCTGATTGCCAGGACGACCGGCGATAGCGTTTCGAGGCGCGTGAGAAATGTGGAACCGAGGGCGGGTCCGACCGTCTCGTTGATGGGAAAATTTTTAGAGACGCGTATGAACTGAACAATGTACAGCGAAGAGCCAGCTAGAAAGCCCGTTGCGGTGAAAAGCAATTTCTTCCAACACATCGGATCAAAGCGCGGTATTTTTTTTGCGATGAAAACATAAACAACGAATGCCGGCAATGCCAGAAACGCGAGAATGTGATTGGACGCCGCCAGCCCGAGAAAGAATGCGCCGCCGATCAGGAATTTTTTTTGTTGTATCTTTTCATATTCATCGAACAGCATATAACTGACGAGGAGCAGGAAGAGGAACAACGTATACACTTCGGCGGTGGAGGAGTGCCACCAAAACGTATGCGAGACGGCGAGGGCGAACGCGGCAAAACAGGAAGCAACGACGGACGCGGTCAGCCGATGTGCGATGAGAAACACGACAGTTACGCTCGCGGCTCCAAAGATTGCCGAGATCAGGTTGACCAGCCACAACGAATCGACAGATGAGAATGACTCGACTAGCCCGTACCCAAGCATGATGTAGAGCGGATGGTCCCACGCCGCTACTCCCACGCGCGAAAAAATAAAAGGGTCCGGTGAAAATTCCTCCGCCGGCATCTCTGCCAGTATGAACGATTCGCCGGTGATGGCTTCGGTTTGCAGTTTCACCCCGTCGCCCCATGCCAGTGAAGGCGAAAGGGTAAAAATATAGAAACTGGTCGTCAGCAGAAAGACCAGCGCGGTTGTTATTCTGTTTTGCATGGATGAATTCGATTCAATCGGCGGCTTCGTATGTCCCCACGATCAACACGGCGTTGCTTCCGCCAAAGGCAAACGAATTGCTCATGATGTTTTTCAAGGGCAGGCTGCGCTTGCCCTCGGTGACGTAATCGAGGTCGCATTCGGGGTCGGGGACTTTGTAATTGATAGTCGGCGGCACGACCTGATCGCGCAGGGATAGAATGCAACCGATGAGTTCCAGCGCGCCGCTCCCCGCGATGGAATGACCGAACGCGGCTTTGTTCCCCACCACCGGTATTTTATAGGCGCGCTCGCCGAACACTTCCTTGATGGCGTTCGTTTCGTTCTTGTCGTTCCATTCCGTCCCTGTGGCGTGTGCGTTGATGTAATCAATGTCTTCGATGGTCATGCCGGCGTCGTCCAAGGCGCGGCGCATGGCGAGGGCGGGTCCCTTTTGCGAGGGCTGGGTGAGGTGATGACTGTCCGCGGACGCGCCGTAGCCCTTGAGTTCCGCGAGAATCGGCGCGCCCCGGCTCAGCGCGTGACTTTCCGATTCGAGGATCAAAATCCCCGCGCCCTCGCCCAATACCATACCGTCCCGGTCGGCGCTGAACGGGCGGCACGCTTCTGCCGGGTTATCGTCGCGAGTGGATACCGCGCGCAGGGCCACCCATGCCGCCACCACGCCCGGCGAGAACGGGCAATCCGCCGCGCCGGTGACAGCGACGTGAAGGCTTCCGTTGCGAATCATGTTAAAGGCATGACCGATGGAATGCGCCGCCGTGGAACACGCCGCATCCACGTTCACCAGCGGCCCCTGGAATCCATACTTAATGGAAATATTGGAGCCGGGGCCGATGTTCATGGAAATCGGGATGGTGAACGGGCTGACGCGATCGTTCAGGTAATGGCTCTTGAAGAACGGGTCCGAGGCGCTATAACCGCCGATCGAACTGCCGACGATCACACCCACCTCTTCGCGGTCGAAACCCTTACCGGTCAATTCCGCCTGTGCGACTGCCTGCTCCGCCGCGACCAGTCCCAACTGCGAGGAGCGGCTCATACGCCGCGCTTCCTTGACGTCGAAATATTTGCCTTCGTCATACCCCTGGACCACCGCCCCGATCTTTGTGTGCATCCCCGTAAAGATGCCGCCATCCAAAAGACCCACCCCGGCTTTGCCGGTCAACAAACCATCCCAAAACTCCGCTGTATTACAACCCAGCGGACTGGCGACGCCCATCCCGGTTACCACTACACGTTCCATCCGCGTATCCTCCAATAGATCGAGAGTCGACCGATAGAATCCAAATCAGACATAGCCCGGCACCCGATTCTGAAACCGCGCTGGAGGCATTCTAACATACTTCGCTGGAACGGCTCCCTGCACCGCCGTGCCGGCATGTCCGCGCCCGGAGAACGGCAGAGAACCGCATCCCTATTTCTCCCCCCAGTGGATGGCTACCGTCCCGAACATAAACCGGCGGAAACCGATATTCTCGAATCCGACTGAAGCCATGCGCGCGGCCATCTCTTCAGCGGTGACAAATCCCTCGGTGGTTTCGGGCAGATAACGATATGCCTCGCCGGCCCCCGTGACCAGTTTGCCGAGCGCGGGAATGACGACATGCAAGTGGACCCAAATAAAAGGGGAGAGGACATTTCTCTTCGGACGCGTGGTATCGAGAACGACGATGCGCCCGCCGTTTTTGAGGACGCGATATTGTTCTTCCAGGGCTCTGTTCAGGTCAATGACGTTGCGCATGAGAAAACCGGAAACGACCGCGTCGAACGTGGAATCGCCAAAGGGCAGACGAAGCGCGTCCGCGGCGGAGAAATCGAGCGGACCGTTCTTTCGCCCCACCCGCATCATTTCCAAAGTGAAATCTGCTCCCACGACCCGGGCTTTGGGAAACGCCGACAGCGCCTCCCGCGCCAGGTCGCCGGTGCCGGTCCCGAGGTCCAGCAGAGACGCGTTGTCATTCAGCCGCGCCAGTTCGATGACACGTTTCCTCCAGCGGATGTCCTGTCCGCCGGTCATGAGGCGGTTCATCAAATCGTAACGTCTGGCGATGCGCGTGAACATGTCCCGCACGTAAGCCGCGCGTTCGTCGCCTGTCAATCGA
Organism: Chloroflexota bacterium; assembly: GCA_037445635.1. Taxonomy (GTDB): domain Bacteria; phylum Chloroflexota; class Anaerolineae; order Anaerolineales; family Villigracilaceae; genus JBFMCC01. Next base: position 51,212 of record JBBIKC010000007.1, read on the forward strand.
GTCATGGAATCTCCTGCGTCGAATTTGCGCCATTATACGTTATACTGCGCCGCATGAATGCTGGAGACAAGTTGAGCGGGCGAATCAACTGGAATGCATGGCTGCTGGCCGTCCGCCCGCGGACCCTGCCCGCCGCGGCGGCCGGCGTGGTGATGGGCGGCGCGCTCGCCTGGCGCGACGGATTCCTGCGGATCGATGCACTGCTGGCGTGTCTGTTCGCCGCGCTGTTGCTGCAAATCGGGAGCAACCTTGCCAACGACGTGTTCGATTTCGAGCGCGGCACGGATACGCCCGAACGGCTGGGACCGACGCGCGTCACACAGGCGGGTTTGCTCACCCCCGCGCAGGTGAAGTTCGGCATGGCGGCCGTGTTCGGTATGGCGGCCTTGCTCGGTTTGTACCTGGCATGGCTGGGCGGATTGCCCATTATCGTAGTTGGCACCGCCGCCATCCTCTCTGCCATTGCCTACACGGGCGGGCCGTTCCCGCTTGGTTACCACGGGCTTGGCGATGTTTTTGTATTCATCTTTTTCGGGCTTGCTTCGGTGGCAGGGACATATTACACGCAGGCGGGTTTCGTCTCCCCTGTCGCGTGGTGGATGGCGATCCCGCCGGGGCTGATCGTCACCGCGATTTTGGTGGTGAATAATCTGCGCGACCTGGAGAACGACCGCAAGGCAGGCAAGCAAACGCTGGCTGTCCTATTGGGCGAACGCGGGACCAAAATTCAATACGTGCTATGCCTGACGATTGCCTATCTCATTCTCCCACTCGCGGCATGGATGGAAATCGTGCCGTGGACGACACTGCTGGCATGGCTATCGTTGCCGATCGCGTATCGAGCCGCGCGCGTGACGTTGACGCAAAAAGGACGTCCGTTGAACGTTGCGCTGGCAGGCACGGGTCAAACCGCGCTGGCGTTCAGTCTGCTGTTTTGGGCGGGGTTGTTTTTCAGTTAACGAATTTCCACGGGCATAAGATTCGCTCCAGCCAATCCACAGTGAAATACAGCCCCAGCCCCAGCAGGGACATGGCGATCACGCCCGCGTACATGGCGGGATAATTCAAGAGCGTGCTTCCGTTGTAGTAAATGTAATAACCCAGTCCGCGCTGGGTGGCGAACAGTTCGGCGATGTACAACACGGCGACCGCCGTCCCCACCGACTGTCGGAGCGCCGTCAAAATGGCGGGCAGACTCGCGGGGAGATACACAAATCGGAACAGGGCGCGCCTGCCCGCTCCCAGACTGCGCAGGCTCTGGAACAATTGCGGCGGCAATGCGGCGGCTTGATCCCTGACCAGCACAACGATTTGGAAGAACAGGATCAAAAAGATGATCGCGATCTTCGCCGCGTCGCCGATCCCTAGAAACAACAGGATGACCGGCACGAAGACGACTTTGGGGATTGGATACAGCAGATAGATGATCGGAGAGACAAAACGGTTCAGCCGCGCGGACCCGCCGACTGCCAGCCCTGCCGGGACCGCCGTCAACACCGAGAGCAGGGTCCCCGCCACCACGCGCCACAGACTGGCGAGCGCGTGATCGGAGAGTCCCCGGGCCAACTCGCTGAAGAAGACGCGGGTCACGACGATGGGCGTCGGCAAAATGGGACGGTTCACCAGCATGGCAGCAGCCTGCCATAGAATGAGCAGCCCCAGCGCGGCGAGCAGGACATCACGGCGTTTCATCGTTCAATTCCCTCCGCAATGTTTTGCATATTTCGAGATATTCGTTGGTTTGACGATATTCGGCGTTCCCCGCGTTTTGATTCGCAAAGATTCCCGGCTTCGTGTTCGGCGGTTGACTCAACAAAAGGATCTTCCTGCCCATGACCGCCGCCTCTTCGATGGCGTGCGTGACCATAATCAGGGTAATGCCCTGTTCTTCACACAGTTCCAGCGTCAGCGATTGCAGGTCTTCGCGGATGACCGCATCGAGCGAGGAAAAGGGCTCGTCCATGAGCAGGATGTCGGGGCGCAGGGCGAGGGTGCGCGCAATGGCGGTGCGTTGACGTTCTCCGCCTGAGATTTGAGACGGATACTTGTCCGCGAGATGAGCGATGCCGAGTCTCTCCAGCCACGGCATGATATTTTGTGTCCTTTGATGACTCTGCGGCGCGTGCCTGCCGTCGGGTCCGTAAAAGTTGCGGACGCGCAGGCCCAGTTCCGCGTTTTGTCTGACGGTTGACCACGGAAGCAGGCCGTAATCCTGCAGGATCAGTCCCGTGCCGGGGCGCGGACGTGCGATGACTTCGCCTTCGATCGAAATCACCCCGCTGGTTGGTTTCAGCAAGCCTGCCAGCAGGTAGAGCAGGCTGGTCTTCCCGCAGCCCGACGGCCCGATGACCGCCCACGTCTCGCCGCGCCCGACGGTCCAATCGAAGGATCGGAAGATGGGTGGATGGTGAGGGTAGCCAAACGTGAGGGAATGGGCGCGGATCATTGCGGGACGAAAAGTGACAGCCCGGGTCGGCTGTCACTTGATTATAACGGGATCAACTTCCGGTCAGGGGAGAAGCGAGGCGTTGACCGAGTCCGCGTAGGCGACGTCAACGTCCAATATCCCTTTTTCCTTCAGCCAGGCAAGCGCGTCGTTCCACTCCGTCTCGGTTGGCACGCCTGCGGCGGGGAAGGGCGGCGTCCGATAGGTTTCCAGCAGAGGCGGCGGTACCAGTTGCTGTTCGCTCAGCACGTTCTGGTATTTGGCAGGATCGGCGTTGAGCATGGCCGCGGCTTCCTCGACGGCGGCGAGAAAACCCCTGATTGCTTCGGGATTTGCATCAATCACAGCCTTGCGGAAGGAGATGACGCTGAAGCCGTATTCGGGATGATTCGAATCGTCCGCCACGATCACGCCGCCCTGCGCCACGACCAGCGACGCGAGCGGGTCGGGCATGACGCCTGCCTGCAATTCGCCGGAAGCCAGCAGCGCCATGCGGTCGGGGATCTTTGGCACGGCGATGGTTTTGATCTCGTCGGCGGTGAAGCCCTCGGCTTGCAGGAGGCGCTCGGTGACGTATTCGATGACCGTTCCCTGCGAGACGCCGATCTCGACGCCTTTCAACTCGTCAACGGCGGTGATGCCGCTTTGCCCTGAAGCGAGGATGAAGAAATGCCCGTAGCCGGGAGAGGGCCGCAGCGCATAGCGGACCGCCTGCATTTGGATCGTCTCTTTGTTGAAGAGCATTACCGCGAGCGTCTCATTGACCGTGCCGTCCGCCTGACCAGCGGCGAGTAACTGGTCGCGTTCGGGCGCGGAGGCGACCGGCACGAACTCCACGGCGACGCCGTATTTTGCAAACAGCCCCTCCTGTTGCGCGACATACATCGGGAGTGTGTCAATGATCGGCAGGACGGCGATCTTCAAGGCGACCGCTTCCCGCGGCGCGGCGGGCGCACACGCCGATACAAGAAGGGCGAGACCAAGCAACACAAATGCAATGTTATGTTTCATCGAAGATGATCCTTTGCCTTGAATTTGAGGCGATTATATGGGAGCGCACCGTCCCAGCCAGTGAAGATTGTCCGCGTTTTTACGCCAACACTCACATCGTTTTCGAGCGAAGGATGCAGCGCACCCAGCGGCCGTGTTCGATTGAAACCATACCGCCGCGATCCCAATAGAAGTAAGTGTCCGCAGGGCGGCCCCTCTCAAATATTGCAGATACATGGATCGCCCTTCGATCGGTCGCAGCAAATATAGAAACGATGGCATCCGTGGCGTTGCAGAATCTGATCTTGTGTACCCGCATGCAGAACCCGAAACCATTCAAGTGCCGTCATTTTTTACGGGAGGACGTCCCCGCGGCTATCACAAATTTCAGTAAATCACAGGTTTCGCTTTGAGTCGGACGGCTTGCCGTCCAACATGGCAGGAGCAAGTTCCTGCATTCCAAAATCGCGATTATAGGCGATGGCGGCAGGGATATTAATCCGCGTCTCATGTAATTGCGGAGAGCGGTTGATCCCACCGCGGTGCCGGATTGTGAACCGCCATCCGACTTGCAAAATTGTAATTTGAAAGAGGACTTTTGGTAAATTCCCTCAACATTCGCAGCCTATTAAGATGGGGGCATGAAAAGGAGCATTCTCGTGAAAAGACAACCGAAAACAGCGACCCTGTTCATCGTCTCGATCCTTCTCGCCATCCTGACAGGATCGTACCTGACGAACGCGGCCTCCGCCCTGACCGAGGACATTGTCCTGCTGCCGGTCTCGTATTCCGTACAATCCGGAAAGTCGAGCGGGAAACCCGTCGCTGTTTTGGGCACTCTGGATCTTTCGAACAAGGAAGACCGCCCCAATAAATACGTCGCTTTCGAGACCCCCAAGGAAACGTTCAAAGGGACGTTCATCTTTGCGCTGCCGAAAAATGTGGCCAGTCTATCTGGATTCGATATGGAACTCCAGGTCAATTTCTGGGGACCCAAATATTCCAGCCAAAAATGGTACTGGTATGTGTACAATTGGAAAAAGGATACCTGGGTCAGGATCGGCTCGAACAGGGATACAAAACCCAACGTTTGGGTGATGCAAAAATTCAAGATCGAGAATCCCAGCCGGTATGTGAACAAAGCCGGCGAGATCCGCGTCATGCTGCGCTCCGACAATGCCAGCGGTGATGCGAAGCTCGACTATATCGCCATCCTCTTGGCACAGCACGCCCCCAAGAGTTCCCCGTCCGCGGCCGCCACATCGACTCCAACGGTCACCCTGCCGCCTGCGACATTCACCCCGTCGCCGGTCTCCGAGACCGCGATCCCTCAGTCAACTTCTACGCCGACCAATAGCCCTGCGCCGGTCGAGACGCTCGTTCCCTCCAGCACTCCGGATACCAATCCGCCGGGTTCGGGTCCCAACGCTGACGCAAACGCGACTGCGACTCCATCTGCAACTGTTACGCCGACCAATTCGCCCATCCCGCCGCGTACCACACATACGCCTTCGCCCACTTCTACGCGGCTTCCATCGAAGACCCCAACCCCTTCGATAACATTGACTCCCTCTGTCACGGCCACGCACACGGCGACGCTCACGCGCACACCTTCCCCTACGGCATCGCTCACCCCCGAAACGCCCATTGGACAGGCCGTGACGGACACGCCCGCAGGCACTGCGACTCGCACGCCGACGAAAACGCCGACCTCCTCCCGCACACCCACCTCGACCCGCACACCATCCATGACGCCGTCCATGTCACCTACCCCTTCCCATACCCAGACACCGAATCTGACGGCGAGTCCCACCCCCATTGCAGGCGCACAGGTTTTCTACGTATCTATGGCGGGTAACAATACCGACGGGAAGTCCTGGGCGACGGCGTGGCGCGGGTTCGGCCAGATCAATTGGAATGCAATTCAGCCAGGGGCTGTGATCTATGTCTCTGGAGGGGCAGCCAGCGCAACATATAGCGGAGGCATCAAGATTTCCAAAAGCGGAACCGCAAATGGATATATTACGATTGACATCGGCGCGAATTCGCCTTCTCCGTCGGGACACAGCGGAACGGTCATCATCGAGGGCGGGAGTCAGTGCTTCCGAATCACTGGCAGTTATATCAGGCTGAGGAATATCACCTGTCAGCACGCCACCGACGACGGTATCCGCATCGAGGGCACGGGCACGGTATTGGAGAACAATACGATCCGAGAGACTTACGGAGAAGGAATTCATGTTCACTACTGCAAGGGTTGTGTGGTAAGGGGAAACAGGGTTACCACATTCCCCAATGACGGCGCTGGAGAGAACAGGCCGTATCAGACGGATGGGATTGTCGTTTATGAGTCGTCGGATACGCTGATCGAGTTCAACTGGATCAGGCTGACGAATCAATACGGTCCCGCGCACATTGACGGGATTCAAGCCAGCACCAAACTCGGAACGAGTTACAAGAACATCACCATCCGCTACAACTATGTGGAGAATACGAAGGCTGCTACGAGTAACTCGCAGGGCATTTATTTGACGCAGATGCAGGGCAGGGTGGAGATTGTAGGGAACGTCGTCAATCATCCGAGCGGCAATCAGACCGTGGTCAGTTATCTGTCCAACAACGCGCCTGTGGATGTCTTCGTCGTCGGCAACACCATCAAGTGCGCTGGGTATCGCTGTCTGCTGGTTGGCGACGATCGGCCCGTCATCAAGAACAACATCATCTGGCACACGGGTGTTGGTCAATTGGTGGATTTGAGGAATGTAAATTGCGGCTCTGCCGACATTGACAATAATCTGTACTACGCGCCCAATACGTCTTATCCGTTTGCTGGGTGCGGGCGGTCGTGGTCGGATTGGCGCGGCTATGGTCTGGATGCCAGCGGCATCTTCGGCCAAAACCCAAACCTTGACAGTTGTTATCGTCCTGCGGCGAACAGCCCGTCGGTCGGGAAGGGCGGGGTTCTCGGCACAGACTACAGCAGCGGGCTTTCGATGTCCCTGTGCGGTCCAAATGGAGCCAACGCGTTTCTCCCTGTGGTGTTGCAGAGCAGAGGCGGCGATTGGGATATTGGAGCGTATGAACGTTAAGTTTCCGGCCTAGCAAGCCCCACAGGCATATAACGCCGGGTCGGGATGAAGATTCAACCGCCGAGCACGCAGCGTTCCGCCGTCCTTTCGGAAAACAGCGAAGAGAAAATCCAAAGGAAACTCAGCAATCTCGGCGGCCTGTGCGGTAAATGCCCCGGCGAACGATGCTTATCCTGAATTCACGCGAGGGAATTTCTAAATGCTGATATCAATGCTGTCACCCAGCAAAGCAGCCCGCGCCATCCCGGAGGTGGAAACGGATTCTTTGCCCGAGTCAGAACGGCTCTTCCACCAGGACGCCACCTGACCCGGCAATGCGTGCCAGTATCCTCCACCCGCTTTTGTCTCCTCCAAAAAAGTCTCATAGGCCTGCCTGGCAATGCCTGTGCCCGAGTAATCGGGATGAACCAGCATCAATGCCATGCCATGATATTTTTTTATAAAGGAAATCTTATCCGTCCAAATTTGGTGAGACGTTTTACCCAGAACATTGAACAGTGTGGAGTCCTGCGGCAACGTGTACGGAAGTTCAAGAAACTGCCCAATCGTGAACGGCCATATACTCATCACGCCGCCCGGCATTGGTTCGAAAGGATCGGTATCGAAGAATGACAGGTCGTATTGGATATCCAATTGTTGCATCCAGTGAGGATTTCGGTGCGTATACGGTGCGCGAAATCCCTCAGCCTGAAATTCCCGTACATAGCGGTTGATCGCCGCGGCCTGTTTCGTAAAAGCAGGGTAAGAACTGAACAACTTACTGTCGTGTTTCAATCCATGCACGCCTATCTCAAAGCCGCGCCGTCTCAGGTCGGACATCAAGCCAAGATCCAGTTGATATCTCTCAGGAACAAAGTTGAAAGAGGATCGAAATCCCAGTGACTCTTCCAGATCTGCCAGGACCGGGATGGCACGCTGGCCATCCGCAGTTTCAACGTCGTGGGTCAGCACAAAGGCAAACTGCTTTCCGTCCGGCCAAAAATACCTGAAATCCACTTCGGCTTTACCGACAATCAACAATGCCTGGCGCAGGATTTCCCACTGGAACCGTGCATAGCGCGGTTCGATCGGCCACTCCAGGATGGATGCCCTGCGAGCCGTATCGCTGTGGATACGACGCATCAAGTGGGTTACTTTTTGCGAAAGAAATGGTTTGAGGGCATAATATACGCGCCGAGCCAATCCAAACCGATATCGCTTCGGGCCAAACTGTCCCTCGCCAAGAGTCCATTCCAATATGGCATCAAGGTCCAGATTTGCCTCGCCGGCCATTAAGAGCGGCACAGCACGGACAACCGCCTCCTGCCAGACCTCATCCGCGAAGTCGGGCTGACAGAGCCAGAAGTTCCGCGGGTGATTGGAGAGCCAAAGATTCGACATTCAACACCTGTACTAAATTCTGAAGTCAGCTATACCGTCTTCGATGGGATAGGCACGTTCGCATGAGCGGCACAAATACGCATTCGAGGAACGCGTGACAGGACTATAGCACGATGGGCATGCCAATAAGTCGTCCACGCTTTTGCCTTCTTCCAAGGCATCTCCCCCGCTTGTCCAGGTCTTACAAATAATCCATGGCGCTATTTTAACGACGCCGAAAAAGGGAGCAAAAGCGCGGCCTGCAACCTTCCATCCCTCGAAGTCACCAATCTTTCCCGGGACTTTATCCAGCACGCCCACACCGAGATACTTCATCTGCGAGAAACCGCTTTGGAGTAATACCCGATGAACATACGTGGGGTGGTGTTGGATCAATGTCTTGCCGGAAAGCATCGGCTCCAAAGAAAAGGGGGTCTCCTTGCCCAAATGCATAAGTTTGCACACCAACTGCCGGGCGCTTAGCTTATTGCTGTAATTAAAGATAAAACAGCCGCCCTTTCCGAGGATTCGATTTACCCCATCTGATACAAGCTGGGAATTCGGCAGGTGATGAAACACGCGCATCATCAGGGCGCAGTCAAAACTCGAACCGCGAAAAGGCAGATGATTCGCGTCAGCGGCAATATAGGTTGCTCTCTCCCCAAAAGACTCCCGCCCCTGTCGAAGAAGCGTCATTGATCCGTCCAGCATCACCACCTGTTCGAATCGATCCAGATAGCAGTCCGCCAGACGACCGAAACCGCAACCGATGTCAATGATGCGGCGGCCGGAAGCAGGCAACAGATCGCGGATAATGGAATGTTCCAGTTCATCCAACCTGACCCTGGATTTTTCCACCCAAAAGTCCTTGTATTCGATACCTTCGTACAGTTGGCTGGGTTTCGTATTCGGTTCAAAACGCGCAGGCAATCCCAAGGTACACCTCCAAATCATGCAATCAGAGCGTCAAGGATGACAATAGTATTTCAACCGCTAATAACAGATTGAATTGCCACTATCCAAAATGCCTATAAAGCAATTCGCCCAGGATGCGGCAAACCTGGGGCGGAGACATTTGAATTACCCTGCTTAACACATTTCCCAACCTGCCGTTGCTTACCTTCTTTTCGTGAGGAGCGAGATATGTATATGGGAGGCGAAATTCACGCGCGCCCCACCGGCTCTTGAATGTCCGCAAGCCCGTGTTTGCCAGATCGGTTTTGCCAAAATCCATAACCTCGAAACCGTTTTCGCAACCCCATTGAATTGCGCTCCACATGATCAGGTTGTTGGGGCGGGCCTGCAGGTCGTCAGGAAGAGACGCGCCATACTTGTATGTTAACGTTTTTTGCCAGTGCAGAAACACGGCGCCTGCAACGCATCGCTGCTCGATATAGGCCAGGAGGAGAAAGCCCAATCTCTGTTCGAACAGCCTGCCCAGCCCCCTGAAAAACTTCCACGGCTGGACGGGAACACCCTGGCGGCGCCGGGTTAGAAGATGCATGTTGTAGAATTCTTTCAGATGTTCCTGCGAATCGCCGCGGACAATCTGGACGCCTTTCTGACGGGCGATTTTTATATTCCGGCGATGCATCTCATGCAGGCGGGCGAAAACGCTCTCATGGTCCGGCTCCAGACCCAAGACATGAAAGACGCAATCAGAATCGGTAACGAGAGCCGGATGCTGCGGATAATCGCCGCGTAGTTCCACGCTGTGAACGTTTTCGGCCTTTGCCAGCGAGAGCACTTCCCCGGCAAGTTGCGCGCGCTCCTCGTCATTTTCATACAACGGAGAGCAAAAATCCGAAAACGGCAAGGATACCCATCTTCGGCCCGTCAGGGGGCTGTTTATTTCCATAACCGGAATGCCCGCAGTGTACCGACCCTCCTCGCCGCGAATTCCGACGATAAAGGGGCGATACCCATAAGAATCGGCTATGAGCTGAATCCACGCTGGATGATGGAAAATCATAGAATCGGCTTTGCGACTCAAAAATTCCATCCATGTCTGGTCGGGCGGATTCATTCCAAGTTCCTTCCCTGCATGTCTCAACGCTAAAGAACGACTTTGCGGGGCCCGCCTGAAGGTTTTTTACCGTCGGTCTTTTGGAAAACCAGGACCGGTTCGGAAGCCCAGCGGGGCGACCCGAACGTGTAGAGAAGCCGCATTGCGTTACGGAACAGCATCGCTTTCAAAGGGGACTTGGCTTTCATAGTGCGGTAGAAAGAACTGCTTTCGGGTAATGGCAGGTAAACGGCAAGCGGGGCAAATCCAAACGAACTGACAAACTTGACCAGCGTCCTGTACGTGAAATACCTGACGTGCGCATAGAACTCGTAGCGGGAATGCTCTTTCAGCGGGTCGTGAAAACTTTCTCCTTTCAACAGGTACTTGGGAAGATGGACCAGACCGGCGTAATTCGGCGTCGAGATATAGAGAAAGCCGTTATCGGAGAGAATGCGACGGATTTCCTTTAAGTGATTGTCCAGAAAGATCACATGTTCAATCGTTGCAAGCGATACGACTGCATCGAAGTATCCGTCGGGAAAGGGGAACCTGGTATCTGCATCATCAATATCGAAGGAAACCACATCCATTCCCTGCTGTCTCAAAACCCGCAGGGCCGTCGGCGAGATGTCGTTACAGATTATTTTTCCAGGATACAAATCATGGATTCTTCGCGCGGCGCCTCCCACCCCGGCGGCAATATCCAGGATGCGCTTATGCTGTCTATCTCGAAATATCGCCGGGAAGACCCGGTGACGCTCATGAAAACTCGGGTAATCTTCGATCTTCTCTATACCCTGCAGGCGGGCCTCTTCCACAGGTTCGGCATCTTTTCTCATTGGCTACTCCATTCTTTTTGTGCGGAATTTTTACGCTCGAACAACTTTCTGGCGAAATCGCCATATCGCTTGAAAAACGGCTTCGGGTCCCGCACATCGAACACAGCGGACGTGTGCGGACTGAAATACGGCTGGATAAGTTTCAATAACGTCTCTTTCCTCTGAAGCAAGCGGGCAGGCATGTAGGTCAGGTCGCGTTCGACATCGATCCAATAGAGACCCTCCCGATACGCGGTCTGTTTCGGAATAACGCCTTCGACCAGGTGCCGATAATGAAGCCAGGGAAAATTCAGTCCACACCGCACCGCCAGCAATGTCGAAAGATTGTGCCGGCCATTGACTTCCATGAGCTTATAGACGCCGTCACGCGGATCGAACTTGAATTCTGTACAGGAATAACCATAATATCTCATCGCCTGCAACATTTTACGGCCAGACTCCAGCACTTCGGGAATAACCTGGCTCCTCGCCACGCAGGGAGATCCCAATTCCGGCGGGGCGCTTCTGACCTTCCGGGCAGTAAATTCGAGGACCGGTTCGCCATCCCAGAAGTAGGAATTATAGTTAACGCCTAGAGAATCGTGCCCAGGGATCAGTTCCTGTAACATAACGTCGAGGCCGGCGGCGGCGGCCTGCCTGTAAGCCGCGAGCATCTGATCTGTATTATAAACTTTTACTATCTTTTTCCTGAACAACGCATAATAGCGGTGGCTTTCCACCGGCTTGACCAGGCACGGGTACTCCAGGTTTTTGCCAAATTCCGCAATATCCTCATCCGAATTCGGGATGATTGTCTTCGGAGCGGGGATGCCTGCCTCGACCGCCAATTTATATGTGCGGCTCTTCTCGATCAGCCGCTGGATGATCTCCCATTCCGCACAGGCTACCCTGAAATATTCCTGCAATTGCACTTTATGCTTCGAGACGACCTTAAGCGACTCGTCCGAGACCGGAAATAGGGCGGCATCTGGAACGCGCGAGGCAAGGTCGATCAGTCTCTCGATAAAGAGAGCCTCCTCCGCTTCCGGATGAGGAAAGTAAAACCGTTCGGAAACATACCTGGAAGCATATCCCATGTCGCCCCGGTCATAATATACAGCAATGACAGGCACACCCATCATGCCCAGAGCGCGAATGACACCCAACCCCATGGTATGAGTTCCTATGACAACAGCTGGTTTCATGTGTATCGCTACCTCTAACCGTTTCGCAAGTTGATGCCTGAAGTATCAACTCCTGCAAAAACAAGAAAAGAATTAAGGTCGAAAATTTGCCTGCAGGAAGGCGTTTTGCTTACCTCGTTTGCCCGGCCTCGGACAAACCGCATCTTTTCGGTTTGCCCTTTTGGTTTCGGCTTATCGGAATTGGGGTTTGACACCTTTCCTCACAATTGTTTTTGATAGAACGCCTTCACGACTTGTATCACATATTCAATCTGCTCCTCACTTAACTCAGGATAAATTGGCAGGGCCACGGTCTCCCGCGCAGCGCTCTCGGCATTCGGCATACTGCCAATCTGATAGCCCAATTCTGTAAAACAGGCTTGTAAATGCAAGGGCACCGGATAGTAGATTTCACTGCCAATCCCATGTGCTTTGAGATACGCCATCAATTCGTCCCGTTTTTGGGCACGCACTTGGTATAAATGGTAAATATGCCTTCCCCACTCCATATCTTTGGGCAGGATGATAGGCATGTTTGTTCTTCGCTGAGAATCTTCGTCCGCCAAGCCGGCCTCAATAAACAATCGTTTGTATAAGTCGGCATTACGCTGGCGGCCTGCTGTCCATGTCTCCAGATATTTGAATTTGGCGCTTAATATCGCAGCCTGGAGCGCATCCATGCGGAAATTACCGCCTACCGCCTGATTGTAATATTTAGGCCGATGTCCATGGTTACGCAACAAAGCAACGCGATCGGCCAGCGCAGGATCATTGCTGACAACCATGCCGCTATCACCCGCCCCTCCCAGATTCTTGGATGGGAAGAAGGAGAAACAGCCTAAATGCCCAATTGAACCTGCGCGGCGAGCGCGATACTCTGCGCCAAGAGCCTGACAGGCATCTTCAATTACGTACAAATCGTGCCGCCTGGCGACCTCCATGATCGCATCCATATCAGCCGTTTGACCGGCCAAATGCACCGGCAAAATCGCACGCGTGCGCATCGTGACAGCATCATCCAGTTTGCGGACATCTATATTCAGGGTATCCAGGTCAATGTCGACAAAGACCGGGCGCGCGCCGAGGCGGACAATGGCTCCGGCTGTAGCAAAGAAGGAGTAGGGTGTGGTAATGACTTCGTCGCCCGGCTTAATGTCAATTGCCATCAAAGAAACAAGCAGGGCATCCGTGCCAGACGAAACACCAATCCCGAACTGGCACTGCGAGTAGGCCGCTACCTCCTTTTCCAACGCTTCTACTTCCGGCCCAAGGATAAAGTGCTGCGATTCCATGACGCGTTCGATCGCCGCCTGGACTTCCGTGCGGATCGAAGCATATTGAGCCTTCAGATCCAAAATTGGGATAGTGATTTCTGCAGACATGAGTATTCTCCAAGTTATAATGGCAGATCTTCAGGCCAGTCCAAACAACGCAGCACCCCGGCTTCTTCTCTATAGCTCCAACCGCTCTCAGGACAATGCAGCACCCCTTGCGCGTCCGGGCCAATGAGGCGATATCCATGACGGCTCATCCAACCTTTTTGTTTTGCTGGCACACCCAACATGAGCGCATAATCTGGCACATCGCCGCGTACAACCGCACCCGCACCGATGAAAGCATATTGTCCGATCGTGGCGCCGCATACAATCGTGGCATTCGCGCCGATCGTGGCTCCGCGTCTCACAAGGGTTCTTTGGTATTCGGATTTACGGCTGATCTGCGAACGAGGATTGACGACATTGGTAAAGACGCAGGATGGACCAAGGAAGACGTCATCTTCGATAATCAATCCTGTATACAGCGAAACATTGTTCTGAATCTTAACATTATCGCCAATCACCACCTGGCTGGATACCATCACATTCTGTCCGAGCGAACAATGTTTTCCGATCTTTGCATTGGGCATGATATGGCAAAAGTGCCAGATGCGTGTTCCTTCACCAATTTCGCAGGGCTGATCGATATAGCTGGACGAGTGAGCAAAATAAGAGGGCGCAGTCATCTGTCACTCTCCCTTCAAAAATGGGTGCGCCAGTGCGTCCATAGGAGAAATCTCTGCCTTTCGAATACGATATGTTAATTCTATCGAGGGGCGGGCATCCTCGATTCCAAAACCATTCCCGGCCAAGATATTCTTATAGACGAGAGTATGTAGATCGGCAAATCCTTCCGAAAATTCAACCTCCTGGCCATCCACGGTAATGGAGCGAAAAGTTGTTTTATTGGCTTGTTTTGCCGTTACCGGCAAATCCTCGTAATTCACTGAAAGGAACCAACGTACTCTCGCTTTTTCCAATTGAATGAAGCCACTAATGCGCTTAGTATCCGCACGATACACTTTTATATCTTGCACCGGGCCAAAAAGCCAAATCAACAAATCGAAAAAGTGAATGCCAATATTGGTCGCCAGCCCCCCGGATTTCTCCATTTGGCCCTTCCAAGAAACATGATACCAATGGCCACGGCTGGTAATATAACTAAGCACCACATCGTGCTGCGTATCCGAACTCTCCTGATCCAGACGCGCTTTAAGCTTAAGCAATTCGGGGTGAATCCGTAATTGCAAGACGGTATTGATCCTGCGATGGGTCTCAGCCTCGAGCTCTTGCAGAGGTTCCAAATTCCACGGATTAATCACCAGGGGTTTTTCACAAATCACATCAGCGCCAACACGCATTGCCAAACGACAGTGAGCATCGTGTAAATAATTTGGGGAACAAATCGAAATATATTGGACCCGTTCCTGGCTCGCAGCACGACGCAGTTTCTCCAAGTGACGGTCAAAACGCTCGATTTCAGTAAAAAACTCGACATCGAAGCCAAATTGATCCAGTATGCCCACCGAATCTTTTGGATCTATTGCCGCCACAAGCCGATTGCCCGTATCGCGAATAGCTTTTAGGTGCCTGGGCGCAATATACCCGCCCGCTCCAATCAAAGCAAAGTTTAGTGGACTGATCGAAGAATTGGTCATGTTTATGATCTTTCCAAGTTTGAATGTTTATTGCAGGTTGTTCCTGACAAAGAAAACGCCTTTACAAGCAGACAACTGACTGCTCATCAATACGCTGAGGCCCTGTTAATGCCCTAATCGCTCTCATCCTGGACCTTCCTCGTCTTTAGAGGGTCCATTATCATTGTTCTTGGCAACAAGCGATGCAATAGATCAAGGTAGACTCGGAATTCGTGATCCCAGGAAAATTTTTGAACAAACATCTGATAAGCGTTTTCGGCCAGTCGGCTGCGGAGTTTAGGATCTTGGTAGAGTTCCACGACACACTGCGCGAATTGGGACGCATTCCCTGATTCAAAGAACATGATCGCCGAATCGCCAAATGTCTCTTCAACCATCTTCAGGCGTGAGGACACAATTGGAATGCCCATAGCAGAAAATTCCAGTACCTTGGTCGGTGTTGCAAGGGCCATATGAACATCGTTGAGTGCCGGATAAATTCCAATATCCGCCTCCATCAACCGATGCGGAACCTCTTCATTACGTATTAGCGGCATAATTTCAACATACGGCAGAACGCCTAGTCGATCTGCCAATTGCCGTAATTCGTCTTTGTACGGAGTTTCTTGACAGAAAATCAGCAAACGAATCTCGGGAATTTGCGTCTTGAGTTGCGGTAATGCACGGACAACCGTTTCCAATCCATAGCGAGGAGCAAGCGTGCCGGGGTAGATTAGAGTAAAGTCCTTTTTAGAATCGTCAATTTCACCTGAGTATAGGCTACGGTTAAATACGGCGGGATTCGGGTAGTTATGCACAACAGTAATTTTTTGGGGAGGAAGTCCCCGGTTCACTAAATTTGCTTCACAAATTGAATTCACCGTGATCACTTCGTCAGCCAGCCAACAAGAGAGCTTCTCCTGCAATTTGATAAGGCTGACTATTATTTTGTTCGAGCGTTCACCATATTTGGAGATAAAGACCTCGGGCATGAGATCGTGTATATCGAGTATGAGCGATGCGCCCATGAACTTTGGTATGATGGCAGAAAAGATCAAGAAGTCCGGCATATTATGAACATGAATTACCTGGTAGCGATTCTGAATGTGCAAGGTCGAGAGTCGAATGAAGTACCAAATGAAAGAGAGTAAATACTCGATGACATATCCTATTCGGCTTTTGTCGGTGTTGCGAATCGGGATCAAGTGGATCCTGATCTTTTCATCTACCTCAAAAGCCGCATCTAAAGAATATGGAGCAGGACAAATCACATCGACCGACGCACCAGTTCTTACGAGTGATTCCACATAGCGCCGAACTCGAATGTCATAGTAATAGTTTTTATGAACGACCATGCATATCTTAATCATATTCGTGAACACCTTGGATGATCTAAATTCTCTCTGAAGGCGGGGAGCAGGCTGTGCTCCGGATTAGAACAAGCAACCGTCGCAACACCGTACGCTGTTCAAACCACGACTTGCCTGTTGAGGGACGAAAAATCTCTACACCGTCTCATCTGTTATGCAGTTCGGTCACAGAGGTAATTGAGGCTCCGACTCCTGGGAGGATTTCGAGATTCTGAATTGTAAAGTCAAAATCGGCGAAACCCTCTCCTTGAACCAGGCTAAAACTATTATCAACAAACATCGGATCCATTTCTACAGCGACATCATACTCATCCGGAGTCAACCAGTTAAAATTTCCGACGGCTTCCGACCAGTTAAAAACCCCAATTCCCCATGGGCCACCCCAGAAGATCGAGTCTCTAATCCGGTGGCCATTACCATTTAGCTTCACACTCCAGCTTCTATCATCTGCTGCATCTTGAACAATTGTCACATTCTGGAGCGTCCAATTTGACGATTGTCCTCCATCCGATATGATAATCCCGGCATTGTCACTGCCTACAAACAGTGTATTCCTTATAACTACATTGTCTACAATTGCCGTGTTGCTTATGATGATCCCTTGGGTGAAAGAAGGGCCAATAATACTGTCCTCTACAACAACCGGCCCTTGTACACCGCCATCATAGATTTGAATCCCATCTGTATGAGAGCAGTAATTAAATGCTTTGCCGCGCTCAACAGGATGTTCCCGACTGTTATACAACCATGAGTTTCGGAGCGTGAAATTCCAAACACCCCAGCCGGCTTGAAAAGCGTCCTGGCCATTATCGTGAATGATAACCCGTTCAAACAAAATGTCAGTGCCGCCAAGACGAACTCCAGGCCCATCCGGTGCTACCACATCCGATCCCAAATCTCTTGAGTAACCATTATCATGAATTTCCACATTACGGACGATAATATTGCCTGCGCTCTCCTGCATCTTAATTCCTCTAAGGTGATTTCTAATGACGATCCCACTCCAGTCTCGGCCATCAATCACTATATATTTTTGGTCCTCTAAATCGATTGCATCATCACCCGGCATTGAAATGTAACTTGTTTGTCCACAATACGGCAGCGCCGGACGTTGTCCATCGAACACGACCTGTTCCCCATTGGTTGTAATCGTAATTGGAAGTCCAGGAATGCCGCTTTTCTTTACATCCAGCTGTGTATGGTACTCGCCCCCAGCGATCATAATTGTGTCGCCGGGTTTTACCACTTCCCACTGGATTTGATCCAACTCATTCCATGCAGTATCCCAGGATTTCCCATTTGTGCTTTTACCTGACCGAGAAACATAGAAAGTGCTTGATTGGCTGGGTGTCGGTGTTAGTGTTGATGTTAAGGCTGGAATCGTTGTAGGAGGCGGGGTCGACTCACCACAAGCTGAAACGAAAGACGCATAAAACAGAATAATGAATGATCGTTTGAGGTTTGTAACCATGTCGTCAGTCAATTCTTGGAATCTTCCATGTCTGCTAACATACACCAGAATAATGCGGGATGACGCGCCGTTCATAAGTAAGATTGGGGCGATCCAACTTTTATCACGGACAGCAAGGGCGTCAGAAGGGCCGCCTTCAGAATAAGCAGTACGTTGTTAACACAATCCTCTAGTTAATTAAAAAATGAAAATATTCTCTCTGCCCTCTTTGGCAGTATTCATTTGAGACCCTGTTTAGAATCTCCAACATGAAAAGAAAGATCCTTTAGCTCAGAAGCGATATAAGACATCAACGCGTAAACAAAGACCAGAACACCTGCCATCTGTAATGACTGTTCGCACGTAGTTAAAAGTTCATAAGTTACATTTTCCTGGCCATATAGTTCGGCCCAGTTTCCACCAATAAGCTCAAATCCCAGAGCACCGCCAACGTAAAGGATTCCCGCAAAGATAATCAAGTATCGAATTCTTGCAGGAAGCGAGAAAAGGAATCGGAGATAAACTAGTCCCAATACGACTACAAAGATTCCGTAAGGAATCACCCAAGCAAAATATAGAACGCCGGAAGTGTTTAGTGCGTCTCTCAAGGGTCTGATTATGTTCTCGTGAATTGCGGCGCCATCATCTACGGCTAGAAAAAGAAAAATGATTGCCAAGCCCGCCCAATATAGGTAGTCTCGTTTTTCCTGTCTTTTCCTCGCAGTGGCAATAACTGCGAGGAGACCGGCACATAAAAGTGTCGTTACCGCGGCATATAGAGTCGGGATGTTCCCTTCTCTATCAAGGTTAAAAAGAGCAATGCGGTGGGACCCAAAATAATACTTTGAGACCAAACCAAATAAATTGGCTGCGATGAGGCACACAACTATCGCGCCGAGAAGTCTGACAACTCTTTTTGGGTCAAATACAATGGCCATTTTTCACCTTAGCAAGTTTCATATAGATTCCTGGTCGTCTTCGCAATTTCCGACCAAGAATACTTAGTTTCACTTAACTTACGAGCATGGTTCCCCATATTTTCCAAGCGAGCAGTGTTCGAAAACGCTTCAAGCATAGTTTCGGCCAAGCACTCGGCAGTGTTTTCCTTGAGAAGATAACCACTCTTGCCATCCTCTATTACCTCCGCAAAATCACCCACGTTTGTGGCAATCAGCGGCCTCCCAAAAGAATAAGCCAGATGCACAATACCACTATGATCAATCTCTTTATAGGGCAATATCACCACATCACAAGCGGCGAAATAGGCAGCCACTTCCTCTGACGGAACAAAACCTTCATGGAATATGATGGAATTGTTTGTCGAAATCTGCTCAATCCTCCTTCGATAATAGTTTCCTAATTCAGGCGTCCGGGGTGCCCCCGCAATAACTAGCCGAAATGGCTTGCCTTTCTTAGTACAGACCTCGAAAGCATCCAAGAGCAGATCCAAGCCCTTGTATTCTCTAATAAAGCCGAAGAAAAGTGCTACGCTATCCGTTTCGCACAGGCTCAAACGGTTTCTAGCCTCCGCCTTCGATATGGGCTTCTCTGGAACATAGTGATCAAAGTTACCGTGTGGTATCACTTTGACCTTTTTTCGCTCCACTCGAAAATCCTTTACTAGTTTGTCTTTAATGTAGTCTGAATGTACTATGATCGTTCCTACAGCACGATAGATGCCTGACCTCACAAGGCGGTCAATAATACTGTTCTCGTGGGGTAAAACGTTATGGGCCGTAAACACCAACTTTGTGCCCAATAGATTAAGAAATAACAAGAAGAGGGCCTCAACTCTTTCTCTTCTGAGAAATTGAATATGCATCACCTGTTTTGCATTCTTATTTCTGACTACGTGCACAAGCAACCGCGTCAGATACTTCAAATAGTGAAAGGTCTTTCCAACTTTGCCGTCGTTGGGGTTTTTGGTCGGCATCCAGCGTCTAATGGGATAATCGACCGGCATACTCACAATCCGGTTATCAGAAGCAATCAACTCCACATTCACTCCCACAGCATGCAATGCAGAGCAAAGGCAAATAGAGTAATCATTGCCCACCAAGGCGTCAATCATTGTCACTCTTATACCGTCAGTATTGGAAGGCATCATTGCTTATCCTCAGGTATAGCATGCCAGGCCGACTTTGAATGAACTCTTGGTCCGAAAACGCGTTTCACGGCAGTACGCGACAACCCTCTTATATCCTTTATGAACAACCAAGACCCTGCGATATAAACTCCTACCAATAACAGCTTTAGCAGGATGCTGTCTATGCCGAAGAACCAATAGATGCTCAACGCTAATGCAAGCAGAAAAACCGGCTTGAGATATTCAAGCAAATGAGGAGTGAGCCCGGAGCGCCTGAGAAGCAATTCATAGACAATCTGGGATGTGACATTCATAAGCAGGAGCGAGTACACTGCACCAATGTAACCAAAGGCTTGGATCAGTATGAGACTGCCTACGATGTTCACAGTGCTTGATACTATATTAGCTTTGATCGGAGCAGAAGAATTACCGGAGGCGACGAGCGAATACCCAAGAAGGTTGGAGACGGCACGCAGGTAAAAATTCAGCATCAGAAGAGCAAAGGCCACTGACACTTCCAGGTATTCTTCTGAGAAGAGCACTAGGACGATTTCCTTGCCGAACAGGGATGCCACAAGAACCAGGAAGACGATTCCCGTTGATAGCAAGACCAGAAAACTGTTCATCATCCTATGCGCATCTTCCCGGTGGCCTTTGGCAAACAGGTTTGATAAGTTGGGGAAATAGACAACAATAAATGAGTTAAACAGCCTCATAAATCCATCCGGAATCTTAAGCGCAACCTCAAAGGCAGCGACACTCGCTGGATTTAATAGGGCGCCGATCAAGAATGTACTGCTCCTGTCGTAGACGAGTGTAAGAACGTTGTTAGCGTAAAGTGGATTGCTGAATCGGGTAAGGGTTCGTACGGATTCCGCCTTGATGTTGTTGGGAGAGAGGCTAAACAACAGAGCGCGCAAAAAAAAGATTTGGAGCGCAACCTCAACGAGTTGGGAGATAATCTCAATGTAAAGCAGACTTTGGAGGGTTAATCTATCATGGAACGCGATCAATAAGACGACCCTGGTCACTGCTGACAGGACCTCGACAATGGCGTGTTCCATGAACTGTTGCACCCCTTGCATCAGACGCAGGAACAGATCCCTGTAACTCGCAAGGACAAAGAATGGGATAATTAGCATGATGTAATCACTCAATCTGGCGTCGAAAATGCGTAACATGAATCGGCCTGCCAGATAAAAGACGATAGCAAAAGCGGTTACTGATACGAAACGTACTGCAAGGATTGAGGCTACTGCATCCTGCCGCAAATGTTTCTCGGCACCGGACACTGATTTGGTTAATGTCAGATCAAGTCCGAGGCCACTGATGATCCCTAGGGCTTGGACAACGGCAAAGGCCAAAAAGTATGCGCCCAGCACATCTTTTGGCACGTAGCGTGTCATGAGGAGGATGCTTATGAAATGAAATCCAATGGTAGCTATGCTGCCAAACGATGTGGAAGCCAAGCCTTTGAAGAGGTTTGATCTAAAACGCTTATCCATCGAATACTCTACTGGTGAGGTATTTGCTGTCCAGGGCGATATTCAAGGTTCTTAGTCACCCCAATAGAGGTTTTGTTGGAAAACACCGATCGCAGCCTAGCGAGTTGTTCCGATCTCAAATACCGGACAAAGTCATCTGGCACTTGTCTTTCGCACTTTGTGAGAGCTGCCCAGCAGTACCCAGCCAGCAGCGAGAGACTCCCTGTTACGGGTGGTTGATCCAATAGTCTGGATGCACACCGCGCCAATTCAAATAGCGGATGATAGCCGACTGAATAGGCTAAGATGCCCGCTTTGAATTTTGCACTTAATTGACCACCGCCGGCAGTACCTGTAGGCCGATAATGGAAAACTTCCAGATCGGTAAATGTCTCTACCTCCCAGCCGTGCATGCGAGCCATTGTCTCTGCCACAGTATCTACACCACCAAATCTAAGAGGCAGGTAGCCTCCAATCTCTTCATAGCACTGCCGCCTGAACAACTGGGTGGGGCCGCCGGCGCTGTTACGAGCGGGGCGCATCTGCCGAAACTGTCCGTTCACCAGATCAAAGCGTAATCCGCCTACGACACCCAAGCGTTCATTTGCCTCGAATTTTGAAAGTGCCACTTCGTAATAGGTTGGCACAAAGGATACATCTGCATCCAGGTTGCCCACGAAATCGTACTCGTGGTTTGCAAACTGTTCATACGCGACTTTGAGCGCCTTGGCCTTCGATCCATAATTCCTTTCCCGATCGGCGGTTCTACGCAGGAGCATGATAAAGTCGTATGTGCGAATATACTGATTCACAATCTCGTCAGTGCGATCCGTGGAACCATCACTAACGATCACCCATTTTGTCGGCAGGACGGTCTGGGCGATAACAGAGCGTATCGTCTTTTCAATGTGCGCTTCTTCATTCCTGGCAGCTGTGAAGAGGACATATGGTTTCATGGTAGTATGATCATCCTTTTACCGGTAACGCGTCCGTATGCCGCCTGAAGCCGGCCCACGCCCGCGCATTGTAGGCAATGCTCCCGACGAGAGCCACCATGAGCCCGATGGTCGCTGTGCTCTCTGCTTTGATCAGGTGGGCATGAAAATAGCACCACACCAGCAGTCCCGCAAAGCCAGTCAGTATACCTAGGACTACACCTTTATACCCAGAGTCAGGCATATTTCGATACACCTGAAAACCTCTGAATAACGCGGCGGCACAGAACCATAGAAGGACGGTCAAGCCCGGTATGCCCATCTTCACTGCGATGGATACATAGCTATTGTGGACATAGCGGGTGAAGCGAGAGACTCGGCCAGAGTCGACCCTCCCATCCGTCAAAGATCCGCTTGCTTCGGATGAATGCGCGGAGAGCGGGCGATAGCGATTACCCAAGCCCACACCAGTTAGTGGTTGTTTTCTTATTGCCTCAAGCGCCTTTTCGATCTCAAAACTGCGCCATTGCAACGATTGGGTCTCTGACGTATCAGAAGGTGTGAGAATGGAACCAAAACGCTCAGAGATTCCAGCCAAAAACGGCGAGGAAAATGCTTGTGATAACGGTGCTCCTACAATCACACCGGCAACAACCAGAGCAGCGCAGCCAGCAATAATGGCAACTCTTGCCTGACGCTGTTTAAATCTGGGCACGAGAACAATTAGGGCCAGTCCAAGGCCAATAATCAGAGCGACCCACTGTGCCCGCATGTAGGTGTAGAGATGTCCGCCACCTAGGAACAAAACCTGGATCAAACAAAGGGTCTTCAAACGCCAGTTAGGGCGACCGAGCACCAGAACGCCGAGAGCAACGAACCACATAAAGTGCATCAGCACCTGGCCGGCGGGAACGACTCTCACTGCGCCCGTTAGCTCGTAGACGCGCCAGTCACGGCTTACCATCATCGCTTGCAGCAGAGGATTGCCCGCGCCAAGGAATTGCTGGAGATAAATGATCATCGCCGTGAGATCGGCTATGATGAACAAACCGATCAGCAAGACCCTTAGCTGCTCCGGTCGCTTAATCGCCCACAGAGCAATAAAAAAGGTCAGGTACAGAATCAATATGCGTAAATCACCCAAAGCCCAATTCGATTCCACGTGTTCGAAGAAGAGTGCATAGAATGCTGAGAACACGGCTAGAATCAGAAACAATAACAGAGGGCCGCCTACAGGCCACCATAGCACTTTCAGTGTCCCGCGGTTCAGTTGCTGCAGGAAGACAAGCCCAAATAGTCCGATCAGGGCCATATCACGCAGGTCCAGGCCACCGCCGATCGGCAAACGCAAATCCACGACACTTTGTGGGATAAAACTGCCTGACAAAAAGATAAGCGCCAGCAATCCTACCTCAGGCCGGTACCAAAGCAGGAACACGACCGGCAGGCCAAGCCCGAGGATGACAAGACCCAAGGTAGCCAGTTCGGGCGCCAGGTACAACCCAGCAGCCAGCGATCCCAGGCAAAGCGCGCCTAAGGCGATTCCCAATACCCGGTACGTTCCAGGAGTAGCTGCGGACGGGATGGGGATAATCTGATTTGGCCTGGCGATCTGTCTGCTCTGAGCCATCGTCACAGCCTCATCCTGCTTTGGTCTCTGCGGAATCATGCTGGCTTTGCATGGCAGTGGACTCCTGCTCCACATCCAGATCGGCGCGCTCGTGCGAGGGATCACGCCGGCGGAATATGGTGCTGATGCGTTTCCAGATTTCTAGACCCGTATGTTCGCGCGATGGCTTTATTTGATGGCTCTCCATGTCATCAGATACCTGGCTTTGCGTCACTGTCCTACGGCGTCCGCGCGACGACGTTTTGTGATCGCTCTCTGGGACAATCTCGCTCGCGACCTGGGAGCTGGAGAGATACTGGAAGAGAAGGGCCAGCATCACTCCCAACCCCAAACTGCCAACCAGGGCAAGCACTGCCAACTTGGGCCAGCTAGACTCAGGCACACCTGTCGCGTATGCCGGCTTAATGACCTGGATAAAAGTGGCAGCCCGAATCTCAGTAGCGATTAGCTCCGCCTGGTTGTATTTGCTCAGGATATCTTGATATACTGCACGTGCTTGCTCTACGTTCTGTGTCAGTAAGAAGTATTGGGGAGCCAGAGTCGCATACTGATCCAGTTCTTTCATGCGTTGGGCAATCAGCACATCAATCTCCCCAACCGAATCGACGGCCGTGGCAGCCTGTTCCAACAAGCGCTGATCGCGTTCCAATTGCAGTTGTTCGATAAGCCTTTGCTGCGTGGACATCTGACTCTCGAGTGAGTAGATGCCGTTCTGGATACGAAAGTCAGCCAGGGTCCGCTCGGCAGCCCAGAGTTCTTCTTCAGCCACCTGTAACTGCCCGGCAAAGAGATCCTTCTCCGCCAAGGTTGATTGGGCGCGCAATTCGCCGTAGTAGGCGATGGCAATGCCGACATGCGTGTTGGCAATCGCCGCTGCCAGCTCAGGGCTCCGGGCTTCGACGGTCACATTGAGGAAATCAGCGTCGCTTGCCCGCTCCGCGTCCAGCGTATAGAGGGCATCTGCCCCATCCAGGCCGAGCTGGCTGGCGGTCTGCTGGTATACATCCTCACTCTGTAACAACTCTACCAGGTTATTGATGGCGACAGTGATCTCATCGCGCGGGTTGAAGCGGTACTGGTCGTATGCCGCCACCTCCTCGCGCTGGGGCGCCGATATCTGTAGCCTGACAGTGGCTGCATACGCCGGTGCCGCGGATCGCGTTCCAAGCCACAGCGCCAGCTCAGTCACAACCACAACGAGAACAATCAGCCACAACCAGCGACGCACGACTCGTAACAGGTCGATCAGCTCCATATTCTGCACTCTCTTTCATCTGAACACTAGATAAAACCTTGAACTCTTTTTCTCTTTCATCAAAACCTTTAAGCACAACAATAACGGAGCGGATGATGTCATCAATTAGTCCATGATACACTGATGCAGTTCATCAGCACCAGGTTGCACTCAAGGCATCCCCAGTGCGCTCCGCAGTTCTAACATGAGTTTGCGGACTTCGAATGGTATATGTATGTTACAGCGCACTATCTTGTCCCTGAAGCTAGACACCAGGGACACATCTCAACTCCTAATCAAGATGGCCGGTTTTCTTTTGTTTTTAATTTGAGCCCGGATTATTTTCATCATTCTTACACAGTGGATACCGACAGGCTCACAATTTCCGAAGCGACAATCTCTACCTGCTCCTCGGTCAACTCTGGATACATGGGCAAAGAGAGAATCTCACTGCAGATCTTCTCAGCAACCGGAAACTGGCCGGGAGTGTGTCCGTTTTTTGCATAGAAAGGCTGCAGGTGGACAGGAGTGGGATAATGGATCGCAGTGCCAATACCACGTTCCTTTAGGTGCGCCTGCAGGGCATCGCGATTCTGCGAGCGGATGACGTACAAGTGATATACATGCTGATATCCGGGGGGCTCAACAGGTGTGACAACCGGCGAACCCGCCAACAGCTTATCATACAATGCCGCCAACCGCCGGCGCGCTTCTGTCCACTCATTCAGGTGCGGTAATTTCGCCCGAAGGATCGCCGCTTGGATGGTATCCAGGCGATGATTGGCTGGTCTCAGTTCATGAACATTCTTGACCCTTTGGCCGCAATTCCGCAGGGCACGGATTGTATCAGCCACCTTCTCATTATTAGTGGTGACAATACCCCCATCACCGCAGGCACCCAAATTCTTCGTGGGATAGAAACTAAAGGCAGTGGCATTCCCCATACTGCCTGTCATCATGCCCTTGTATTTCGCACCATGAGCCTGACAGGCATCCTCGATCACAACTAAACCGTGTTTTTCTGCGATCCCCAGAATCATGTTCATGTCAGCCGGAAGCCCATAGAGATGAACCGGAAGAATCGCTTTGGTACGCGGCGTGATCGCGTCTTCGATCTTCGTCGTGTCAATGTTGAACGTGAGGGGGTCCGCGTCGACAAATACAGGCTTGGCCCCTGTGAATGTGATCGCCGCTGCCGTGGCCGTAAACGTATGAGTAGGAACGATCACCTCATCGCCGGGCCCAACGCCAAAGGCGCGCAAACTCAGTTCGAGAGCCGAAAGTCCGTTATCTACGCCGACGGCATACTTGGCTCCACAGTAGGAGGCAAACTCCTCTTCGAAACGGGTCACGTCCTGTCCCAGAATGAAGTCCGCGCGATCAAAAATTCCCTGGATCGCTCGATTTATCTCCGGCTGAAGTTTCTGATGTTGGGTCGTCAGGTCAATCAAAGGGACGCTCATTTTTCCTCACTTTTTGGATTTTCGATTCTGGATGGGCCGCGCGGGGTTGCCTGCAACAACGGCGCCGGCAGGAACATCGCGGGTCACTACGCTCCCCGCGCCAATCAACGCGCCTTCGCCAACCGTTACGCCGCAAAGGATGGTGGCGTTGCTACCAATCGAGGCGCGTCTTTTTATCAACGTCGGGATGCACTGCCAATCCGCCTCTGACTGTATTGCACCCGATTCGGTCGTAGACCGAGGATATTTGTCATTGATGAACATCACGCCATGGCCGATGAAAACCTCGTCTTCGATGGTGACACCCTCGCATATAAAGGTGTGGCTCGAAACCTTTACCCTTTTCCCTATGCGTGCGCCCTTCTGGATCTCTACAAAGGCGCCGATCTTGGACTCGTCGCCGATCTCACATCCGTACAAATTGACAAACGCGAAGATTCTGACGTTTTGTCCCAGCTTGACATCCGATGAAATCCGCGCGTACTCTGCATTTACCATTGGATCACCTCGTGCATCGAACCATTGGCGATGGATTTTTGGGCCGCCTCGAGTATCTTCACCACGCGCAGGCCGTCACGGCCGCTACTATTAGGTTCCGAATGATTGATAATACAGTCGAGGAAATGCTGGCATTCCTCTCGTAGCGGCTCCGTAATCCGAATCTTAGGTATGGTGATATCCCCGGAGCGATAATTATACTGGAATTCGCCAAAACCATTCGTATAGGGTGGGGCTTCGACACCCTTGTCATATAGTTTGATCTTTTGCTCGCTTTCGATGTCGTTATAAACCGCCATTTTCTTGCTGCCAACCACGGTAACACGCCTGACCTTACAAGGATCCAGCCAGCTTACATGTACATAGGCAGGTATCTGATTAGGAAATATCAGATTTAGATAGGCGACATCGTAGACTCCATCAGAGACGCAATGCATACCCTGAGCACTCACCGAAATCGGATTCTCGCCGATCAAACTGAGCAGAATAGAAATATCGTGCGGGGCCAAATCCCAAAGTACATTGGAGTCCCTCTGAAAGAGACCCAGATTCAGTCTTGCAGTATCAAAATAATAGATTTTGCCCAGTTCACCACTGTCAATGTACTTTTTCAACGCAATGACCGCAGAGTTATACTCGAAGGTGTGCCCCACCATCAACGTCAGACCCTTCGCGTCGGCCAACTCGATCAATTCCTCGGCATGCTGACTGTTGAGTGTCATGGGCTTTTCGATAAGCACATGCAAACCGTGGAGCAGACAGTCCCTGGCGATGGGGAAATGCGTGACTGGAGGTGTTGACACTACTACAGCATCCAACTTTAAATCAAAGAGAGCCTGGTAGTTTTTCGTCGTTACTACTTGTGGGTAGAACGACCGAGCGCGTTCCAATCGCTCCTCCTTGGCGTCTGCAACCGCGACCAACTCCGCCGTCGGAAGATCGAAAAAGTTCCGGGCGAGGTTGGGACCCCAATAGCCAAATCCGATAACACCGACCCTTACTTCGTTCATACTGGAACTCCTTCCCTTTACTAATGGGCGCCTCTCGTTGAGATGACTGCCAGAGGTGTTTTCAAGATGATCAGCAGATCCAGCCAGAGGGATTGGTTCTTAATGTACTCGATATCCTTCTGAATTTGCTGATTGAAATCAGCGGAGGAACGGGTTGTAATCTGCTGCAAACCCGTGATTCCCGGCTGGGCTTCCAGGCGCTGCATATGAAACGACTTGAACATCTCCACCTCGTAGGGTATAGCGGGCCTCGGGCCTACTATGCTCATGTCGCCGCGAAGTACGTTATAAAACTGAGGCAACTCGTCGAGACTGTATTTTCGCAAGAATTTACCGGGGCCAATGATTCTCGGATCGTCAACCAATTTACGCGTCGTGACTTCCTTGCCTTGAATGGTCGCCATTTGCTTTTCGTCGTTTTCAATCAGGGCCTTCACATAAGCGCGATGAATAGACGGATCTGCGTTCAATTTCATTGTCCGGAACTTATAGAGTTTGAAATCTTTCCTGACCCATTTTGTACGCATCCCATCACGGTGCCGGACGGCACCAACCCGCTCTTGCACAAACAGGATCGGGCCCGGCGAGTAAATATAAATCAGCAAGCCAATGAGGATCATGACAGGGAAGAAAACGACCAGCACAGTCAGCGCGATCACAAAATCAAGGATGCGCTTGATGGTGTAGTAACCGTCTGCTCTCGCAGCAACGATTCGCATCAGATTTTGATCATCTTCCATTCTAGTGGAAATGAACATCTCGTTCTCCATGTTAAACCTCTTCATCAACTTGTCTTGATTACCAGTCACAATGGCCATTCCATGTTTTACTGAGAGCGCCGAAAGCCATAGCGATTTTGTGATCCGGTCTGGCTAGAAACCTGCTTGCGGCCGGTGCTTTAGCCTCGATTGGATTGAACGGTATTTCTTTGCACCTCAATGTACGATGCGGATTCGAGCGATTGTCACAGTTTGTCTACACTATTTCGATTACAATTTAACAGAAAAAGTATTTTTTCACCTTGGATATTTATTTGAAATTATTTGAATCGCCCTGCCTGCTGTGCCGTGCCGATAAGGAAGAACACAGAAGTAATCCCCGTATACATCCCAAAATATTTAAGCAAGGGGAGCCTAACTTGCTATCCCCAAATGTTCTCGGACGGTCCTGCAGAGAGATTAGGCCTGTAAGCACATAGTGTGGCAGGTGGTTGAGTAGGCGATGGGGTCCCAACACCTGCACTTGCGTCAGGTGTATGCCCTTACGGGCTGCTCGACCGTCTCCGCATCGAGATCACAATTTGAATTTGCATACAATACACACCCCTGCCAAAAGCAAATATGTCTCGTTCAGAAGATTAAAGGCAGGCTTTCTTTATCGGTGGGAAAACAGGTTAGACAGAATCAGCTGTCTTTTCTCGGTGCAAACAAATACCCTCGCCCCCAATGCGTACGGATGTATTGATGACCATATTGGCCGTCCGATATTTTCTTTCGCAAATAGTGTATATACAATGCCAGCATGGACGAATCATTGGTGTACAGGTCTCCCCAAACCTCACGAAAGAGTTCCCGGTGCGGGATGACCTTGCCCAGGTTGCGTACAAGGTATGCAAGAAGGGTGTATTCTTTTATGGATAGATCAATTAGATTATCCCAAAGCAATACCGTTTGGGAATCCAGGTTGATCTCCAAAACAGAATCGGCATAACGAGTGATCTTCTGATTGTTGCTTGCCGCCTGAGCGCTGGAACGCCGCAATAGAGCACGCACTCGCGCCTCGAATTCGCTGCTATTAAATGGCTTTTTAATATAGTCATCAACACCAAGTTTAAATGCGTGAACGATGCCGGACTCGTCGGCCCGCGCAGTCAACATCAGAATGGGGACATCCGACATCTCGCGTATCCGTTCGCATACTTCAAATCCGTTCATGCCGGGCATCATAATATCCAAAATGATCAGATCGGGGTGGATCTCATAAGTTTTTTTTAGGCCATCTGCTCCCGACAAGGCTTGGAACACAGTGAGACCAAGAGGACCCAGTATAACCTCAACCAGTTTGCAGAACTCGATGTCATCATCAATGATGACGATCTTCTTATTCATTCTTTGGTCTCTCCATGAATGACAGGCAGGGCCGCACTTCTACCCCAGGAAAGTCCTTGATGCCGATGGGTAACCGCACACCAAAGACTCATTTTGGCAGGAGCGTGCCGGTATTAACTTTCAGGACGTAAGCGGCTTTCCGCAGATTACTGAGAAACATGTCATTATCGTCGAACTCGTCAAAATTCTCGTAGGTGCCTTTCCAGATTTTTATTGCGGTAGGCTCGCTACATCCGCGCTTCCGCATCTCCCCGATGAACTCGTCATACGACATACCTATCTTAGCGGCAAGTTCTTGTACTCTACTGGTCATGACTGCCCACTCCTTTCCGACGCGAGGCTTTCACCAGGAATACTTCAGAGCATTGGCTGCATTTTACGGCTATGCCCCGCGAAGCAAGATGAGACGAAACAAGTATTTGAATCCTTAGAATATTATTTATTTTATTGAGATTGCCACAACCGTCAAGGTGCAAATGGCCTATGATAATCGAAAAAACTATAGAAATTTGGGTCGTTAAGTAAGATTATAATTCGAGTTTGTAATAGATTGTTCGCGGACCACAGGCCTCATTGGGAGCTGCCTCTGTCCGGCCGGCGCGTGGAAAACTTACGACCGCCTCCGGACTGCGATATGAACCGGCCGGCTTCGAAATAGGCCGGGCGGTCACAAAAAGCGCCTGCCTTTTCCCTTATAATCGGGGAAATGGATTACCGCTCTCGGCATCCTTCGATACCCAAATTCCTGCTCCTCGTCTCAATCCTTTCCTACGGACTACTCATTCCCTTCACTGGCTTCTACTGGGACGATTGGCCCTTTGCATGGATCGCACGTTTTCTTGGCCCGGCAGAATTCTTTCCCGCCTTCGAGCCATTCCGCCCCTTTCTCGCCCCCATCTTCTACCTGACCACCTCCCTGCTCCCCGAAAACCCGTTTATCTGGCAGGTCTTCGGCGTTCTCATCCGCTTCCTGACCGGCCTCGCCGCGTGGTGGGCGTTCGACAATATCTGGCCCCATCATAAACGCCAGACACTCACCGCCGCTCTCTTCTTCCTGGTCTTCCCCGGTTACAGCCAGCAGTGGGTAGCCCTGACCCACATCAACCAGGAACTCATCCCGCTCATCTTCTACCTGCTGTCTTTTGGATTCACCGCCCGCGCGATCCACCACCAGGCGCGCTTCCACGCGTTGACTGCGCTGGCCCTCCTGTTCCTCGTTTGCGGACTCTTCCCCACCGAATATTTCTTTGGCCTGGAAGCCATGCGCTTTTTCTTCATCTGGACACTCGTTCACGAAGACGAGCACGGTGCAGGCGAGACCGCCCAAGGCTTCCGCACCCGCCTCATCCACTCGCTCAAGCTCTGGCTGCCCTACCTGCTGATCTGGATCGTGAACGCAGCCTGGCTTTTTTATTATTACACCTTCGGTCCATACAATTCCTATGGCATAGACCTCGAACCCGCCAGTTCATCCCTTGCCATTCTGCAAATTTTCCCAGCCATGGGCGAGGCCGTTTACAAAGCGGGCTTTCTTGCGTGGGTGCAAGTCTTCGCACATCTCGCGGAAAGTCCAACCGCCCCATCGTCTCTGCTCTCCATCGCACTGATTCTGCTCACATTCCTCCTCATTACATTTTACTGTTTACGTCTTACTCCATCACCTACATCATCCTCATGGTTCAAAATTGCCATCGCTATCGGCCTCGCTGGCATCCTCTTTGGACGACTGCCTTCATGGGCCGCAAACCTCCCACTCACCCTGCAGTCCAGTTACGATCGTTTCATGGTCAGCATGATGCTCGGCGCGGCGTTGCTCGTTGCCGGCGGGCTCGAACTGATTCGCAACGAGCGCGTTCGCATCATCCTCGCAAGCCTGCTCGCGGCGCTCTCGGTCGGCCAACAATTTCTCAATGCCAACATCTTCCGCCGCGACTGGGAGAGCCAGCGCGCCATCTACTGGCAAATGGCCTGGCGCATCCCCGCCCTCCGGCCCGGCACGCTCCTGCTCACACACGAAATGCCCCTGGATTATGAGACCGACCTCTCGATGACCGCGCCGCTCAACTGGATGTACGCACCGGACTACCAGCCGCGAGATGACGTGCCGTACGCGCTGGTTTACACCGAAAAACGGCTGGGCGGCCGCGTCCTGCCAGACCTCGAGCCGGGCGCGCCGGTGACTTTCCCCATTCGCACTGTGGCGTTTCGCGGCGCCACCGACGCGGCCCTCGTCATCCTCGTCCCGCGCGAGGGATGTCTGCGCGTGCTCGATCCAGTCTATGCCAACGAGACCGTCTATCACCGGCAACCCTCTTCGCTGACCGACGCGATCCGCCTGTCCGATCCGTCCCGCATTCTGGCAGATGCGCCTGCCCCGCAAATGCCCGCTGCGCTGTTCGGCGCGGAGCCTGCCCACACGTGGTGCTATTTCTACGAAAAAGCCGAACTGGCGAGGCAAACAGGAGACTGGGAAACTGTCGCCGCGCTGGGCGAGGAAGCGGAACAACGGGGCTTCCTCCCCACCGACCCCTTCGAGTGGCTGCCCTTTATCGAGGCGTATGCACGAACCGGGGATTTGCAATCGGCCGAAGAACTCTCTCTTCGGGCGTTCGCCGAGGATGCAGGCATTCGCCGCGGGCTGTGTCAGCTGTGGGAACGCGTGGAAAACGGCGGCCAGGCCGGGGTCCGCGCGCGAGCCGGGGAACTTTTGTCCGAATTCAACTGCCGGTAAGCCTCCTCCTAATTGGCTATCCGCAGCGGCTTGACGCTTTAAAGGTCATGTGCTACCATCGCCTCAAATGAAATTGAAAGAGGAGAGCTTATGTCTCACAAAAAATTCGCGGCGCTGGTCACGTTGATTCTGTTCACGCTCTCGGCTTGCAATCAGCCTTATTCACAAGCGCCCGCGGTCACGCCTTCTCCCATTCCTACGAGTGTGTTCGCAACGGCCCTGCCGACGGGAAGTGATCCCATGTCCATGCTGGCTGCGTTCGGCACAGGCACCGCGGTGGCGGCCGCGGCCACAGCCGGGACGGTCATCCCGTCGAATACACCCGGCACAGCAGTGACGCCTGCCACTGCAACGGATACTCCCCTGCCGGTCGGGATTACAGTGACGCCTGCTCCCACCACGGCCACGCCCACGACGGGACCCAGCGTCACACCGATTCCTGTGACTCGCCCGGCAACGTACACGCTGCAAGCGGGTGAATTTCCCTATTGCATTGCGCGCCGCTTCAATGTGAACCCTGACGAACTGCTGGCGTTGAACGGCCTGAGCGACGGCAGTTTGTACATGCCCGGCACAACGCTTAAGATCCCTCAAACCGGCGCCTTCCCCGCGGACCGCGCCCTCCTGCCTCACCCGGCTACTTACACCGTTATATCCTCGGACGAGACGCTTTACAGCATCGCCTGCAAATATGGCGATGTGGATCCAGCCCGCATCGCACAGGTTAATAACATCTCCCTCGGCACGCCCCTGACCGTCGGGCAGAAACTCAACATCCCGGAATGATCGGCCCTATCAATGCCCAGGCAAAACGCCTGGGCGTTTTTGACCTCCTGCCTCGTCTCCGCCGGTGCTCCGCTCGGCGCGAGGCAAGAATAAGAAAAAAACGTCCCGAAGGTTGCCATTTAACCTTTTGAACGGTTCGAAGACACCACTGGGATGGTTATTTCCGATATGTTTTGAAGAGGAACCATGACTTTCGAGTTGCTCCGCACTGAAACCCTGCTTAAAGGCCGCGCCTTTGCCATCCGCCGTGACTGGCTGAAAGCGCCCGACGGCCGCGAGACGAAATTCGACATCATCGAGCACGGCGGCTCGGTGGTTTTGATTCCGGTCGACGCGGACGGCAACCTGCTGTTCGTGCGGCAGTACCGTCACGCTGCAGCGAAGGATTTGCTCGAGCTGCCAGCCGGGACGCTGGACGAGGGTGAGGATCCGCTGGTCTGCGCGGCGCGCGAAATCCGCGAGGAGACCGGCTTCGCGGCCGGGAAACTGGAAAAGATCGGCGAATTCTTCCTGGCGCCCGGCTATTCGACCGAGTTCATGATCGTGTATCTCGCGAGGGACTTGACGCACGATCCGCTCGAGGCGGACGCGGACGAATTTCTCAGCGTGGAGAAGATCCCGGTTGAGGAGGCGATTCAAATGGCGGAACGAGGCGAAGTGCCGGATGCAAAGTCGCTGGCGGCATTGTTCCTGGCGAAGAAATATCTGAAATAAGGTCTCTTGACCTCATTCTTCACAAACCTGCGGTGTTTTGTCCGAAATGGTGACAAGCCGCAGGTTTTTTTATGCAGAAAATTACTTACACCTGCCCTGCAGCGGGAATACACTTACCTGTAACAGTATCTATATTTAATCGTGATAGAATTCACGTTTGGTAAAAATCAGGTGCGGTGGCCAAGTTCGTCCTGAGCGAAGCGCATCAAAGCCGAAGGACACACCGGGACCAAACCTGTTCACTCAAGGAGACAGCATGAAACGCAACATCGTCACCATTGACGGCAACGAGGCCACTTCTTCGGTCGCTTACCGCCTCAGCGAAGTGGTCGCCATTTATCCGATCACCCCCTCATCAGCGATGGGCGAATTCGCCGACGAGTGGGCGGCGAAGAAAAAGAAGAACCTGTGGGGCACAACGCCCCTTGTGATTGAGATGCAGTCCGAGGGCGGCGCGGCGGGCGCGGTGCACGGCGCGTTGCAGACCGGTGCGCTCACCACAACTTTCACGGCGTCGCAGGGCCTGCTCTTGATGATCCCCAACATGTACAAGATCGCCGGCGAACTCACCAGCACCGTCTTTCACGTAGCGGCGCGCGCTATCGCGGCGCACGCCCTTTCGATCTTCGGCGACCATCAGGACGTGATGGCCGTCCGCCAGACGGGCTGGGCGCTGATGAGCTCGGGCTCGGTGCAGGAGGCGCACGACTTCGCCGCCATCGCCGCGGCCGCGACCCTCAAGGCGCGCGTCCCCTTCCTGCATTTCTTCGACGGATTCCGCACCTCGCATGAGGTCGCCAAGATCGAGGAACTGGCGGACGACGACCTGCGCAGCCTTCTGGACGAAGAGTTGATTCGCGCCCACCGGGCGCGGGCTCTCTCCCCGGAACATCCGGTCGTGCGCGGCACCGCCCAAAATCCCGATGTCTACTTCCAGGGGCGCGAGACCGTCAACCCGTTCTACGCGGCCGTCCCACGCATCGTTCAGGAGACGATGGACAAATTCGCCAAGATCACCGGTCGGCAGTACCGCCTGTTCGATTACAGCGGACATCCCGAGGCCGAGCGTGTGGTGGTCATCATGGGTTCGGGGGGCGAGACCGCCGAAGCGACGGTCAAATATCTGGCCGATAGAGGCGAGAAGGTCGGCGCGGTGCGCGTGCGCTTGTATCGTCCCTTCTCTTTCGAGCATTTTTCCAAATCCATCCCAGCCAGCGTCAAATCCATCGCCGTGCTGGACCGCACGAAGGAACCCGGCGCGGGCGGCGAACCGCTTTATCTCGACGTGGTCAATGCGCTGGTCGAGGCCGGACGCGGCCAGATCAAGGTCACCGGCGGGCGCTACGGCCTGTCTTCCAAGGAGTTCACCCCGGCCATGGTCAAGGCGGTGCTGGACGAACTGGCCAAACCCGAACCAAAGAAACATTTCACGGTCGGCATCATTGACGACGTATCGCACACCAGCCTCGAGTTCGATCCTTCGTTCTCGGTCGAACACGCCGATACGGTGCGCTGTCTGTTCTTCGGCCTCGGCTCGGACGGGACCGTGGGCGCCAACAAGAATTCGATCAAGATCATCGGCGAGGAGACGGAGAATTTCGCACAGGGCTACTTCGTGTACGACTCGAAGAAGTCCGGCCAGATGACCACTTCGCACTTGCGCTTCGGTCCCAAGCCGATCCAGGCGCCTTATCTCATCGAACCCAACCAGGCCAACTTTGTGGCCTGCCACCAATTCAACTTTCTCGAGCGCTTCGACATGCTGAAGTACGCCAAGCCGGGCGGCGTATTCCTGCTCAACAGCCTGTACGGCCCGGAAGAGGTATGGGATCACCTGCCGCGCGAGGTCCAGCAGGCTATTCTCGAGAAGAATCTCAAGTTCTATGTCATCAACGGTTACGATGTGGCCGAAAAGGCGGGCATGGGCCAGCGCGTCAATACCATCATGCAGACGGCCTTCTTCGCCATTTCGGGCGTCCTGCCGCGCGAACAGGCCATCGCCGAGATCAAGCACGCCATCGAGAAGACTTACGGCAAGCGCGGCGAAGCCGTGGTGAAAATGAACTTCGCGGCGGTGGACCAGACCCTGGCAAACCTGCACGAGGTCAAGGTGCCCGGCAAGGTCACGGCCCGGGCGACGCGCCGCGCACCGGTCCCGGAGACAGCCCCCGGCTTCGTCCGGGACGTGCTCGGGCCGATGATCGCCTTCGACGGCGATAACGTCCCGGTCAGCGCGCTGCCGGTCGACGGGACGTTCCCATCTGGTACGACGCAATGGGAAAAACGCAACCTGGCGCTCGACATCCCGGTCTGGGAGCCCGACTTGTGCATCCAGTGCGGCAAGTGCGTGATGGTCTGCCCGCACGCCGTGATCCGCCACAAAGTCTATGACCCCGCGCTATTGAAGAACGCGCCGGCTACGTTCAAACACACGGAAGGTAAGTTCAAGGAGTTCCCCGGCACGGCCTACACCGTGCAGATCTCGCCCGAAGACTGCACCGGCTGTACGCTGTGCGTGGAGGTCTGCCCTGCCAAGGACAAGAGCCAGGCCGGCCGCAAGGCGCTCAATATGGCATCCCAGCCGCCCCTGCGAGAGGCGGAGAGCAAAAACTGGGATTTCTTCCTGTCCATTCCAGACGCGGACAGGAAGCTGGTCAACCCCGGCACGATTAAGAGTTCGCAACTCCTGCGTCCGCTGTTCGAGTTCAGCGGCGCGTGCGCGGGCTGCGGCGAGACGCCCTACGTAAAACTGGTTTCGCAACTGTTCGGCGACCGCGCCATTGTGGCGAACGCGACAGGCTGTTCCTCGATCTACGGCGGCAACCTGCCCACCACACCCTGGGCCAAAGACGCCAACGGACGCGGCCCGGCCTGGTCCAACTCCCTCTTTGAAGACAACGCCGAGTTCGGTCTCGGCATGAGACTGACGCTCGATAAGCAAAACGAGTACGCCCGCGAACTGCTGACCGCCTTTGAGAAAGAACTGGGTGCAGACCTGGTCGCCGCGATCCTGAACGCCGATCAGTCCACCGAAGCGGGCATCAGCGACCAGCGAGAGCGCGTGGAACAATTGAAGATAAAACTCGCCAAGAGCAAAGACAGCCGCGCCAAAGACCTGATCTCGGTGGCCGACAGCCTCGTCAAGAAATCCGTGTGGATCATCGGCGGCGACGGCTGGGCCTACGACATCGGCTACGGCGGCCTCGACCACGTGATGGCGAGCGGCCGCAACGTGAACATCCTCGTGCTGGACACCGAAGTGTATTCCAACACCG
Organism: Chloroflexota bacterium; assembly: GCA_037445635.1. Lineage (GTDB taxonomy): Bacteria > Chloroflexota > Anaerolineae > Anaerolineales > Villigracilaceae > JBFMCC01. The sequence goes on from JBBIKC010000007.1 coordinate 88,833, forward strand.
GCGGACAGGCCAGCAAATCCACGCCGCGCGCTGCGGTCGCCAAATTTGCCATGAGCGGCAAGGGACTGCCCAAGAAGGACCTGGGCCTGATCGCCATGGCCTACGGCTACGTCTACGTGGCGCGCGTGGCCATGGGCGCCAGCGACCAGCAGACGCTCAAAGCCTTCCTCGAAGCCGAGTCCTACGACGGCCCGTCGCTGATCATCGCCTACAGTCACTGCATCGCGCACGGATACGACATGGCGCGCGGCCTCGACCAGCAGAAACTTGCTGTCCAGTCCGGCCACTGGCCGTTGTACCGCTACGATCCGCGTCTGGCGCTTGAAGGCAAGAATCCGCTCATCATCGAATCGAAAGAGCCCACCGTCCGCCTCGAGGATTACGTTTACAACGAGACGCGTTACAAGATGCTTCTCCAGAGCGACGAGGAGCGCGCCGAACGACTGCTCGACCAGGCGCGCCGCGACATCAAATCGCGCTGGACGCTGTACCAGCAGATGGCCGCCATGCACTACAACGGCGGGGACAAAGCCGAAGAAAAGTAGGAGACTGACATGACCGATCTTTCCACGACCTATCTTGGCCTACGTCTAAAAAACCCGCTTGTCGCCTCAGCCTCGCCCCTCTCCAAAAAAGTGGAAACCGTCCGCCAACTGGAAGAGGCGGGCATCGCGGCCGTGGTCATGTATTCGCTGTTCGAGGAGCAGATTATCCACGAAAGCCTCGAACTCGATCACTACCTTACGCGCGGCAGCGACTCGTTCGCCGAAGCCATGTCCTACCTGCCCGACCTCGGCACCTACGCGCTGACTCCCGAAAAGTACCTCGGCCACATCACCGCGCTGAAAAAGGCCGTGAACATCCCGGTGATCGGGAGCCTGAACGGCGTATCCAAAGGCGGATGGGTGGAATACGCCCGCCGCATCCAGGACGCCGGGGCGGACGCGCTGGAACTGAACTTGTACTACATCCCGGCCGATCCCGCCCTACCCGCGGCGGAGATCGAGGACGCGCAGGTGGAACTCGTGGCCGACGTGAAATCCAACATCAAGATACCGCTAGCCGTCAAACTGAGTCCGTTCTATACGTCCCTGCCGCATTTCGCGAAACGGCTGGCAGAGGCGGGGGCGGATGGGCTGGTTCTATTCAACCGCTTCTACCAGCCTGATTTCAACCTGGACACGCTGGAAATCGTCCCCAGCCTCGACCTGAGCACCTCCGCGGAAATGCGCCTGCCCCTGCGCTGGATCTCGATCCTGCATGGCACAGTCAACACAGACTTCGCCCTGACCAGCGGCGTGCATTCCGTGCAGGATGTCCTAAAAGCCATGATGGCCGGGGCAAAGGCCGCCATGATGGCCTCCCACCTTTTGCATAACGGAATCCAAGTCATTCCGTCCATGCTGAACGAGTTGAGCGGCTGGATGGAGATGCGCGAATACCAGTCCATCAAACAGATGCAGGGCAGTATGAGTCGTAAATCCGTGGCTGAGCCGGCCGCATTCGAGCGTGCCAATTACATGAAGGTGCTGAACTCCTTCAGATACCTGCCGTAACAAAAACAGCCCCAGGCAAATTGCCTGGGGCTGTAAATTCCGATAAGTGCGCCTGGCTGTTTTTATTCGACGGAAGCCTCGACCATCTTGCGCTGGCGGAAGGTGATGCGGCCGCGCGTCAGGTCGTACGGGGACATTTCCACCTGTACCCGGTCGCCCAGCAGGATGCGGATGTAGTATTTGCGCATCTTGCCGGAGAGATAGGCAAGCACCTCGTGGCCGTTCTCGAGTTTCACCCGGAATTGAGTTCCAGGCAACGCCTCGATAACCGTGCCCTCCATCTTTATCTTGTTGTCATCTTTAGCCATACGCCCTCCCGGGCCCGCTTACTCGACTTCCTTGAACTGGCGCCGCTTGATGCGACGCGCGGCCTTCTTCCTTTCCATGCGGCGCTGTTCGCTCTTGGAGACAAACCAGCGCTTGCGGCGAACCGTGCTCAACACACCGCTCTTCACGACCTTCTTACGAAAGCGTTTGAGCAGGGAGTCCTGTGATTCGCCGGAGCGTAAGTTAACCACTGCCAACTTTGTTCACCTCCTTCCATTCGGAAGGTCATCCGCGCCAGGAAAAAAACCTCGGCGAGCGCGACTCAGCCGAGGTGGTTACAAGCCGTGACCAGCAAAATCATCCTTGCGATCAGTCCTGCGCTTTACTCTCCTCGTCGGTGTTAAGGAGGGACAACCGGAGTCCCTGCGGCCAAGTCGTAAAAATTATACTACACACCCAACCAAAAGAAAAGTCCCTTGGCAATGACCTACTCTCCCAGGAGGTCGCCCTCCAAGTACCATCGGCGCTGACGGGCTTAACTGCCGGGTTCGGGATGAGACCGGGTGTACCCCCGCCGCTCGAATCACCAAGGGACGTTTTCACAACGTTGGTTCTGAATAGTTTCACTGTGTGTAGAAAAGAGTACCAAGTTCTCCGCACCACGGGATTAGCCCTCGACCATTAGTACAGCTTAGCTCAACATGTTACCATGCTTACACTTGCTGCCTATATAGCAGGTGGTCTACCTGCGGTCTTACTCCTTTACAGGAATACAGGGATCTCATCTTGAGGCGAGTTTCCCACTTAGATGCTTTCAGCGGTTATCTCTGCCCGACATAGCTACCCAGCGATGCCATTGGCATGACAACTGGCACACCAGAGGTCAGTCCACTCCGGTCCTCTCGTACTAGGAGCAGCTCCTCTCAAATCCCTTACGCCCACAGCGGATAGAGACCGACCTGTCTCACGACGGTCTGA